>DASSSO010000129.1:0-17629 GCA_035776735.1 Gaiellaceae bacterium | reverse complement strand
GGCCGAACGGGCTTCGCCCGTTCGGCCGAGACCGCTTTCCGTAGAAGGAGCGCTGCGAGCCCGTCTGGGCCGCGCGGCGCGAAGCGCCGCCCGGCTTCATCGGGTCGTTGAAAGTCGTGAGACTTTCAACGAAGAGACGCGGCCCGCTACGGCAGCGACCTTCCGCTACCATCCGCCGCCGTGTCAAGGGTGTGCGCAGTGTGCGGAAAGAAGCCCGGCTTCGGTCACAACCGGAGCCATTCGATGGTGGCCACGAAGCGGCGCTTCGAGCCCAACCTGCAGCGCGTCCGCATCCTCCTCAAGGGCAAGCCCGTCCGCGCCTACGTCTGCACCCGCTGTCTGAAAGCCGGGAAGGTCCAGAAGGCGCTGTAGTCCGCGTCGCGCTCGTGGAGGACAACCGCGTCTTCCGCGAGGCGCTCGAGCTGCTTCTCGGCATGCGGCCGGACGTCGAGGTCGTGGCCGCGGTGGAGAACGGCAACGACGTCGTCCAGCTCTGTCGCGACCACGATCCGGACGTGGTCGTGATGGACTACCGCCTGCCGGGACTCGACGGGGTCCAGGCCACCGCCGTCCTGCGGCAGGAGTGCCCGCACGTCGCCGTCGTCTGCCTGACCGCGTCCGCGAACCTCCGCGAGCTCCAGGCGCTCGCCGACGCCGGAGCGGTTGCCTGCCTCAGCAAGGACGAGGAGCTGGACGAGATCGTGGCCGCTATCCGCGACGCCGCCCTCGCCAGGCGTTAGGGTCGCACCGTGAGCCCGACCTCCGGCGTCCTGAGCGAAGCGTGGGCGATGTACAAGGCCCACTGGCGGCACTTGCTGCCGATCTCGCTGGTCGTCTACCTCGGTGTCGCGCTCGTGACGCTCCTGCTCGTCCTCCTGCTGACGTGGTTCGGCGCGATCCTGGGCGCGATCGTGTCGCTGGTGGCGATCTTCTGGGTCCAGGGCGCGTTGGTGCGCGCGGTGGACGACATCCGCGACGGGCGTGCCGACCTCACGATGGGCCAGACCTTCGAGCGCGTGCGCCCGCAGCTCGGCTCGATCATCGTCGCCGGGTTGCTCGCCGGGCTCGGGATCGCCGTGGGCCTCGTGCTGTTCATCGTCCCGGGCCTCGTGCTCCTCACTTGGTGGTCCTTGATCATCCCGGTGATCGTGCTCGAGCAGTCGGCCGCCGGGGCCGCCTTCAGCCGCAGCCGCGAGCTCGTGCGGGGCTACGCCTGGAACGTGTTCGGCGTCATCGTCCTCACGATCCTGCTGGTGATCGCCTTCAGCATCGTCCTCGGCCTCGTCCTGTCCCCTGTGGCGGAGTGGCTGCAGAGCTTCCTCTCGAACGTCATCAGCGGGACGCTCGTCACGCCGTTCATCGCCCTGACGTGGACGGTGCTCTACCACCGGCTTCGGGCGGCGAAGGACGCTGCCGCCGAGCCTGCCGTGACGCCGGCGGCCGCCCCTGCCGAGCCCGCTGTGCAGGAACCCGCTGCACCGGAAGCCGCTCCTCCGGAAGTCACTCCTCCGGAGGCACCCCCTCCGGAAACCTCCTAGAGCAGCTCGTTCGTCCGGTCGGCCAGCTCCCGGTCGCGATCGGTGATCGAGCCGGTGACGTGCGTCCACCACCGCAGCCGCACGCGGTTCCAGTGGATCTCCACGTCGGGGTGGTGGTTCGCATTCTCGGCGAGCTCGCCGACGCGGTTAACGAAGGCGAGCGCCTCGGCGAAGTCCGCGAACGCGAACTCCCGCTCGAGCGCGCCGTTCGCCTCGACCCATCCGGACGGCACGTCGGTCACGTAGAACTCAAGTGTCGCTCAATCCGAAGGAGTGCAAGGTGAAACGATCGCTCATCACCATCGCCGTCGTCGCGGCGCTCGCCCTGCCGCTCTCGGCGCCGGCCGGGACGAACGCTACGAAGCTCGCGGGCACGACCGGGCCCGGCTTCACGATCACGCTCAAGAAGGCCGGCAAGAAGGTCACCCGTCTCAAGCCGGGGAAGTACACGTTCACGGTCGCGGACAAGTCCTCCGCTCACGACTTCGTCCTGACGGGGCCCGGCGTGAGGAACAAGCGGATTACGGGCCTCGCCTTCAGGGGCACGCGCACCGTCACCGTCACACTGCGGAAGGGTCGCTACGAGTACTACTGCACCCCCCACCGCAGCATGGGGATGCGCGGCTTCTTCACGGTCAGGTAGTGCCGGCGGTTCGGAGGTTCGGCCCGCGCTCCCGCGGGCCGAGCCCGAACCGTCCGTCCGGCTCCTCCGCGCCCGAGATCACCCGCGCGGCGTACTCGCCGAGTGCGGGGCCGTGCTTGTAGCCGTGACCCGAGCCGCCGCCGAAGAGCCAGTTGCCCTCCAGCTCGGGGTGCGGCGCGAGGAGGAAATGCGAGTCCGGCGTCAACGAGTACGGGCAGACCTTGGAGAACCGGACGGGGGCGTCGGCCAGCGCCGGGAACCGCTCCGCCGCATAGGCGAGGGCTAAGCGCTCCCGGCGCGGATCGGGCGTCCTGTCGTCGCTCTCCGGATCGAAGGGCGGGCCCTCGACGTCCGGCGCGATCTTGAAGCCGGTGCCCAGGTCGCCCACGCCGTAGATCGACCGGTCGTAGTCGACCCAGGCGGGCACCTGCGGCGACTCCCAGCCCACGGACTCGAGATAGAAGAGATCCTGGCGGGAGACCCGGAGCGGCGCGAGGCCCGGGAAGAGCGCCGCGAGCCAGGCCCCGCAGGCCCAGACGACCGCGTCGGCCTCCACCCGGCCGGGCTCGGCCGCCTCGCGAACGAGCCGGACGCCCGCCCGCTGCGCCGCCCCGACCGTGGCCTTCGTCGCTTCCGCGGCGCGGAGGACGCCGGCGTCCGGCTCCCAGAGGACGAACCGGAGGTCGCCGGGATCGAAGCTCGGGAAGAGCCGCCTGCCCTCCTCCGCGGACAGCCGCTCGACCGGGATCCCCTCGGCGCGGAGGACGCGCTCGCTCTCGGCCTCCCAGCCGTCGTCCGCGCGCCCGAACCAGGCCACGCCGCACGGGATGAAGAGGTCGCGGCCGGTCTCCGCCTCGAGCTCGCGCCAGAGCTCTCGCGCTCGCCACGCCGAGCGCGTGTACCAGGCGTCCGTGCCGTGCGAGTACCGGATCAGCCGCGACTGGTCGCCGGAGGCGGCGCGCTCGTGCCCGGGCTCGTGCTGCTCGAGGAGCGTAACGTCCCAGCTGTCGCGAACGAGGCGGTACGCGAGGGAGGAGCCGAAGATCCCGGCTCCGACGACGACGGCTGATCTACTCACCCAACCGGAGTGCTTCGACGCCGCCGTTCGCAATCCGCCAGGCGGCGAGCTCCCCCGTGTCCGCCCGGAGGATCAGATACGGGCGGCCCTCCCACAGCCCGATGTTCTCGACGTCCGTCCGCGAGGGCCGCGGCTCGCTCTGCGGGTGCGAGTGGAAGACGGCGAGCTCGTACCCCTCGTCCTCCAGGAAGAAGTCGGCGGGGTCGCGCGGGCGCAGCTCGAACCGGTACGGGCTCTCGAGCGCGTTGTCGGCCGGCAGGTAGCGCTCGGCCGTGCCGTCACGGAACGCGACCAGCCCGCAGGCCTCGTTCGGGGCCTCCTGCCGCGCGTGCGCGAGCAGCTCCGCCCGGATCGCCTTCGGGACTACCACCAGAGCGCGTGCTCCATCGCCCGTTCGACGTCCTCCGCCTCCCAGAGCGGCGCGGAGAGGTACTTCCAGCCCGCGTCGGGGAGGATCGCCACCACGACGCCCTCGTCCAGCTGCTCGGCGACCAGGCGGGCGACATGGAGGACGCCGCCGGAGGAGACGCCGGCGAAGATCCCCTCGCGCTCGAGCAGCGCCCGCATCCCGGCCACCGACTCGGCGTTCGAGACCAAGATCTTCCGGTCGAGCTGCGAGACGTCGAGGACCGGAGGGATGTAGCCGTCCTCGAGTGACCGGAGGCCCAGGACCGGGTCGCCCGGAAGCGGCTCCGCCGCGGCCACGACGACGTCGGGAAAGCTCTCGCGGAGCCGGCACCCGGCGCCCATCAGCGTGCCGCCGGTGCCGAGCCCCGCGACGACCGCGTCAACCCGGTCGAGCTCCGCCGCGATCTCGGCGCCCGTGCCCTCGTAGTGCGCCCGCGGATTGGCCTCGTTCTCGTACTGGAACGGGAGGAAGTAGCGGGGGTTCCGCTCGGCGAGCTCGAGCGCGACCCGGACGGCGCCGTTCGACCCCTCCTCGCCGGGCGAGAGGACGATCTCGGCACCGTAGAGCCGGAGGAGCTTCAACCGCTCCTCGGTGACGTTCTCCGGCACCACGCAGGTCAGCCTGTAGCCCTTCAGCGCGGCGACCATCGCGAGCGAGATGCCCGTGTTGCCGCTCGTCGGCTCGAGCAGCTCGCGGCCGGGCTCGAGCTCGCCGGAGGCCTCGGCCGCCTCGATCATCGCCTTGGCGACGCGATCCTTGATCGACCCCGTCGGGTTCTGGCCCTCGAGCTTCGCGTAGAGCCGGACACCCGGCTTCGGCGCGAGTCGCGTCAGCTCGACGAGCGGCGTGTTCCCGACGAGCTCGAGGACCGACTTAACGGCCACCGGCCATGGCCGGAAGCAGGATCACGGTGCCGCCGTGGCGGACCGGCGTCTCGAGGCCGTTCTGCATCCGGACGTCCTCGCCCTCGACGTAGACGTTCACGAACCGGGCCAGCTCGCCCTCGGCGTAGATCCGCTCGCGCAGCGCGGGGAAGCGCCCGGTGAGGTCGTCGAGCAGGTCGCGGACGGTCTCGCCGCGCGCCTCGATGCTCGCGGCGCCCTCCGTCTCGGCCCGAAGCGTCGGGGGGATCCTGACGGTCGTCATCGAGCGCAGAACTCCACGTAGTCGACGTACTCGGTGATCGTCGGGCTCTCGCCGCAGACCGGGCAGCCGGGATCGCGCCGGACCTGCACCTCGTCGAGGCGCGCGGAGAGCGCGTCGAAGAGGAGCAGCCGGCCGATCGCCGGGTCGCCGATCCCGAGCGCGAGCTTGAGGGCCTCGTTCGCCTGCAGCGAGCCGATCACGCCCGGCAGGACGCCGAGCACGCCGCCCTCGGCGCAGCTCGGCGCAAGCTCGGGCGGCGGGGGCTGCGGGAAGAGGCAGCGGTAGCACGGTCCCTCGCCGGGCTTGAAGACGGTCACCTGGCCCTCGAACCGGAAGATCGACCCGTGGACGACCGGTATGTCGTGCCAGACCGACGCGTCGTTGAGCAGGTAGCGCGTCGGGAAGTTGTCCGCGCCGTCGACGACGAGGTCCCAGCCCTCGGCGAGGATCCGGTCGGCGTTCTCCGAGGTCAGGCGCTCCTCGTAGGTGACGACCTCGACGTCCGGGTTCAGCTCCTCGAGCGCCCTGCGCGCGGACCGCGCCTTGAGCTCGCCGAGCCCCTCGGTCGAGTGGAGCACCTGCCGCTGGAGGTTCGACGCGTCGACGACGTCGTCGTCCACGATGCCGATCCGTCCCACGCCGGCCGCCGCGAGGTAGAGCGCGGCGGGGGAGCCGAGCCCGCCGGCGCCGATCAGCAGGATGCTCGTCTCCAGCAGGCGGCCCTGTCCCTCCTCGCCGACCTCGGGGATCAGCAGGTGCCGGCTGTAGCGCTCCCGCTTGTCCTCGTCGAGGCGGCTCTCGGACTCGACGGGGAAGCCGAGCTCACGCCAGGCAACGATGCCGCCCGCCATCGAGACGGCGTCCTCGTACCCGAGCGCGTCGATCGCCGGCAGGACCCGGAGCGAGCGCCGCCCGGTCGCGCAGTACGTCACGATCGGGCGGGTGCGGTCCTCGAGGAGCTCGGGCAGCAGGGCCTCGAGCCGCGACATCGGGACGTGGAGCGCGCCGGGGATGTGCGCGACCTTCCACTCCTCGGCGCTGCGCACGTCCACGAGCAGCGCGTCGGCATCGCGCGCGTCCCGCGCGCTGATCTCGCGAACCTGGTCCCGCGTCGACATTCGATTGAGGATAGCCAGGCAGCCTCGGGCTACCGTGAGGCCCGATGACCCGGCGCACACGCGTGATCCTCGTCGTCGCGGTCGCGGTCGCAGCGGCCGCCGGCGTCGCGGGCGGCGCGGCCTTCTTCGGCGGGGGCGACGAGCCGGAAGCGCCGCGGCCCGAGGGCGCCCCGCCCGTCCTCGTCGACCTGGGCGTGCGGACCGATCCGGAGGCGCGACGGCTCCGCCGCGCCGCCGGCCTGCATGCCCACGGGCAGCGGGCGAGGGCACGGGCCGCGTTCGCACGGGGCGCCTCTCTCCAGGCGGACGCCGGGGAGGCGATCGCGGCCTGGCCGGACGGCTCGCTCGAGCGGCTCGAGCAGCTCGCCGGGCGCCACCCGCGCAGCGGCGCCGTGCTCTTCCACCTCGGCCTCGCGCGCTTCTGGAGCGGCGACACGGACGGCGCGGTCGAGGCCTGGCGGGCGACGCGGGCCCGCGACCCCGACTCGGCCTTCGCGGTCCGCGCGGCCGACCTGCTCTTCCGCGGCTTTCCGCCCGGCCTGCCCACCTTCGTGCCGGGCTTCGAGGGCCCGTCCGAGGTCCGGGCGATGGAGGCGCCGGACCAGCTCGCCGCCCTACGGCGCCTGGCCCGCCGGCCGGACGCACGATCGAAGCTCCTCTACGGGGTCGCGCTCCAGCGGGTCGAGCGCCCGATGTCGGCCCGGCGCGAGTTCACGGCTGCCGCGAGGCTGGCGCCGAGGAGCGTCGACGCCCTCGTCGCGGACGCGGTCGGGCGCTTCGACAAGGAGCACCCGGAGCGCGCGTTCTCGCGGATGGGCCCCCTGACCAGGCGGTTCCCGCGGGCGGGCACCGTTCGCTTCCACCTCGGCCTCATGCTCCTGTGGCTGGGTGACGTCGCGGAGGCGAAACGGCAGCTCCAGCGGGCGATCCGGCTCGGGCCGCCCCACTCACGGGAAGCAAAGCGGCTGCTGGATCGTCTTGAAGACGTGCAGGGGCGTTCATGAACAATAGGACCGACGAATCAAAAGATGGGCCGGTCGGCCTATGGCGGTGGGACAGGTCCTTTGGAAGGATGCGCCATGGTCGAGCAGGCTTTCGGGGAGTAGCACCAACCGGACAGGAGAGGGGAACCGGGTGGAGCAAGTGGGAACAGCGGGGCAGTCGACGCCCGCTGAGGGCATTTTCGAAGCGCTGATCGCGAGCGCCCAGGAGTCGGGACAGCTGGCGTCCGAGGACCTGGCGGTCGCCGTCGACGAGCTCGAGCTCGAGCCCGGCCAGCTCGAGGAGCTGTACGGCAAGCTCGACGAGCTGCACATCGAGGTCGTCGAGAAGGCCGAGGACGAGGCCGAGCCGGTGGTCGACGAGCGCGAGGTCTCCACCGAGGCGCTCCAGCTCTTCCTCAAGGACATCGGCAAGGTCGACCTGCTCACCGCCGCCCAGGAGATCGAGCTCGCGAAGCGGATCGAGCGCGGCGACCACGATGCAAAGCAGGCGATGGTGGAGGCGAACCTCCGCCTCGTGGTGTCGATCGCGAAGCGGTACCGGAACCAGGGGCTGCCCTTCCTCGACCTCATCCAGGAGGGGACGATCGGCCTGGTCCGGGCGGCGGAGAAGTTCGACCACCGCAAGGGGTTCAAGTTCTCCACCTATGCGACCTGGTGGATCCGGCAGGCGGTCGCACGGGCGCTCGCGGACAAGGCCCGGACGATCCGGATGCCCGTCCACGTCGTCGAGAAGCTGAACAAGATCCTGCGCACTGAGCGCAAGCTGCGCGCCGAGCGCGGCCGCGAGCCGAGCTCGGGCGAGATCGCCGACGAGCTGGAGCTCACCGTCGACGAGGTCGACCAGATCAGGCGCAGCGCGCAGACCCCGGTCTCGCTCGAGAAGCCCGTCGGCGACGACGAGGAATCCGAGTTCGGGCACTTCATCACCGACGAGCTGGCGCCGCAGCCGGAGGAGGTCGCCGAGGACATCCTCCGCCGCGAGGCGCTCGTGAAGATTCTCGGCACGCTGTCCGAGCGCGAGCGGCGCGTGCTCGAGCTGCGCTACGGGCTGAACGGCGAGCAGCCGCGGACGCTGGACGAGGTCGGACGGACGTTCCAGGTCACCCGCGAGCGGATCCGGCAGATCGAGAACCAGAGCCTCAAGAAGCTGCGGGCGCTCGCTGACTCGCAGAAGCTGCGCGTCGCCTGAGTAGGATCGGCCCTCGTGGCCGAGTTGAAGCAGGGCTGGCTCGAGGAGCTCTCGGAGCTGCTGCGCATCCCGTCGATCAGCGCCGACCCCGAGCGCAAGGACGACGTGCGCCTGGCGGCGGAGTGGGTCGCTGGCGCCGTGCGCAGGATGGGCGGCGAGGCCGGGCTCGTCGAGACCGAGACGTTTCCGCTCGTCGTCGGCGAGGTTCGTGCGTCGGACGGGGGCGAGGGAGCACCCACCGTCCTCTGCTACGGGCACTTCGACGTCCAGCCGGCCGGCGCGGTCGAGGAGTGGGAGACCGATCCGTTCGGGCCGGAGGTCCGGGACGGATGGCTGTACGGGCGCGGGACGGCCGACGACAAGGGCCAGCTCTGGGCGCTGCTGAAGGCGACCGAGGAGCTCGCGGCGGCCGGCGAGCTGCCGGTCAACGTCCGGTTCGTCTGCGACGGGGAGGAGGAGACCGGCGGCCACCAGGTCGTCGACTTCATCGCGGAGGACGAGCGCGGCGCCGACGCGGCCGTGATCTTCGACTCGGCGATGCTCAGGCCCGGGGCGCCGGTCTTTCACGTCGCGACGCGCGGGATGATCTATTTCCACGTCCGGGTACGAACCGGCGAGCGGGATCTCCACTCGGGCGTCTTCGGCGGTGCGGGGCTGAGCTCGACGGAGGCGCTGATGCAGACCCTCAGCGCTGTCCTGCCGGGCGCGGACGGCCTTCCACCTGAGCCGCTCCGCGCGGGAACCGCGGCTCCGTCCGACGAGGAGGTCCGGGCCTGGGGGGAGCTCGACCCCGGCTCGCAGGTCCTCGAGGAGGGCGGGGCGCGCCCGTCGGACGAGGCGGCCGCCGAGGAGTTCTACGCGCGCACGTGGGCCCAGCCGGCCGTGACCGTCAACGGGTTCGTGGGCGGCGAGCCGCACCTCCAGAAGACGGTGCTGCCCGTGTTCGCGGAGGCGAACGTCTCGATCCGGCTGGCTCCGGGCCAGGATCCGGAGGAGATCGCGCCGGTCTTCGAGCGGCTGCTCCGCGAGGCGGCGCCGGAGCGGGCGGACGTGGAGGTCGAGCGCTGGTCGAGCGCCGCGCCGGGGTTGATCCCGCCGGACGCGCCCGCGATCCAGCTCGGCCTCGAGGTGTTCGAGCGCGTAGTCGGCGCACGGCCGCTGCTGATCCGCGTCGGCGGGACCCTGCCGATCGTGCCCGCCCTGGCCGAGAAGGGCATCCCGACGATCATCACCGGCTTCGACCTGCCCGAGGGGAACATCCACTCGCCGAACGAGCGGCTGCGCGTCGAGCACATCCCGCTCGCGGTCGAAGCGGCCAGGGGCCTCTTCCGCGCGTTCGGCTCGCTTCGCTGAAAGTCTCGCGACTTTCAGCGACCCAATGAAGCCTGGCGTCCGCTTCGCGGACGCGCGGCCCACGAGCACTCTGCTAACTCCCCCTCCCAGAGCCGTTCCGGCGGAACGGGCAAGGCCCGTTCCGCGGCGAATTCAGTCCCAGGGAGGTGGGTTGTGCGTCCAGCGGCCGCCGACCATCGTCGCGACGACCTGGACGTCGCCGAGCTCGTCCGGCTCGATCGCGAGCGGGTCGCGGTCGAGGACGACCAGGTCGGCGAGGAAGCCCGGGACGAGCTTGCCGCGCCTGTGCTCCTCGTACGAGAGCCAGGCCGGCTCCACGCACGTCGCCTGGAACGCCTGCTCGACCGTCAGTGCCTGCTCCGCGTGCCACGCCGGGCGGTCGTCGAGCGTCCGCAGGACACCGGCGCGGACGCCGGCCAGTGGGTCGAGCTCCTCGATCGGCGCGTCGGAGCCGTTCGCGACCCTCGCCCCCGAGTCCAGGAGCGAGCGGTACGCGTACGCGCCGTCCGTCTTGCCCTCCCAGTAGCGGTCGGCGAGGTCCCGGTCGGAGGGGGCATGGCTGAACTGGACGGAGGCGGTGACGCCGAGCTTCGCGAAGCGCCCGACGTCCTCCGGGGCCAGCACCTGCGCGTGCTCGATCCGGTGCCGGAGCCCGAGCGACGCCCAGGCGTCGCGCGTCTCCTCGAACGCGTCGAGCGCCTCGCGGTTCGCGAGGTCGCCGATCGCGTGGACGGCGACCGGCCAGCCCGCCGGCGCGGCCCGACGGAGGATCTCGACGAGCGCCTCCTTGCTCGTGATCTCGACGCCGCTCCCGTCGAGCATCCGCGCCGTCTGCGAGCCGAGCGTCCCGTCCATGAACGCCTTCAAGTAGCCGAGGCGAAGCATCCCGTCGCCGAGTCCGCTCCGCAGGCCGAGCACGGCGAGCCCGTCGACCTGCTCGGCCGGAAGCGACTGCCAGACGCGCACCGAGAGCGACCCCTCTCCGTCCAGCGCCTGCCAGAAGCGGAGCGCGCCGATCCAGCCGTCCTTGTCGTGGACAGCGGTCACCCCGCGCGAGGCCGCCACCCGCAGCCCCTCGCGCATCGCCGGCAGGTACTCGTCATCTGCGATCCGGACGTGCCGGTCGCGGAACTGCCAGCAGGCCTCCTCGCGCAGGATCCCGGTCGGCTCGCCCGACTCGTCCCGCTCGACGACGCCGCCCTCGACGTCGAGCTCGCCGTCCGCCCGCGCGAGTGCCGCCGAGCTCAGCCAGAGGGAATGCGAGTCGTGCGCCAGAAGCGCGACCGGCACGTCGCCGGCCACCTCGTCGAGCGCCTGGCGCGTCGGCCTGGAGGGCCACTCGGCATCGCGCCAGCCGCGCCCGCGCAGCCAGCCGCCCTCGCGCACGGACGCGAGCCCGTCGCGTACGCGCGCCACCGCCTCCTCCACCGACGCGACGCCCTCGAGCCGCACCTCGCTCCGCGCGAGCGCCCAGGTCGGGAAGTGGACGTGCGCGTCCGTGAAGCCGGGGACGACGCAGCGTCCGCCGAGGTCGACGCGGTCGGGGCTCGGGAGCGCATTCTCGTGGGTCCCGACGCCGCCGGCGATCAGGTCGCCCGCGATCGCAAGCGCCGAGGCCGTCGGCAGCGCCGGATCGAGCGTTCGCACGATTCCTCGCTCGAGGATCACGGGGAGAATCTAGTGCCCCTCCAGGCAATACACGCCTGCTTCTGGGTCGCGATCACGCGGCGCCAGAGCCCACCCTCCTCCTCACCAAGGCTCCCAGCCTTGGCTCGTCGGAGTGCGGTCTCTGGCTTGGTGCTCGCGACCCAGAAGCGGGGCAGTATTACCTGAAGGGGCACAGTTTCGGTCACAACCCGAAGAGGGAAGGGAGCCGCC
Source organism: Gaiellaceae bacterium (assembly GCA_035776735.1). Classification (GTDB taxonomy): domain Bacteria; phylum Actinomycetota; class Thermoleophilia; order Gaiellales; family Gaiellaceae; genus JACDAN01. Next base: position 6,273 of record DASSSO010000129.1, on the reverse strand, counting down.
GATGCCGATCGACCACGTGATCCTCAACGTCCGGGACTACGCACGGAGCAAGGCGTTCTACGAGCAGGCGCTGAAGCCGCTCGGCTACGAGGTCGTGATGGAGTTCGGCGAGGGCGCCGGCTTCGGGCTGGAGGGGAAGCCGGACTTCTGGGTCTCGCACCGCGGGGACCCGACGATCGTCCACGTCGCCTTTGCCGCGCCCGACCGTCGGACCGTCGACGCGTTCTACGACGCCGCGCTCGCCGCCGGCGGCGAGGACAACGGGCCGCCGGGTCTCAGGCCGCACTACCACGAGACCTACTACGCCGCCTTCGTTCACGACCCGGACGGCAACAACATCGAGGCCGTCTGCCACCGGCCCGAATGACCCGTGGCGGCCCCTCGTTCTGGATCGGCACGACGCCGGAGACGGACTTCCCGGCGCTGACGGACGAGTACCTCGTCGACGTTGCTGTCATCGGCGCGGGGATCACGGGAATCACGGCAGCCGTGCTCCTCAAGCGCGAGGGAAAGACGGTGGCGCTCCTCGACTCGAAGCGGATCGTGCACGGCGCGACCGGCTACACGACTGCGAAGGTCACGTCGGGCCACGGGCTCGGCTACACGAAGGTCCGCAAGGCCTTCGGCGAGGAGGGGGCGCGCACGTACGCCGAGGCGAACCAGGCCGCGCTCGAGCGAATCGCCGGGCTCGTCGGGGAGGACGGGATCGACTGCGACTTCGAGCGCAGGGACAACTTCGTGTACGCGGAGGACGAGCAGCAGGCCGAGCAGGTGCGGGAGGAGGTCGAGGCCGAGCGGGCCGCGGGGCTCCCCGCGTCGCTCGTCCGCGAGACCCCCTTGCCGTACCCGGTCACCGCCGCGCTGCGGCTGGAGAACCAGGCGCAGTTCCACCCGCGGAAGTACCTGCTGGCGCTCGCGGCGACCATCCCCGGCGAGGGAAGCCACGTCTTCGAGCACTCGCGCGTGCACTCGGTCAAGCACGGTGATCCCTGCCAGGTGATCGCGGACCAGGGTCGTGTCCGCGCGCGGGACGTCGTCGTCGCCACGCACCTTCCGATCCTCGACCGCGGACTCTTCTTCGCGAAGACGTATCCACACCTGAGCTACTCGCTCTGCGCGCCGATCGACCCCGGCGCGGCGCCGGACGGGATGTTCCTCAACGCCGGCACGCCGACCCGCTCGGTCCGAACCCTCCGCGACGGCGACCGCCTCTTCCTCAACGTCGGCGGCAACGGCCACAAGGTCGGGGTGGAGGACGACACGCCTCACCGTTACGACGAGCTCGAGGCGTTCCTGCGCGAGCACTGGCCCGGCGCGGGCGAGGTCGCCTACCGCTGGTCGACCCACGACTACATGCCGCACGACCAGGTGCCGTACGTCGGCCGCGTCGCCCGGACGACGCCCCACGTCTACACGGCGACCGGCTTCAACAAGTGGGGCATGACGAACGGGACGGCGGCGGCGATGATGATCGCCGACTCGATCCTCGGACGCACGAACCCCTGGCTGGAGCTGTTCGACGCCAAGCGCCTGCCGCCGCGGTCCGCTCTCGGCCGGTTCGTGAAGGAGAACGCGAGCACCGGTGTCCGCTTCTTCGCCGACCGCCTGCGGGCGGGCGAGCGGAGTTCGGAGGAAGACGTCGGCCCGGGGGAGGGCGCTGTGGTCGGACGCCTACGGAAGACGGCGGTCTACCGCGACGACGACGGCACGGTCCACGCCCTCTCTCCGGTGTGCCGGCACCTGTACTGCCACGTGGACTGGAACCCCGCCGAGCGCACCTGGGACTGTCCCTGCCACGGCTCGCGCTACGCGGCCGACGGCCGGGTGATCGAGGGGCCGACGACGAGAGATCTGAAGCGCCGCTAGCCGCGCGTCAGAAACGCGACACGGCCCTGCTCGCCCGAGGCCCAGCAGGCAAAGCCGCCCGCGCAGTCGACGGTATCGAAGCTGCCCTCGTCGAAACCGTGCCACGTGCGGCCCTGATCGAACGTCGCGTCGCTGCCGCTCGGGCCGACCATGATCGCGTCCGTCCCCGTCACCCAGTGCGCGCCCGAGCGGTACTCGTCCGGGGCGCCGGCGATGAGGCTCCAGGACGCGCCGCCGTCCGCGGTCAGCGCGTGCGCGTCGGGGGAGGCCGTCGGTGCGAGGAAGTCGCCCCCCGCGGCCAACCCGTGCCGCGGATCCCGGAATGCGAGCGCGAAGATGCCGCCGCTCGGCAGGCTGCGGACCGGGGTGTTCGCGACCGTCCAGGTGTTCCCCCGGTCGCCGGAGTGGAACACCCGCGCGACCGCGTCGCCGCCGGTCGCGAACCAGGCGTCGCGCCCGCCGGCGGTCGTGATGCACTGCCCGCTGGCCGCGAAGGCGAACTCCGCCGGCAGGGCGAGGGGCATGTCCGCGTCGACGATGTGCCAGCTCCGGCCGCCGTCGTTCGTCCCGAGGATGCGGAAGCGCCCGTCGACGGGGTCGGAGAGGGCGAGGCCGCGATGCTTGTCGAACCACGCCATGCAGTCGTAGAACGCCGTCGGCTCGGCGTTCTGGAAGACGAGCGACCAGCTCTGTCCTCCGTTCGTCGTCCGGTAGATGCGCGAATCCGTGCCGGTCCCGATCGAGAGGATCACCGCGGTGTTCGCGTCGAACGCCTCGATGTCGCGGAACTGCAGCGCCTCGGTCCCCGGCGGCCCGACCGACTGCCACGTCGCACCCTTGTTCGTCGTCCGGAGGACGGTGCCGAGGCTCCCGCTCGTCCAGACGACCTGCTCGCTCACGACGGACAGCCCGCGGAGCCGCGCCGCCGACCCCGTCGGGGTCAGCTCCCAGCCGTAGTCGCGGCTGCCGCCCGAGGCAAGGGCCATCGACGTCGCGACGAGGCTGGAGACGGCGATGAGGACGGCAACCCGCTTCGCCATGGTGCGGACCCTAACAGGGCCGATCTAGGATCTCCACCGTGCCGACCGAGCCGCTGAGCGAGGAGCAGCAGGAGATCCGCGGGCTGATCCGCGAGCTCGCGCGCGAGCGGATCGCGCCGCGCGCGGCCGAGATCGACAAGTTGGCGGAATTCCCCTGGGACGTCGTCGAGCTCTTCCGCGAGCACGGGATCTTCGGCGTCCTCTACGACGAGGAGCACGGCGGGCTCGGCGCCTCGGCGCTGATGACGCTCGTCGCGATCGAGGAGGTCTCGAAGGTCTGTGCGACGAGTGGGCTGATCATCGCCGTCCAGGAGCTCGGCTCGCTCGGCCTTAAGCTGGCCGGGACGGACGAGCAGAAGGAGCGCTACCTCCCCAGGCTCGCGTCCGGCGAGTGGCTGACCGCGTACGCGCTGACCGAGCCCGGATCGGGCTCCGACTCGGCGGCGATGCGATCGGAGGCCCGCCTCGAGGGCGGCGAGTACGTCATCAACGGCTCGAAGCGCTTCATCACGAACGCCGGCGTCGCCGGCCTGTACACGGTCTTCGCGAAGACCGATCCCTCCGCCGGCCACTCCGGCATCTCGGCCTTCGTCGTCGAGGCGACGACGCCGGGGTTCGAGATCGGCCGGATCGAGCCGAAGATGGGGATCAAGGGCTCGACGACCGGCGAGATCTTCTTCAACGACATGCGCATCCCCGCGGAGAACCTCCTCGGCGAGGAGGGGGAGGGGTTCAAGATCGCGATGCGGATCCTCGACCGGTCGCGTCCGGGAATCGGCGCGCAAGGGCTCGGGCTCGCCCAGGGCGCGACCGACTACGCGCTCGAGTACGCGAAGGACCGCGAGACGATGGGCAAGCCGATCGCGCAACACCAGCTCATCTCGGCCACCCTGGCCGACATGGAGACGCGCTGCGAGGCCGCGCGCCTGCTCCTCTACAAGTGCGGCCAGATGATCGACGACGGCGTCGACGGCTCCGAGCTGACGAAGATCAGCGCGATGGCGAAGCTCTACTGCACGGACGTCGCCATGGACGTGACGACCGACGCGGTGCAGATCCTCGGCGGCTACGGGTACATGCAGGAGTACCCCGTCGAGCGGATGATGCGGGACGCCAAGATCACGCAGATCTACGAGGGCACGAACCAGATCCAGCGGCTTGTGATCGCCCGCGAGATGCTGCGCGAGAACCGCGCCTTCCTGCTTGCCGGCGTCGGCGGCTGAGACGACGGCTCGCCGGCGGGACGGCACCGCGCTCGCGGCCTTCGTCGTCGGGACGGTGCTCGCGGGCGGAAACGCCGTCGGCGTGCGGGTCAGCAACCGCGAGCTCGACCCTCTGTGGGGCGCGGGGCTGCGCTTCCTGCTCGCGGCCGCGCTCCTCGGCGTCGTGATGGCAGCGATGCGGCTGACGATCCCGCGCGATCGCGCGCTGCTGGGCGTGCTGGTCTACGGCGCGCTCATCTTCGGCGGCGCGTTCAGCTTCGCCTACTACGCGCTCGTGCGCATCCACGCCGGGCTCGGGCAGACGCTGCTTGCGCTCGTCCCGCTCGCGACGCTGCTCCTCGCGGTCGCCCAGCGGCAGGAGCGCCTGCGCCTCGCGGCCCTCGTCGGGACGTTCCTGTCCGTCGCCGGCATCGGCGTGATCTCCGGGGTGGCCGGGACGGAAGCCGTGCCCGTGCTCTCGCTGCTGGCGGTGCTCGGCGCCGTACTCTGCTTCGCGGAGGCGACCGTCCTCGTCCGTCGCTTTCCGCCCGTCCACCCGGTGACGGTCAACGCCCTCGGGATGGCCGTCGGCGCGGTCATCCTCGTCTTCCTCTCGCTCGTGCTGAGGGAGTCGATCGTCCTGCCGGAGGACGACGCGACCTGGCTCGCCCTCGCATACATGGTCGTGCTCGGCTCCGGGCCCGTCTTCGTGCTGTATGTGGTCGTCGTTCGCCTGTGGAGCGCTTCGCGCGCGGCTTACACCTTCGTGCTGATCCCGATCGTCACGGTGATCCTCTCGGCGTGGATCGACGACGAGCCGATCGGCGCCGGGCTCGTCCTCGGAGGTCTCCTGGTGCTGGCGGGCGTGTACGTCGGGGCCCTCCGCCCGAGCGAGGGAGGCAGGCGGTCGCCGGCTAGCGGCGCTTCGCCGGTCCGCGGCTCAGCACGACGCTGATTCGGGCGCCGCGGATCCTTCGCATGCCCGAGGCGGGTCGCTGGCGGATAACGCGACCGCGCCGGACAGCCGAGGAATAGCTCCTCGTCACGAGACCCAGCCTGCAGTTCGCCCGGGCGAGCGCCGTCCGAGCGGCCGCAAGCGTCTTCCCGCGCAGTCGGGGGACGACGCAACGGACGACCGGTGCCGGCCGCACCTCGACCGGGGGCGGCGGTGGCGGGGCCGCCGGCGGCGGCGGCGGCGGTGGTGGAGGCGGCGGCGGAGGCGGTGGCGGAGGAGGAGGCGGCGGTGGCGGCGGTGGCGGTGGCGGTGGGGGAGGCGGCGGAGGAGGAGGAGGAGGTGGTGGTGGTGGTGGCGGCGGCGGTGGTGGTGGCGGCGGCGGGGTTCCCAGGCGCGAGGACACCCACGCGTTCAGGCCGGGCGCGCCGAGGCGGGCGTAGACACCGGGGAAGAGCTCCTCGGCGCAGCCGATGCCCCACGAGGTGACGCCGACGAGAACGAAGGCGGTTTCGTTGCCGTTGGGAACCATCAACGGGCCGCCGCTGTCGCCCTGGCACGTGTCGTGGATCCCGTCGGCCGCGCAGACCATGGTGGCCTCGTCGAACACGGGGAAGTACGCGTCGTCGCAGTCGCTGTCGCTCACGATCGGCACCTGCGCCTCGAGCAGTGCGTTGCTCGTCGGCCCGCCGGAGGAGGTCGCCCCCCAACCGACGATCGTGGCCACCGTTCCGGGGTCCCAGAGGCCCTCCTGATTCGGCCCCACGAGCGGAAGCGGCGTGAACGGTGCGGTGCGCGACAGCGTCAGCAGCGCAACGTCGTTCGAGTTCCCCTGGGGACTCCCGTAGTCCCCGTGCACCTCGACCGCGGTGACGTCGTACTCGTCCTCGGAGCCGATATCCGCGAGGTTGACTTCGCCGAGCGCCACCGTCGCCGCCCCGGGCGGGATCGGATCGAGGTCGCCGTCCGTGACGCAGTGGGCGGCCGTCAGGAAGAGGCGCTCGGCGACGAGCGTGCCGCCGCAGAACCAGTCGTTCCCGGGAAGGTCGACAACGAGGTAGCCCTGCGCCGGGTACTCGCCGGGGCTCGCAGGCGAGCCGCCGACGATCGGGTCCACGGGACCGGAGCCGACTGCCGCCGGCGCCGCCACCACCAGCGCCGCGGCCGCCACGATGGCCGGGAGAAATCGATGTCGGTTCAGCTCGGAGCCCCC
>DASSSO010000002.1:0-12784 GCA_035776735.1 Gaiellaceae bacterium | reverse complement strand
GCAACGCCATGAACGCGCGGCAGTCGATCTCGTCGTGGGCGATCCGCGTTCGGTTGGTGCCTCGCGCCGTGGCGTGGAAGGTGCCGTCGAGGAGCTCTCGGCGAGGATGCCGCGCCATGGCGTCGGTCTACCCCGGATCGGCGGACGCCATTGAGGAATGTCCAGATCCGAGCCAGGTCGGTGCGCAAGCCGTGTCCCAGTGACAGTCACTCAGGCGTGGCCCGGCGAGACCAGCCTCAGTGACTGTCACTCAGACCTGTCCCGGCGAGCCGCGTCCCAGTGACTGTCACTTGAACGCGGCTCGGACGGCCGTGGCCGCTACGGCTCGCGCTCGAGGAGGGCGACGCACTCGACGTGCGGCGTGTGCGGGAACATGTCCACCGGACGCGCGCGCTTCAGCTCGTACCCCCAGTCCTCCCGCAGCTGCTTGAGGTTCCCCGCGAGCGTGGTCGGATTGCAGGAGACGTAGACGATGCGCGGCGCGCCGATCCGCCCCAGCCGCCGGACGGCCTTGCTCGAGAGACCCGCGCGCGGCGGGTCGACGACGACCACGTCGGGGTCGCCGGACCGGTCGCGCAGCTCCTCGACCGCCTGCCCGACGTCGCCGGCGAAGAACGCCGCGTTCGCGAGCCCGTTCAGGTCGGCGTTCTCGAGCGCGCAGGCGATCGACTCCTCCGAGACGTCCACACCCCACACCGTCAACGCCTTCGAGGCCATCGCGAGCCCGATCGTCCCGATCCCGCAGTAGAGATCCCAGACCGTCTCCTCGCCGGTGAGCCCCGCCGCCTCGATCGCGAGCTCGTACAGCCGCTCCGCCATCGCCGTGTTCGTCTGGAGGAACGCGTTCGGCCGCACGCGGAACCGGAGCCCCAGCAGCTCCTCCTCGATCGCCTCGTCGCCCCAGAGCAGCGTCGTCGGCAAGTTCGTCACCTCCGCCGGCCGGTCGTTGACCGCGTGGTGGATCGACCGCACCTCCGGGAACCGCCGCAGCGCGGTGACGAAGCCGTCGCGGGCCCACTCGCCGGGCGCCGTCACAAGCTGGACGAGCATCTGGCCCGTGTTCCGCCCCTCCCGGACCACGAGGTGCCGCAGGAAGCCGGTGCCCTCAGCCTGGTCGTACGCCCGCAGCCCGCTCTCCCGCGCCCAGGCGCGCACCGCCTCCCGCACGCGGTTGCCGAGATCCGTCGTCAGCCAGCACTCGGCGACGTCGATCACCTCGTCCCAGCGGCCGGCCTTGTGGAACCCGAGCACCGGCCCTGACGGCCCGGGAGCGAACGAGTACTCGAGCTTGTTGCGGTACCGGAAGACCGACTCGGCCGGGAGGATCGGCTCCAGCGGCGGCTCGGGCAGGCCGCCGATCCGCACGAGAGCGTCACGAACCTGTGCCTCTTTCGACTCGATCTGAGACGGATAGGCCAAATCCTGGAAGCGGCAGCCACCGCAGGCCGGATAGTGGTCGCATGGAGCTTCCACGCGTTTCGGGCTCGGCTCGAGCACCTCCACCGCGAGCGCTTCGGCGTGTCGCCGCTGCACCTTCGTCACCCGTGCGCGCACGCGGTCGCCCGGCAGGCCGCGGCGCACGAAGACGACGAAGCCGTTCAACCGCGCGACGCCGTTTCCGCCATACGCGAGCGACTCGATCTCGAGCTCGAGCTCGTCGTCCCGGGCAACCGGCGCGGCCATCGTCCGAGCGTAGCGCCCCTCGGACTAGCTGATGTCGCGGAGCCGAAGCCGCTCGGTGCCGGCAGCGCCGACGGCCGCGATCCAGACGAGCGAGACGCCGACGCCCTGCCAGTACGAGAGCAGCCCGTCGCTCGTGCCGTCGGCGGCGTCGAGGGCCTGGAAGGGCAGGTAGTCCGACATCCGGTCGACGTCCAGCAGGGCGAAGACGCCCATCAGGAGCGCCTCCCCCAGGAAGATCCAGATCAGGGTGCCGACGAGCGCGGCGACCTGGCTCTGGACGAGCGTTCCGATCGCGACGCCGAGCAGCCCCCAGAGGACGGTGAGGAGGAAGACCTGCGCCACGCGGACGAGGAGGTCGCGGTCGGTCAGGTGGAGCTCCTGGTCGATGATGGTCAGCCACGTGATGGCGACCCCGGCGATCACGGCGAGCGCCAGCAGCGCGAAGAGCATCGAGACGAGCGCGGAGGCGACCGTCTTGGAGGCGACGACCAGCTCGCGGCGGGGTAGGACGAGCAGCGTCGGCGTGATCGTCCCATGTCGGAACTCGGTCGTGACGATCGTGATGCCGAGGATCATCGCGATCAGCGCCGCGATGCCGACGGCGTCCACGAGCCCGATCTGGAACTCGAGGAGGCCGCGCCGCTCGTCCTCGGTCGAGCCGATGTCGCCCGCGACCGCGATGCCGGCGAGCAGGAGGATGAGGGCGAGATACGCGTACCAGCCGCGCGTCGTGCGCACCTTGAGGAGCTCGGCGCGGACGTGCGCGGTCACTCGGTCGTCTCCCCGCCGGTCAGCTCGAGGAAGACCTCCTCGAGCGTCGCGCGCTCGACGCTCAGCTCGTGCAGGATGACGCCGTTCCCGGCCGCGAGCTCGCCCACGCGCTCGGGCGGCGTGTCCACGAGTAAGGCACCGTCGGCCTCGGTGACGTCCGCGCCCTCGGCCGCGAGCAGCCGGCGGAGGCGGTCGGGGTCGGGCGTGCGCACCCTCGTCGCACCGTGCGCGCCGGCGAGCACCTCCGCGATGGACGCCTGCTGGATCAGCCGCCCGCGGTGAATGATCACCACCCGGTCGACGGTCTGCGCCACCTCGGCGAGCACGTGGCTCGAGATCAGGATCGTGCGGCCTTCGGAGGCCAGCGAGCGCAGCAGGTCGCGGAGCCAGCGGATGCCGGCCGGGTCGAGGCCGTTGGCGGGCTCGTCCAGCACGAGGACCTCCGGGTCCCCGAGCAGCGCGGCCGCCAGGCCGAGCCGCTGGCGCATGCCGAGCGAGTAGCCCTTCACCCGCCGCTTGGCGCCCGCGGCGAGCTCGACGAGGTTCAGCACCTCCTCGACCCGGGTTCGCGGCAGCTCGGCGGCCGCGGCGAGCACGCGAAGGTGGTTCCGGCCGGAGCGCCCGGGATGGACCTCGCTCGCCTCGAGCACCGCGCCGACTCGCTGGATCGGCCGGTCGAGGCGCGCGTACGGCACGCCCAGCACCTCCGCACGCCCCGCGTCGGGGCGCACCAGGCCGAGGATGGAGCGGAGCGTCGTCGACTTCCCGGCGCCGTTGGGGCCGAGGAAGCCCGTGATCGTGCCGGGCTCCACGCGGAAGCTCAGCCCGGCGACCGCCTGCGTCTGCCCGAAGCGCTTGCTGAGGTTGTCGACCTCGATCACGAGAGCGGCGTGACCAGCACCTTGCGGTCGCGCGGCCCGTCGAACTCGCAGAAGAAGATCCCCTGCCAGGTGCCGAGGGCGAGCCGGCCGTCCTCAACTGGGACGACGACCTGCGGGCTCATCAGCGCCGCGCGGATGTGGGACGGCGCGTTCTCCTCGCCGGCCTCGACGTGCTCCCAGCCCCACTCGTCGCCGACCATGCGCTCGAGGGCGCGCTCGAAGTCGCGCGCGACCGCGGGGTCGGCGTGCTCGTTGATCGTCACGCCGGCGGTCGTGTGCGGGACGAAGACCAGCGCGGCCGCGGCGCTCGTGCCCTCGAGCGCGGCCTGCACGTCGCGCGTGATCTCGAGCAGCTGCGTGCGCCGCTCCGTCCGGACGGTGATCTGGCGCACGGCACTATCCTACGACCGTGGCCAGCGCCCCTCCGACCAGCCGTGAGCTGGACACCTACCGCGGGCGCGTCGACCGCTTCATCGCCGAGCTCGACGAGGAGTACTACCTCCACTACGCGGGCCACAAGGAGACGCTCGACCTCAAGCCGCTCTACGAGGCGTACCCCGACCTGTCGCAGCTCGAGCAGGCGCAGTCGCTCGGCGAGGCCGCCGGCGGGGGCGACCGGGGCGTCTCCGAGCTCTGGCGCTTCGCCTCCGAGAACTACCTGGCCGAGCTGACGCGCGAGCACGCGGAGAAGAGCGCGACGCTCGAGGCCCAGCTCGAGACCACGGTCGACGGCGAGACGATCGGCTACCGGATGATCCGGCCGACGGTCGCGAACGAGGAGGACCGCGCCCGGCGCGAGCGGCTCGAGGAGGCTCGGAACCGCCTCACGGAGGAGCACATGAACCCGATCCACGTCGACGCCCTCGCGACGCTTCAAGGCGCCGTCCCGCGGCTCGGTTCCTCGACCTATGCCGACCTCTACCGGCGGTTCGGGTTCGGCCTGGACGAGCTCGCGGAGCAGTGCAGCGCCGTGCTCGAGTCGACCGAGGCGCTGTACGAGAAGGAGGCGGACAAGCTCTTCCGCGCCAGGGCCGGCGTCGGGCTCGGGGAGGCGCAGCGCTGGGACGTCGCCCGGGTCTTCCGGGCTCCCGGCTGGGACGAGGCGTTCCCGGCCGACAAGATGATGCCCGCGCTCGAGGTCTCGCTTGCCGACTTGGGGATCGACCTCCGCTCGCAGCAGAACGTCGAGCTCGACATCGAGCAGCGCCCGAAGAAGAGCCCGCGCGCCTTCTGCGCGCCGATCGAGGTGCCCGGCCGGGTCGTCCTCGTGATCCAGCCGATGGGCGGCGCCGACGACTGGCGCGCCCTCTTCCACGAGGCCGGCCACACGGAGCACTACGCCCACGTGAACCCGGATCTGCCCGTCGAGGCGCGCCGCCTGGGCGACGTGTCGGTCACGGAGGCCTGGGCGACGCTGATGGAGCACTTCCTGCTCGAGCCCGGCTGGCTCTCCCGGCGGCTCGACTTCCCGCGGCCCGACGAGTTCGCGGCCGAGGCGGCCACCGGCTCGCTCTACCTCCTGCGCCGCTACTGCGGGAAGCTCCTCTACGAGCTCGAGTTCCACGCCGCGACCGAGCTGGACGAGAAGGCGATGTCGTCCCGCTACGTCGAGATCCTCGGGAATGCGCTCAAGATCGAGCCCAGCCGGACGGACTACCTCGGCGACATCGACCCGAGCTTCTACGTCACCGGCTACCTCCGGTCGTGGGCGCTCCAGGCGCAGCTCCGCACCCACTTCCGCGAGCGCTTCGGCTCCGACTGGTTCGCGAGCCGCGACGCCGGGAGCATGCTCCGCGAGCTCTGGGGCGAGGGCCACCGCCTGAACGCCGACGAGCTGCTCGCGGACGTCACGGGGGAGCAGCTCGAGATGGAGGCGTTCGCCGACTCACTCCGCGAGCCGCTTCGCTGAAAGTCTCACGACTTTCAGCGACCCTGTGAAGCCGAGCGGCGCTTCGCGCCGCGCGGCCGATTGAGCGTCGGGCGTCGTCCTTCTCGAGGAGCGGCATCCGCGGAACGGGCGAAGCCCGTTCCGCGGCGGGAGAATGCTGGGATGCCCCCCGAGACCCACTACGCCAAGAGGGGCGGCCCGCTCCGAGCGCGCCGCACTGCTCGGCGTCGACACCGGCGGGATGATGAGCATCCTCTTCGCAGCGACCTATCCGGAGCGCACCGTAGCCCTCGTCCTGACCGGCACCGCCGCGAGGACGCTGTGGGCGCCCGACCACCCCTGGGGGCCGACCGAGAGCGACTACGAGCGAGCGACCGCGGAGCAGGAGCGCCTCTGGGGGACGCCCGAGCACGGCCTTGCGATCATGCGACGCTACTCGCCGAGCCTCGACGACGACGATGCACGGCGGTGGGCGGCGTACCTCCGGCAGAGCGCCAGCCCCGGCGCCTACGCGGCGTATCGGCGCATGAACAGGGAGATCGACGTCCGGGGTGCCCTCCCTGCGATTCAGGTTCCGACGCTCGTCGCCCACCGGACAGAAGACCGGGTCGTGGACGTCGAGGCCGGACGCGAGCTCGCGAGGCGGATCCCGGGCGCGCGGCTCGTCGAGCTGTCCGGCGACGACCACTCGCCCTTCACCGGCAGCTCGGCGGAGCTCGTCGACGCCACTCGGTCCTTCCTCGACGAGGTCTCCCGCGAGCAAGTCGGCGTGGATGCCGTGCCCGACCGCATCCTCGCCACCGTGCTCTTCACCGACCTCGTGGACTCGACGTCGAGGGCGGCGGAGCTCGGCGACGCCCGCTGGCGGGAGGTGCTCGAGCGCCACAACTCGGTCATCCGGCGGCAGCTGGCGAGGTTCCGGGGCGGGGAGGTCGACACGACGGGCGACGGCTTCTTCGCCGTCTTCGACGGCCCGGCGCGGGCGATCCGCTGCGCGGAGGCGATCCGGGAGGCGGTGAACGGGCTCGGGCTCGAGATCCGCGCAGGCCTCCACACCGGGGAGTGCGAGCAGCACGACGGCAAGATCGGCGGGATCGCCGTCCACATCGGTGCCCGTGTCGCGGCCGAGGCGGCGGCCGGCGAGGTGCTCGTCTCCAGGACGGTCAAGGATCTCGTCGCCGGGTCCGGCCTGGAGTTCGAGGACCGCGGAGCCAGGGAGCTCAAGGGCGTCCCCGGCACGTGGCAGCTCTACGCGGTTACAACATAGGCGTGGAGATGCCCGAGACCCGGTACGCGAGGAGCGGCGAGGTCAACATCGCCTATCAGGTGATCGGCGACGGGCCGGTCGACCTGGTGTACATGCCGGGGTTCATCTCGCACGTGGAGCTGAGCTGGGGCCTGCCGGGCCGCGGCGAGTTCCTCGAGGCGCTCGGGGAGTTCGCCCGCGTCATTCAGCTGGACAAACGCGGCACGGGGATGTCCGACCGGGTGCGCGACCTGCCCACCCTCGAGACGCGGATCGCGGACGTCTGCGCGGTCATGGACGCCGCCGCCTCCGAGCGGGCGGCGCTCTTCGGCGTGGACGCCGGCGGCCCCGCGAACATCCTCTTCGCGACAAGGCATCCCGATCGCACGGCGGCACTGATCCTCTTCGGCACCGCCGCGCGGTACCTCCGTTCCGACGACCACCCGTTCGGCCCGACCGAGGAGGAGTTCTGCGCGGCGATCGACCGGGACATGCGCCGTTGGGGCGGCCTGGAGCACGGCGTCGACGTCATGAACCTCTACGCGCCGAGCCTGGCGGCGGCGGGCGACGACATGGCCCGCGACTGGGCGGCCTACTTCCGCGAGGCCGCGAGCCCGGAGACCTTCGCGGACTTCCAGCGGATCAACATGGAGATCGACGTCTGCGGGCTGCTCGACGAGATCCGGGTCCCGACGCTCGTCCTGCACCGCACGGGCGACCGGGTCGTGGACATCGGCGCCGGGCGCTACCTCGCGGAGCGGATCCCGGGCGCGGAGTTCGTCGAGCTCCCCGGCTCGGACCACACACCGTTCACGGCCGACGTCGAGCCGCTCGTCGACGCGGTCCGTGATTTCCTCTCGCGGATACCCATTCGCGCATAACGCCTTCGCCGCGGAACGGGCTTCGCCCGTTCCGCCGAACAGGCCACAGAGTCAAGGACGTCTTCCCGCGCTCCTTGGCCGCGCGATCGCGAAGCGATCGCCCGGCTTCATAGGGTCGCTGAAAGTCGTGGGACTTTCAGCGAATCAGAGCGCTCCGCCCGCAGCGGGAGGAGCACCTGCTTCCAAGGGACTCTCCTCGCCGCCCGTTCTCGCGAGGATCTCCTCGACGATCAGCAGGTTGTCGCCCGCGCGCTCGACGGTCGCGAGCAGGTGGGACATCGAGGCGACCTCCTCGCGCTGCTCCTGGAGGAACCAGTGGAGGAACTGCTCGCCGACGAGGTTCCCCTCTTCCCGCGCGAGCTCCACGAGCGCAACGATCTGGTCGGTGACGCGCTTCTCCTGCTCGAGTGCGAGCGCCACCGGCTCCCGTGCGTCGGCGAAGTCCGTCTTCGGGGCCTCGACGCCGGGGATCCGCGCCGCCTCGTCGGCGTCGAGCAGGAACTGCACCATGATCATCGCGTGGTTCCGCTCCTCCACCGCCTGGCGGTAGAAGTGGGCGGCGAGCTGGGGCAGCGACTCGGCGTCGTAGTGCACCGCGATCGCGACGTACTGCTGCGACGCGGCGTATTCGTAGGCGATCTGCTCGTTGACAGCGTCTGCGAAGCGGGCCATGCGACGACTCTAACGATGGCGCCGTCCTGGAAACTGAATAGGCTTTATTCATGGACCGAAGACGGGTCGTGATCGCGGGCGCCGCGGGCCGCGACTTCCACAACTTCAACCTGGTCTACCGCGGCCGCGAGGAGTACGAGGTCGTGGCGTTCACGGCCACGCAGATCCCGAACATCGACGGCCGCCGCTACCCGCAGGAGCTCGCCGGCCACCTCTACCCGGCAGGGATTCCGATCCACCCCGAGTCGCAGCTCGAGGAGCTCGTGCGCGAGCACGACGTCGACGAGGTGGTGTTCTCGTACTCCGACGTCACGCACGAGCACGTGATGCACGTCGGCTCGCGCGTCCTCGCCGCCGGCGCGGCCTACAGCCTGCTGGCGCCCGAGCGGACGATGCTGACCTCGTCGAAGCCCGTCGTCGCCGTCTGCGCGGTGCGCACCGGCTCCGGCAAGAGCCAGACGACGCGGCACATCGCCAAGCTGCTGCGGCATGCGGGCAGGCGCGTCGCCGTCCTGCGGCATCCGATGCCCTACGGCGACCTGACGAAGCAGGCCGTCCAGCGCTTCGCCGACTACGCCGACCTGGACGCGGCCGACACCACGATCGAGGAGCGCGAGGAGTACGAGCCGCACATCGCCGAGGGCAACGTCGTCTTCGCCGGGATCGACTACGGCGCGATCCTCGACCTGGCCGAGCAGGAAGCGGACGTGATCCTCTGGGACGGCGGCAACAACGACACGCCGTTCGTGAAGCCGAACCTCCACGTCGTCGTCGTCGACCCCCACCGCGCCGGCCACGAGCTGCGCTACCACCCCGGCGAGACCAACCTGCGCATGGCCCACGTCTGCGTCGTGAACAAGGTCGACACCGCGCCCGAGGATGGAGTCGAGCGCGTGCTCGCGTCGATCCGAAGCGTCAACCCCGGAGCCGAGATCGTCCGGGCGGCGTCGCCGTTCGTCGTCGAGAACGGCGTCGAGATCGCCGGCAAGCGCGTGCTCGCGGTCGAGGACGGCCCGACGCTCACGCACGGAGAGATGACCTACGGCGCGGCCGTCCTCGCGGCGAAGGCGGCCGGAGCCGCAGCGCTCGTCGATCCCCGTCCGTTCGCGGTCGGCTCGATCGCCAAGACCCTCGAGGAGTACCCGCACGTCACCGAGCTGCTCCCCGCGATGGGCTACAGCCGCGAGCAGATCGAGGAGCTGAGGGAGACGATCGCCCGCTCTGACGCCGACCTCGTCCTGATCGGGACGCCGATCGACCTGCGGCGGGTCGTCGACTTCGACAAGCCGGCGCTCCGGGTCACCTACCGCCTCGAGGAGCTCGGCGAGCCGACCCTCGCCGACCTGCTCGCCGAGCGCGGTCTCCTCGCCGGAAACGCCGAAGCCGCCGTCGCTTGACCTCGCTCTTCTGGCCGGCAGCGGCTACCGCCGGGCGGAGCCCGGCTCCGCCGCCGCCTGACGCCGCGGCATGACCGTCGTCGTCGCGCTCGGCGGCAATGCGCTGATCCGCCCGGGCGACAAGGGAACCGCCGCGGAGCAGTCGGCCCGGCTGCGGCAGACCGCGGACGCGCTCCGGCCGCTCCTCCGCGACGGCGAGATCGTGATCACGCACGGGAACGGCCCCCAGGTCGGCAACGAGCTGCTCAGGCAGGAGCGCTCGGCCGACGAGGTGCCTCCGCTGCCGCTCTACCTCGCCGTCGCCCAGACGCAGGCCGAGATCGGGTCGATGATCGAGACCGAGCTCGGGCCCGCCGCGGACAGGCCGGTCATCTGTCTGATCACGCACGTGGTGGTCGCGCCCGACGACCCGGCGTTCGAACGCCCGACGAAGCCGATCGGGCCGTTCTACTCGGGCGACCAGGCCAAGACGCTCGAGCGCGAGCGAGGCTGGCAGCTCGTCGAGGAGGTCGGCCGGGGCTGGCGGCGGACCGTCCCCTCCCCCATCCCGCTCGAGACGGTCGAGGTCGAGCAGGTACGGGCGCTCGTCGCCTCGGGAGCCGTGCCGGTCGCCTGCGGCGGAGGCGGCATCCCCGTCGTGCGGCGGGACGGCAAGCTGCAGGGGATCGACGCCGTGATCGACAAGGACCGGGCGTCCGCCGTCCTCGCGGCCGAGCTCGGCGCCGAGCGCCTGCTGATCCTCACCGACGTCCCGGCCGTGAAGCGCGGGTTCGGCACGCCGGCCGAGGAGGAGATCCGCACGCTGACGCCGGACCAGGCCGAGGAACTGCTGGGAGCCCTCGCCGAGGGCTCCATGCGGCCGAAGGTCGAGGCGGCGATCGCGATGGCCCGGTCGGGCGGCCAGGCGATCATCACCTCGCTCGACGGCGTCGAGGACGCCATCGCAGGCCGCGCAGGAACGAGGATAGGAGCGTGACCACGCCGGAAACGAAGTACGCCCCGGCCGAGGGAGGCTACGTCGGCTACCAGGTCTTCGGCTCAGGCCCCCTCGACCTCGTGTTCGTCACGAGCTGGGTCACGAACGTCGACGCGATGTGGGAGGAGCCCTCGATGGCGGGCTATTGGGAGCGGCTTGGCTCCTTCGCCCGGGTGGCGTGCTTCGACAAGCGAGGGAGCGGCATCTCGGATCCGGTCCCGCTCGCCTCCCTGCCGAGGCTCGAGGAGTGGATGGACGACGTACGGACCGTGATGGACGCCGCCGGGATGGATCAGGCCGCGCTGATCGGGGACACGGAGGGCGGTCCGATGGCGATGCTCTTCGCCGCCTCGCATCCCGAACGGGTCTCGGCGCTCGTCCTCGTCAACACGTTCGCCCGTTGGCGCCGCGCCGACGACTACCCGATCGGGATGCCGCAGGAAACCGCCGAGAAGCTCGTCGCCCGCTACGAGCAGCACTTCGGCGTCTCGGACGAGATCCTCGCGCTGACTGCGCCTTCGGTGGCCCACGACGCCGCACTCGCCCACTGGTTCAAGCGGTACCTGCGACTCGCCATGGGCCGGCGTGCCGCGGCGACGATGTACCGCTGGGTCACCGAGCTCGACGTCCGCTCGGTACTGCAGTCGATCCGCGTCCCGACGCTCGTGCTCCAGCGCGCGGACGCACGCCACCACCGCGCCGCATTCGGCCGTTACATCGCCGAGCACATTCCGGGCGCGAAGTACGTCGAGCTTCCGGGAGCCGACACGCTTCCGTTTCACGCCGGCGACTTCGCGTCGCTGCTGGACGAGGTGGAGGAGTTCCTGACCGGGACGAGACCCCAGCCGGTTGTCACGCGCCAGCTCGCGACCGTGCTGCTGACCGACATCGTCGGCTCGACGCGCCTCGCGGCGGAGCACGGCGACGCCGCCTGGGCGCACCTCGCGCGCGAACACGACGAGCTCGTCCGCGCCCAGCTGCGCGCGCACCGCGGCCGCGAGGTCGATCACACCGGGGACGGGTTTCTCGCGACCTTCGACGGCCCTGCCCGCGCAGTCACGTGCGCCGTCCGGCTCGAGGAGGCGCTGCGCGAGCGAGGGATCACGATCCGCGCGGGCATCCACACCGGTGAGGTCGAGCTCGACGGCGGCAAGGTGCGCGGACTGGCGGTCCACGTCGCCGCACGCGTCATGGCAGCCGCCGAGAGCGGAGGCATCCTCGCCTCGAGCACGGTACGCGACCTCGTCCTCGGCTCGGGAATCGAGTTCGCCGACCGGGGACAGCACGAGCTGAAGGGCGTGCCGGGCACCTGGGCGCTCTCGGAGGTCGTCAGCGTGCCCTGAGCTCGGCCGGGACCGAACCGCACCGGGCGACCGCGCGAATCAGCGGCGACCCCAACGGCGCCGACCGCAGGCGCCGGACAGAAAGGAGCCGCACACGATGCGCACGCTCGCACTCGCGATCCTCGGGATCGCCGTCGCAGCCGCGGTGCTCACCGTCAGAGCGCTGGGCCCCGAGCCCGGCCAGGCGTCGAGCCATCGCGAAGCGCCGCTGATCGCCGAGGACCCGTCGGCCGACACGACCGACCTCTACGCGTTCCGGAGCCCGGACGCGCCGAACAACCTCACCGTGATCGCGAACTGGATCCCGGCCGAGGATCCGGCCGCCGGGCCGAACTGGTACCGGTTCTCCTCACGGGCCCGGTACGCGATTCACATCGACCGGAGCGGCGACGGCAAGGCCGACGTCAGCTACCGGTTCCGCTTCAAGAACCGGGAGGACACGCTCTTCCTGGGCAACACCGTGCAGGACTACACGGTCACGCGGGTCGTCGGCGGCGACGAGGCCGTGGTGGCGCGCGGCGTGACCCCGCCGAACAACATCGGCCCGCGGACGACGCCGAACTACCGCCAGCTGGCCGCTGCGGCCGTCACGAGCCTGGCCGGCGGCGGCAAGGTCTTCGCCGGGCAGCGCGAGGACGCGTTCTTCGCGGACATCGGCGCGATCTTCGATCTCGTCGCGATCCGGAAGGGCACCGGGAACCAGGGCGGCGGGAAGGACTTCTTCGCCGGCTACGCGGTGCACGGGATCGCGCTGCAGATCCCGATCTCCCAGCTCGACGACTCCGACCACACGGTCGGCGTCTGGGCGACGACGGAGCGACCTCGCGTGAAGATCCGCGAGTACCGGCGCCAGGGCGTCCGCCGGTTCCACCAGCAGAAGCAGTGGGTGCAGGTCTCCCGCCTCGGGAACCCGCTGATCAACGAGGTGATCATCCCGACGAAGCTCAAGGACCGCTGGAACGCCCTGAGCCCGTCGCAGGACGCGCAGTTCGAGCAGTACTACCGCGAGCCGATCCTGGCCGCGGTAATCAACCAGCTGTACGGCC
>DASSSO010000073.1:0-2875 GCA_035776735.1 Gaiellaceae bacterium | reverse complement strand
CAAGCTCCGCGAGGTGAAGACCCACGTCGTCGGTCCGATGTGTCACGTCCTCTGGCGCTGGACGACCGGCGACGCGGTCGGAGCGAACATGATGACCCGCAACTCGTACTTCCTGAACATGGGGTACGTGATGGAGCGGGCGCCGGTGAAGCCTGACCGCGCGCTCCTCGAGTCGAACATGGGCGGCGACAAGAAGCCGTCCTACGAGTACTTCCAGGGCGGCCACGGGAAGACGGTCATCGCGGAGGCGACGCTGACCGAGGACGCGATCCGGCGAGTGCTGCGCACGACGGTCGACGACCTGCTCGAGCTCTCCTGGGCGGGGACGCACGGCGCCGTCGCCTCGGGGATGCAGTCGGTCGCCTTCACCCCGGCGACCGTGATCGCCGCGATCTTCGCTGCGACAGGACAGGACCTGGGCATGGTCGGGACGAGCTCCATGTGCCACGGGACGGGCCGCCGGGTGGACGGCGGCGTGCACGTCGCGCTGCGCCTGCCGGGACTCGAGGTGAGCACGGTCGGCGGCGGCACGACCCTCCCCTACGCCCGCTCCTGGCTCGGCCTGATGGGCTGCGCCGGCCCAGGCAAGGTCTACCGCTTCGCGCAGATCGTCGCCGCCGCGACGCTGGCGCTCGAGATCTCCGCCTCGGCCGCCATGGCCACGGCCGGCTCGGCGAACTTCTTCAAGGCGCACTTCGAGCGCGGCGGGCTCCGCTGAATCCACGACGGAACCGTGACGATTCCGCCTCATCACGACCCGGCCTGCTGGGGCTGCGGCGACAACCCGACCGGCATCCGGCTTCCGCATCCGACCGCGGAGGGCATCGAGACGTACGAGGCCCGTTTCGCTTTCGCGGAGCATCACCAGGCCGGCCCCGGCTTCGTCCACGGCGGGCTCGTCGCCGCCGCCCTGGACGAGGCGGCAGGGATCCTCGCGACCTGGTACCGCTGGCCCTCGGTGACGGCCGAGCTGACCGTGCGCTTCCGGCGGCCGGTGCACATCAACCGTGAGCTGACGATCAGCGCCCGGCTCGCCGGGGACCGGGGCCGGCGCTTCGACGTCCACGCCGAGCTGCACGACGGCGACGAGCTGCTCGCCTCGGCCCGGGGCATCTGGGCGCACGTCCCGTTCGAGCACTTCCTCCAGACGGCGGAGGGGCGCGCGGCCGGCGAGGCGTGGCGCCGGCGGCTCGGCCTCGATGGCTGAGCACCTGCTCGAGCGCTCGCAGCTCGTCCCGACACCGCTGGAGCAGACCTTCGAGTTCTTCGCCGACCCGCGGAACCTCGAGGCGATCACGCCGCCGTGGCTCGGCTTCCGCATCGTCGAGGCACCCCAGCGGCTCCGGCAAGGATCCCAGCTCCGGTACCGCCTGCGCCTCTTTCGGGTCCCGGTCCGCTGGACGACCGAGATCACGGACTGGGACCCGCCGCACGGGTTCGCCGACACCCAGCTCCGCGGCCCCTACAGCCTCTGGGTGCACGAGCATCGCCTGGAGCCCACCGACACCGGCACGCGCGTCACGGATCGGGTGCGCTACCGCGTCCCGCTCGGACCGGCCGGCCGCGCCGCCAACCGCCTCCTCGTCCGCGGCTGGCTGGACGAGATCTTCGACTTCCGCGCCCGCCGTCTCGCCGAGCTCTTGACGGGAGCGTGACGACTCCCTACCCTGCGTGCGTCCGGCCCACGACGAGAGGAGGCGGAAAATGACAACCGAGCTTGCCCGCCCTTTCGTCGCAGCGGCCTGAGCATCTTCGGCTGACCGACGCGTCTCCGGCGCTGCGACGATCGGGCACGTCCACCTACGCAGACAAGGAGACCAGATTGCAGTTCCAGAGACTCGCGCAGCTCGGCTGGAACGACGAGCTCGCAAACCACTTCACGGCGCACGACGGCCTCGAGCCGGGCCGCGTCGCCGTCCAGCACCGCGGCGCCTGGGAGGTCGCCACGGAGCGCGACGACCTCCTCGTGGAGATCACGGGGCGGCTCCGCCATGCCGCCGGGCCGGGCGAGCTTCCCGTCGTCGGCGACTGGGTCGGCCTGCGCGCCGACCAGATCGACGAGGTGCTGCCCCGCCGCAGCAAGTTCTCGCGCAAGACGCCCTTCACGGACGTGTCGGAGCAGGTGCTCGTGGCCAACGTCGACGTGGCCTTCCTGGTCATGGGGCTGGACGAGCGCGACTTCAGCGTCCGGCGGCTCGAGCGCTACCTGACGACCGCCTGGGAGGGCGGGGCCAACCCGGTCGTCGTCCTGAACAAGGCCGATCTCGCCGCCGATCTCGACGCGGCGGTCGCCGAGACCGAGGCGGTCGCCTTCGGCGTCCCGGTGCACGTGGTGACGGCGGTGGCCGGCGAGGGAGTCGACGTGCTTCGCTCCCACCTCGGCGGTGCGAAGACCGGCGTCCTGCTCGGCTCCTCGGGCGTCGGCAAGTCGACGTTGATCAACGCGTTGCTCGGCGAAGGTCGGCTCGCGACCGGCGACGTTCGTTCCGACGGCCGCGGCCGCCACACGACCACGCACCGCGAGCTCCTCGTCCTGCCGGGAGGCGGCGTCCTCATCGATACGCCCGGGCTCCGCGAGCTGCAGCTGTGGGAGACCGACGCCGGGCTGGACAAGGCCTTCGCCGATGTCGCCGAGCTCGTGACGGAATGCCGCTTCTCGGACTGCGCCCACGACACGGAGCCGGGCTGCGCGGTCCGCGCGGCGCTCGCCGACGGCTCGCTCCCCGCCGAGCGGTGGGAGAGCTACCTCAAGCTCCAGCGGGAGCTCGCGCACCTCGAGCGCAAGCTCGATCGGCGCCTGCGGTCGGAGGAGCGGAAGCGGTGGGCGGCGATCTCGAAGGCGCACAAGCAGCGAAGGAAGTTCGCCGGGCGCTGA
>DASSSO010000006.1:0-19523 GCA_035776735.1 Gaiellaceae bacterium | reverse complement strand
CCCGACCCGCGGCGATTTCGGCTCGGCTCAGACCGAGATGCTGACCGGGAAGGTCGCGATCCAGACGGCGGTGCCGACGAAGAAGATGAAGCCGACGACGACCAGCGCCTTGTGAGGCCCGGGCGACCCAAGCTTCGTGCTCGTGCCCGCGAAGGCGGCGGACATAGAGGATCGCGGCCACCGCCACGGCCACCGCCACGAGCGTGACGGCGACGGCCTAGACGAGGCTCATGCGAAGTCGTCGGTCAGATCGGCCGCGCCTCGAGCTCGCGGGCCGACGAGTCTTCGGCGCCGTTCAGCAGGCGCCGCCAACCCAGGAGCAGCGCGTGGACGCTCTCCGCGCCGACGATCGCGCCGTCCGGCGGCGGTAGGTCGGCCGGATAGAGGATGAAGGGCTGCGTCTGCGGCCCACCTAGGCCGCCGTGGAACGAGATCAGCTCCTCGAAGGCGCACCCCTCGTCGAGATCCGGGTCGTAGAAGCTGCCGACCATGATGTCGGCCACGTTCGAGAAGCCGTCCGTCCGCAGCAGGTGCTGCGGCGCTCCTGCCGAGAAGTGGGCGAGCGGGTCCTCGCCCTCCACCCGGGCCTCCGAGAGGTAGTTGACGCCCGCGCCGCCGAGCGCCACCGCGCCGTGCGCCTCGGAGCGCACGAGGATCCAGCCCACATGCGGGTGGGCGCGAAGCGCTTGGATCAGCCGCGGGTGCCGCTGCGAGATCTCCTCCAGCGTCAGCCGCCGGGGCTCATCCATCAGGTACACGAGCCCGAGGTTTCCCGAGCCGAGCACCACGACCTCCCGGTCGGACACGTCCTTCTTCGGCGCCTTCGCGGCCTTCGTCTTCGCCCCGGTCGCCTCGCCGAACGCGTGGCCGACCATCGCCTGCTGCTCGTCGCCCTCCGCGAGCTCCCACACGCGCCCGTTCTCGATCGAGCGCGAGACGAGGTCGTCGAGGCCGTAGCCGTTGCGCTGCTTGAAGGTCGCGCCCTGCGTCTGGCCGTGGTCGGAGAGGACGACGATCCTGTACGGGCGCGGCGCGTAGCGGCGGGCCCGGTCGATCCGCCCGAACTGCCCGTCGAGCTTCCGCAGGGCCTCCAGGGTGTCCGCCCGCTCGAGCCCCGAGTGGTGCGCGACCTCGTCGTAGCTCGAGAAGGTCGCGTAGACGGCGGGACGCCCGCGCATCATGTCGGTGAGGACGCCGTAGACGATCAGGTCGCGGACGACGACGCACATCGCGCCGCGGATGAACGGGTAGAGCCCGCCTCGGTGACCCCGCGGGTGGACGTCCCGTCGCCGGGCCCGGAGCGCCGCGGTCCACTCGAGGACGACCTCCCAGAAGAAGAGGACGAGCGAGCGGGTGACGTTGAAGCCGTTCGCGAAGAACGCGCGGTACCCCGGGTTCGCCCGCTTCTCGGCCTCGATCCGGCTCACGGTCAGGATGACCTCGTCCGCCTCCCCCGAGAGCAGGTTCCCTCGGCTCGAGCCGCCCCGGGCGAGCAGGCCGTTGCCGGTGGCGCGCTCGCGCTCGATGCGCGCGCAGTCGTCGGGGCCCGAGCAGGCGACCAGCGTGCCGGTCTCCTTCTCCACCCAGCGAAAGGCCGGGATGTCCCGGTTGGAGCCGAGGAGGATTCCCGCCTGGCTCGCGCCGGTCTGCGAGGAGAGGTCGGTCTCCCACTCGACGACCCGATGGCTGTCCTCGGCGAGCCACCGCGCCATCGTCGGCGCGTTCCCGTCCCGCATCGCCCGGCGGAGGACGGGCAGCGCGAGCCCGTCGATCTCCAGGAAGACGATCCCCGGGACGTCGCTGTGCTCGACGGCGCCCTGGCGGCGCGCGATCCGCTGCACGACGCGAAACGAGTAGGCCCCTTCGTCGTCGGTCCCGAAGATCACCTCGAGGACGACCCCGACCGCAGCCACCACGAGCGCGGCCAGGAGCGCCCACCAGAAGCTGTCGACCTCGTACGAGTCGATGAGCCCGCTCGCCGTCTCGAGGACGAGGGCATTGACGACGAGCAGGAGGACGAAGCCGAGCCCGAGCGTGAACGGAAGCCGGAGGGCGGCGACGATCGGTGGCAGCAGCGCGTTCAGCACGGCCACGCAGGCGGCCATCAGGAGGGCTCCGCTGTAGTCGGTGACGTCTACGCCGGGAAGGATCAGGGCTGCGACGTACAGCGCGACGGCCGTGAAGAACCAGGAGATGAGGAGCCGGAGCGGCTTGAGCCTCGGCGGCTCGGGCCTCCACACGACGGCCTCGCCGTACTCAGGCATCCGCTTCGTTCCGCCGCGCCTCCTTCTTCGCGGCGCGCGCATCCTTCTGCTCCGCCACCGTCGTCTTCGCGTCCTCGTACGACTGCTTGACGAGCAGCTTGCCGCCGGTCCAGCCGAACGCCCAGACGACCAGGACGACCGCGAACCCGATGTTCCAGACGGTGATGGCGAGCTGCTGCCCGAGCGAGTAGGCCGTCGCGGTCGCTGGGTCGGTGACATCCTTGAGCGCGGCGGCGTTCACCGCCTGGTTGATGCCGACCCCGCCCGGAGTCGCCGAGACCGTGTTCGCGAGCGAGTTGCCGCCGATCACGGACATGATCGTGTGGAAGGTGACCGGGATCCCGTAGCCGGCGAGGAAGATCGCCGTCACGCCGAGCTTCGCGAGCCAGGCTCCGAACGACGGAAGCAGGACCTTGAGCGCGTACTCGCGCGGCCGGGCGAGGATCGCCCCGCCGTGCTTGGCCTTGATCCAGAGCCCCTCCAGCTTCCGCCAGAAGATCCGTCCGAGGATGACGAGGAGGAACGCCCCGCCCGCGAGCACCGACACCGTCAGGAACGGGTGGTCGTGCGGAATCTCGAGCTGGAGCTCGAACGAGCCCGGCACCGAGAGGAAGAGGTAGAGGTAGACGAAGGTGCCGGCGACCGTGAAGAAGATCTTCTGCACGACCATGCCGCCGAGCACGCCGGGGAAGTTCGACCCCGGGATCATCGCGACGAACATCAGCAGCATGACCACCGTGCCGATGTTCGCCGGGAGGAAGCCGTTCAGCGCGATCCCCGTCGCGTAGGCGGCCAGCACCTGGAGGTACGACGGGGGCGCGAGCGGGAAGCCGGCGCGGAGGATGTAGTACCAGCCGAGGGCCGTGAGCGTCGTCTGGACGGTCTGCACCGTCCAGCCGGCGAGCAGGTACCCGAGCCCGATGTCGTTGAGCGCGTCCCAGACGTCCGAGAGCCAGCCCTGGACGTCGACGCCGAGCAGGCGGAGGACGCCGACGGCGAGGGCCACGCCGATGAGCCAGCCGACGACCTTGCCGATCCTGCTCTTGCGAGACGGATCGCCGAAGGGCAGCAGCCGCCAGCGTCGCTGCGCCGGCAGCTCGGCCGCGCCGATCTCCGCGCTACTCGCCATCACGCATAGCTTCCTCCGGCCGGATCAGGGCGCGCATCGTCCGAACGGTGTGATTCATGCCATCCGGATGATGCTCCGGTCGGCGCCGAGCGCTTCCATCGAGCCGAAGACTAGGAGGCCGAGATGACCGATGCGACCGCGCAGTTCTTCGGCGAGCTCGAGTCCCGTGGACGCGACCCGCGGGTGGCCAAGGCCAGAGGCACGTTGCGCTTCGACCTCGCGGACGGCAAGCGCACACAGCGATGGCTCGTGGCGATCGACAGGGGCGCGATCGCGGTCTCGCACAGGAACGCGAAGGCCGACTGCGTCGTCCGTGCGGACAAGGCCACCTTCGACGGCATCGCCGGCGGGGAGCTCAATGCCTTCGCGACGATCCTCCGGGGCGCGATGCGCATCGAGGGCGAACCCCAGCTGCTCGTGTTCTTCCAGCGCCTCTTCCCCGGCCCGCCCCGTGAGAGCGCATGAACGACGGACTCGTCAAGATCCTCGACGGCAACACCTTCGTGGTGAGCGACTCCCGCGGCGACATCGAGGCCTCGCTCACGGATCCGACCGGTCTCTTCTCCTTCGACAACCGCTTCCTCTCGACCTGGGTGCTGACGGTGGACGGGGAGCGACTGAACCCGCTCTCGGTCGACGACCTGCAGTACTTCGAGACGCGCTTCTTCCTCGTCCCGGGAACCGGGACTGTGTACGTCGACGCCAAGCTGTCCGTGATCCGGAGGCGTGCCGTCGGAGACGGTTTCCACGAGGAGCTGACGATCCTCAACCACGACGAGCAGCCCGCCGACCTCACCGTCCGCGTCGACGCCGCGAGCGACTTCGCAGACCTCTTCGAGGTCAAGGACGCCCTGGAGAAGAAGGGGAGCTACTACGCGAGGGTCGAGCGGGGACGTCTCCTGCTCGGGTACGAGCGGGAGACGTACGGGAGGCAGACCATGATCTCGGCCACGGCACCGGCGAAGCTCGACGAGCGGGGCCTGACCTTCGCGGTGCGCATCGAGCCGCACGGAGCCTGGACGACGGACCTGGACGTCGTGACCGCGGCGAGCGCCGGGGGAACGTACATCCGGCCGAAGTACGAGCGGGGCGAGAAGCGCGCCCGGCCGAACATGGAGCGGAGCCTGGAGCGGTGGCTGGACGACGCACCTCACCTCGAGAGCGACTCGGACGCGCTGAAGGCGACGTACCGGCGGAGCCTGGTCGATCTCGCTGCGCTGCGCTTCTCGCCCCCGGTCTCCGGCATGCGCAGCCTGCCGGCCGCCGGGCTGCCGTGGTTCATGACGATGTTCGGCCGGGACAGCATCTTCACGAGCCTGCAGGCGCTCCCCTTCACGCCCGAGCTCGCGGCGACGACGCTGCAGGCGCTCGGCGCCTGGCAGGGCAGCCGCAGCGACGACTTCCGCGACGAGGACCCCGGCCGGATCCTGCACGAGCTGCGCTACGGGGAGCTGACGGCGTTCGAGGAGCGGCCGCACTCTCCGTACTACGGCACCGCCGACGCGACGCCCCTCTACGTCGTCCTCCTCGACGAGTACGAGCGCTGGACGGGCGACCGGCGCCTCGTCCGCGACCTCGAGCACGAGGCCCGGGCCGCGCTGCGCTGGATCGACGAGTACGCAGACCTGCTGGGGAACGGCTACGTCTCCTACCGCAGGCGCAACGAGGAGACCGGCCTCGAGAACCAGTGCTGGAAGGACTCGTGGGACTCGATCTCCTACCGCGACGGCCGCCTGCCGGGCTTCCCGAGGGCGACGTGCGAGCTGCAGGGCTACGCCTACGACGCGAAGGTTCGCGGGGCCCGCCTCGCCCGGCTCGTCTGGAAGGACCCGGCGCTGGCCGAGACCCTGGAGCGCCAGGCGGCCGACCTGAAGCGCCGCTTCAACCGCGACTTCTGGGTCGCAGACGGGGAGTACTTCGCGCTGGCGCTCGATCCGGACGGCAACCAGGTCGACTCGCTGACGTCGAACATCGGCCACCTGCTCTGGAGCGGCATCGTCGACAAGTCGAAGGCGAAGGCCATCGTCCGTCACCTCCTGGGGCCGCGCCTGTTCTCCGGCTGGGGCGTGCGCACGCTCGCCGAGGGCGAGGGGCGCTACAACCCGATCGGCTACCACGTGGGAACCGTCTGGCCCTTCGACAACTCCTTCGTCGCCTGGGGCCTGCGGCGCTACGGGTTCAAGGAGGAGGCCGCCCGGGTCGCGGAGGGCATCCTGGACGCGGCCGCGGTCTTCGAGGGCCGTCTCCCCGAGGCGTTCGGCGGCTACGAGCGAGGCGTGACGAAGTACCCGGTCCAGTACCCGACGGCGTGCAGCCCGCAGGCCTGGTCGACCGGGACGCCGCTGCTCCTCCTGCGCACGATGCTCGGGCTCGAGCCCGTGGACGACAAGCTCCTGGTCGATCCGGTTCTGCCCGAGAGCATCGGACTGCTGGCGCTCCTCGACATTCCGGGGCGCTGGGGCCGCATGGACGCGTTCGCCCGGGGACGTGTCGCGCTCGAGGCGCTGCGCCCGCGAGGGCGCGTCTAGCCGCCGTCCTCGCCGGAGCCGATCTCGTCGAGCTGCTCGCGAAGCGAGTCGCACTCGTCGCTGTCCTGGAACGCCTCGCTGAGCTCGCCCCCGGGATCGAGCCCCTGCAGGTCCTGGTACGCCTGGTCGACCGCGGTCGCGGCGGTGGAGATCGCCGTCGTCACGGTCGCGGCGAGGGCGGTCACGCCGCCGCCTGAGTCGAGCGCCTCCTCGACCGTCGCGAGCTGCTGGTCGAGCGTCGTCCCGAGGCTTTCGAGCTCGCTCTTCGCCTCGTTCCCGTCCTCGGTCTCCGGCGCGCCCAGCGCCTGCAGGTCGTCGGCGAGCGTCTCCGTCGCGCCCTTCGTCTCCTCGACGGCCGTCTCGATGTCCTCGCGGTTGATCGCGAGTCCCTGGCCGGTCAGCGACGTCACCGTCTCCTCGACGTCGGTGACCCACGTGCTCAGCGTCGAGCACACGTCGTCGGCGTACTCCTCCGACGCGCTCTGGTCGTCCCCGCCGCAGCCGGCGAGAGCGAGAACGGCGAGGAGCAGAAGCGCGGTCCTCAGCATGTCGAAGCGATTACACCCCCCGGGGCGTCCGGGCGCATCATCCCCTCTGGGCGATGAACGCCCGGCCGAGCGCCTGGAAGGTGGAGCGACGCAGCTGCGAAACGAGGAGGCCCCCATGCCGGTGAACGACGAGCTCGAGCGCGACGTCCTGCCGATCCCCGACCGCCCGTACGAGGGGACGCTGCCGATGGACGCGAAGGACCCCGAGGCGACCTTCCCGCCGATCGAGCCGCTTAGGCCTCCCGAGGTCGCGCCGAACGTCCTCGTCGTCCTGCTCGACGACGCGGGCTTCGCCGCCTCGAGCGCATTCGGGGGGCCGTGCTCGACGCCCACGGCCGAACGCCTCGCGGCCGGCGGCCTCAGGTACAACCGCTTCCACACCACGGCCCTCTGCTCGCCGACGAGGCAGGCGCTCCTCACCGGTCGCAACCACCATGCGGTCGGAATGGGCGGGATCACGGAGCTCGCCACCTCCGCGCCTGGCTACAGCTCGATGCGCCCAAACACGTGCGCGCCGCTCGCCGAGACCCTGAGGCTGAACGGTTACTCGACGGCGCAGTTCGGCAAGTGCCACGAGGTGCCGGTGTGGGAGACGAGCCCGATGGGTCCCTTCGACCGGTGGCCGAGCCCCGGCGGCGGTTTCGAGTACTTCTACGGCTTCATCGGCGGCGAGGCGAACCAGTACTACCCGGCGCTCTATGAGGGGACGATCCCGGTCGAGTCCGACCGCACCCCCGAGGAGGGCTACCACCTCACCGAGGACATGACGGACAAGGCGATCGCTTGGGTCCGCCAGCAGAAGGCGCTCATGCCCGACAAGCCCTTCTTCGTCTACTACGCGCCGGGCGCGACGCACGCGCCGCACCACGTGCCCGAGGAGTGGTCCGCGAAGTACAAGGGTCGCTTCGACCAGGGCTGGGACGCGCTGCGGGAGGAGATCTTCGCCCGCCAGAAGGAGCTCGGCGTGATCCCCGAGGACGCGGAGCTGACGGTGCGTCCGGCGGAGATCCCAGCGTGGGACGAGATGCCCGAGGCGCTGAAGCCGGTGCTCGCGCGCCAGATGGAGGTCTACGCGGGATTCCTGGAGCACACGGACCACCAGGTCGGCCGCCTCGTCGGGACGCTCGAGGATCTCGGCATCCTCGAGGACACGCTCGTCTACTACATCGTGGGCGACAACGGCGCGAGCGCCGAGGGGACGATCAACGGGACGTTCAACGAGTACTTCACGCTCAACGGAGCCTCTGCCATGGAGACGGTCGAGATGATGGCCGGCAACATCGACGCGTTCGGCGGCCCCCATGCGTACAACCACTACGCCGTCGGCTGGGCGCACGCGATGGATACGCCCTACCAGTGGACGAAGCAGGTCGCGTCGCACTGGGGAGGCACCCGCAACGGCACCATCGTGCACTGGCCGAGAAGCGTGCGCGCGCGCGGCGAGATCCGCAGCCAGTTCCATCACGTCATCGACATCGCCCCGACGGTGCTCGAGGCCGCAGGCATCCCGGAGCCGCGCGTCGTCCACGGCGTCGAGCAGCGACCGATCGACGGCGTGAGCATGGCGTACTCCTTCGACGACGCCGCGGCCGCGGAACGGCGCGCGACGCAGTACTTCGAGATGTTCTGCAACCGCGGCATCTACCACGAGGGCTGGACGGCCGTGACGAGGCACTCGATCCCGTGGGTGATGGGCACGGAGCTTCCGCACCTCCAAGACGACGAGTGGGAGCTCTACGACACGAACACCGACTGGACGCAGTCCAGGAACCTCGCGGCCGACATGCCCGAGAAGCTTGCCGAGCTTCAGCAGCTGTTCCTGGACGAGGCCAGGAAGTACAACGTCCTCCCACTCGACGACCGCCGCGTCGAGCGGCTGAACGCCGAGACCGCCGGGCGGCCGAGCCTCATCCGGGGCAACTCGCAGCTGCTCTTCGCGGGGATGGGACGGCTCAGCGAGAGCTCGCTCGTGAACATCAAGAACAAGTCGCACGCGGTGACGGCAGACATCGTCGTGCCGGAGGGAGGCGGCAGCGGAGTCCTCGTCGCCCAGGGCGGCGCCTTCGGCGGCTGGGCGCTCTACCTGCACGAAGGGCGGGCGAAGTACTGCTATAGCTTTTTCGGCGTGACGCGCTTCACGGTCGAAAGCGAGTCGCCCGTCCCCGCGGGGGAGCATCAGGTGCGGATGGAGTTCGCCTACGACGGCGGCGGCCTCGCGAAGGGCGGCAACGTGACGCTCTACGTCGACGGTGAAACCGCGGGGCAAGGACGGGTCGAGCACACGCAGCCACTGATCTTCTCGGCCGACGAGACCGCGGACGTGGGACGCGAGACGGGCTCGACGGTCAGCGACGACTACGACGCGGAGTCGAGCAAGTTCACCGGGAGGATCAACTGGGTGCAGATCGACCTCGGCGAGGACGCCGCGGACGCCGACCATCTGATCTCGCCCGAGGAGCGGCTCAAGATCGCGATGGCCCGGCAGTAGCGGCTAGCCGAAGACGCGGCTGCGGATGTCGCCGCCGGCGGCCGCGATCTCACCGAGCTCGTGGAGAAAGTCCATCGTCTCGAGATCGGGCAGTAGCTCCGACGATGCTCGGAAGCCGCTCGCGCGGACCGCCGCGACGACGACGAGCAGCGAGCGGATGAGCTCGTCGGCCGCCTCCTGGAGCGAGCCGCCCTCGCCTCGGGCGAAGCCTCCGAGCTCGAGCCGCACGAGACCTTCGTGCTCGGTGACCGTCAGCGAAGGCATCGATTTGTTCTTCGGCACGATCGGTGCCGTTCCCCACCCGAAAACGGGCAAACCGTGCGCTCTTCATCATCCCTTCGGCACGATGTCCGGCCGCTTCGCCGTGTGTGAGATGGCCTATGAGCTCGTGGGGCACGCCGGCGATCGTGATCGTCTTCGTCGCTGCGGGAATCGCGACGTGGATCGCCGGCCTCTATCTCTCGAAGGCGACCGACGTCCTCGACGACCGCCTTCGGCTGGGCGACGCCGTGGGCGGCATGCTCCTCCTCGGCCTCGCCGGTTCGCTCCCGGAGCTCGCGATCGTCTCCTCTGCCGCGCTCAGCGGGCATCTCGCCCTGGCCACAGGGAACCTTCTGGGCGGCATAGCGATCCAGACGCTGGTGCTCGTCTTCCTGGACGCGACGTCGCGCCGGCCACGACCACTGACCTCGCTCGTCTCGGACACGAACCCGCTCATCGAGTGCATGCTCGTGATCGTTCTCGTGACGATCGCGGTCATGGGAGGCTTCCTGCCGGAGTCGACCGCCGTGGGCTCGGTCAGTCCCGCGTCGATTGCGATCGTCGTGTTCTTCTTGCTCGGCATGCTCGGGCTGAACCGGGCGCGAAGGAGGCCGGTGTGGATCCCCTCCGAAACCGCCCAGGAGCCTGCGCGAGCCGAGACGCCTCCGAATCTCTTCGAGCGGATGTCGACCCGAGCCGTCGTCGGGGCCTTCTTGCTGGCCTCCGCGATCACGCTCGTGGCAGGCGTGATGCTCGAGCAGACCGGCAACGAGCTCGCAGACGATCTCGGCATGAACGGCGTTGTCTTCGGCGCCACCATCCTCGCTGCGGTCACGGCACTGCCCGAGATCTCCAGTGGGCTCCAGGCAGTCCGACTCGGGTCCGTCAGCCTGGCGATGAGCGACATCTACGGCGGGAACGCCATGCAGCTCACGTTCTTCCTGCTTGCAGATCTCCTGGCCGGCAGCCCCGTCCTGTCCGCAGCCAGCGCCGAGTCGCTCTGGCTCGGGGCGCTGGGTGCCGTCGTCACCGGCGTCTTCGCCTACGGCCTGCTCGTACGGCTGGACAAGAAACGGTTCGGGATCGGGCGCGACTCGCTGATCGTGCTGGTGGTCTACCTCGTCGGAGTCGCTCTGCTGACGAAGATCCCGGGCTGAGCTGGTTACCTGTTCTCGACGAGCTCGAGCGCCTCGGCGACGTCGTAGCCCAGCGCGAGCCCCAGGTTCGGCGCGGCGGTGACGACACGCGCCACGCCGACCGTCTTCAGCAACGCGATCAGCGTGCCGACGATCTCCTCGTGCGATGCACCGGCGCGGAGTGCGGCGTTCACCGACTCCATGTAGGCGGGGGGTGCCGCGTTCGTCGCGATCAGGGCGCCGATCCGGATCAGCGCCTGCGAGCGCTCGTCCAGGCCAGCCAGCGTCGGGTTCGCGCGATCGGCCTGCAGCACCCCTTCGATGTACCGCTCGTCACGGACGGCAAGCCTGCGTAGCGTGACCTGGTAATCCTCCATGAGGGCCAGTACCCATTGCACGCCTCCGCGGCGCTCCGCGCATCACCCCGCTGGGGTGAAGCTGGAGCCGGACGCGACCGGCGCGTCGACGAGGCCCAGCTCGAGCGCGCGGTCGATCGCCTCGCTGCGGCTGGAGGCGCCGAGCTTCCGGTAGACGGAGATCGCCTGGCTCTTGACGGTGTTGCGCGACACGTAGAGGCGCTCGGCGATCTCGCGGAAGGTGAGATGGGTCGTGAGCAGCGGGAGGAGCCGCAGCTCGGCGGCCGTGAGCGTCGACGCCCAGCCGTCCTCCAGGGTCGCGGTGTTCGCCAGCCGGTTCTCGAGCTCGCGAACCTGCTCCCTCAGCGCGCCGAGCTCCGGCCGTCTGCCGAGAACGTCGGAGGCCTCCCGGAACAGCATCCTGGCGCCCTCGACGTCGCCGAAAGCGAGATGCACGCGGCTCAGCTCCAGGCTCGTCTGGACGGCCAACCAGGGAACCGCATGCGTGAGCTGGGGCCGCAGCCGCGTGGCGCGCACGAGCAGCTCGCGCGCGCTCGCGGACTGGCGCTTCGCGAGCGCGGCCCGCGCGGCCGCGGCGAGGTAGAGCGCCGCCGCCACGTACTCCTCGATCGGCTGCCGGTCGAGGAGTGTGCGCGCAGCGGCCAGCTCGGCCTCCGCCCTCTCGAGGTCGTTGCGTTCGAGGGCCGCGAGCGCCAGCTCCGAGTACGCGATCACGCCGACGTAGACCGCGCCGCTCCCGGCCGCCTCCTCCGCAGTCTGCTTCAGCAGCTCCAAGGCGCTCTCCATCTCGCCGTCGAAGAGCATGGAGAGGCCCTGAAGGCCCAGAGCGACCGGGTGCAAGAAGCTGGACGGAGGCATTCCGTCGAGCGCGAGCCCCGCGTCGGCTCCCATCTCGGTGACTCCGTGGTTGCAGAGCATCGCGCGGACGAGCGCGGCCCAGGGCTCCGGCGACGAGCTGCCGTCGGGCATGGGCCCGTCGTTCTCGGAGCGCTCGAGCGCGTAGCGGTAGCGCTCCGCCTCCTCCGGCCGCCCACGGAACGCACTGACGATCGCGGCGAAACCGGCAATCGCAGGGTAGGAGCGCAACTCTCCGTCGTCGAAGCGCTCGAACCAGCGCTCGACCGTGACGACGCGGCCGCTCCGGTAGAACGGGAGCGCGAAGATGCTCACGAGGCGGGCGACCTCCGCCTTGTCGCCGGCCGCCGCCGCATGCTCGATCGCCGCGTCGGGCAGGCCGTTGCGCTCGGACCACGATGCGGCTCGGCGGTGCAGCGCCGGGACGAGCTCGGGCTCCAGCCGGTCCAGCTCGAACAGCAGGACGTCGCGGAACAGGTGGTGATACCGGTACCACTCGCGATGGTGGTCGAGCGGGACGACGAAGCAGTTCGTCCGCTCGAGCGTCTCGAGCTTCCGCGCCGAGTCGCTCCGCTCGAGCAGGTCGTCGCAGGCCACGGCCGACATCCGGTCGAGAATCGAGGTCCGCGTCAGGAACTGGATGTCCGTACGCTTCAGCCG
Source organism: Gaiellaceae bacterium (assembly GCA_035776735.1). GTDB lineage: Bacteria > Actinomycetota > Thermoleophilia > Gaiellales > Gaiellaceae > JACDAN01. Next base: position 7,277 of record DASSSO010000006.1, on the reverse strand, counting down.
GGACAAGTGCTCGTCGCGAAGGTAGTCGACGACGAACCGGTCGTCGCCGGCGAAGGACGAGAGCCCGTCCGCGCCGGCCTCCTGCGCGACCAGCGCCGCGAGGTAGAGGCCGGCCGCCCAGCCCTCGGTCCGCTCGTTCAGCGTGGCCGCCTCCCTGTCGGTCACTCGGATCCCGGCCGCGGCGAGGAGGGCCTTCGCCTCGCCGTCGGTCAGCGCGAGCTCGGCCGGGCCGAGTGCGAGCAGCCGGCCGGCCGCACGCAGGCGCGCGAGCGGCAGGCCGCCCTCGGAACGCCCTGAGAGCACGAGCTGCGCCCCCTCCGGAAGGTGCTTCGCGATCGGCTCGAGCGCGTCGAGGCAGTCCCGCTCGCGGAGCTCGTGCACGTCGTCGAGGACCAGCACGATCGGCCGATCGATCGCCGCCAGCGCAGCGCCCAGGCGCGGGAGCCCGATCGTCCAGAGCGAGTTTCCGCCGGAGGCGGCCGCGCGGAAGACGCGCGCGTCGACCGGCTCGATACCGTCGACCGCGGCGGCCAGGTAGGTCAGGAACAACGCCGGGTCGTTGTCACGGTGGTCGAGGGACAGCCACGCGAACTCGCGCGGATCGTCGGCCGCCCACTGCGCGAGGAGCGTCGTCTTCCCGTAGCCGGCGGGTGCGCTCAGGCTCACGACCCGCGCGCTCGTCGGAACTTCGAGACGGCTCACGAGCGTCGGACGGGGAACCAGGCCCGGGCGGAGCTCCGGAACGGCGAGCTTCGACGGCAGCAGCTCGAGCCCGGTCGAGGACGACCCGGCCTTCTCCGGCGCCGTCACGGGCGCGGCCGTTCGGCCGGCGTGGTGCGCTTCCGCGCTTCGCTCATCCGTTTCTCCTGATCGTGCCGCGAAGGAGGGGGTTCTCCTCCGCGGCGTTTGCTCGCGGAAGCGTACGCGGTCGTCCGGGCCGCAGAGCGGGCTTAACCGATGCTCAACCGTTGCCTAGAGGCGGCGGAAGGTCGCGGCAGTGCCGATCACGATTCGCGGCCGCTTCCCCGGATCGAGCCAGCGGAGGGCCTGCACGAGCCGGGCGGCGGGCAGGCTGATGCAGCCGTTCGTCGAGCTCCCCGTCTTCGCGTGGAGGAAGATGCCCGAGCCGCGGCCGGGAACGACCGGGCGCATGTTGAACTCGACGACCACGAAGTGGCGGTAGGCGGTCCGCTCCTGCCAGAGGCCCGGCGTCGTCGTCCGGAAGGGCGGCCGGGTCCCGCAGGGCACGTGCTGGAACGTGTTGTAGGTCGGCGAGCGGGGGTCCTCGTTCCACCAGTCGCCGCACCGGAGGCGCCGGTACCGGTAGCGGACGCCCGGGTTCGGGGCGTTGCCGTACATCGTGCTGCCGAGCGTGAAGACGCCGGTCGGCGTCGTCCCGTCCCCCTCGCGGCGCCGGTCGGAGAGCCCGTTCCAGCCGACGCGGGCCGTCCAGGGACCGGCGACCGGCCGCCAGCAGCCGTCGCGCCCTCGCTGCCAGAGGCGGAGCGCGGCGCCGGTCGTCCGGTAGCTCGGCGCCTGGACCGTGATCAGCTGGGCGGCGTTGCCCACGGTCTGCAGCCGGCTCGCGACGTTGCCCGCGCACTGTGACGCTCCGCCGGCCGTCGGGCCGGACGCGGCGAGGGCCGCGCCGGCGGCGGCGAGGACGGCGGCGAGCGATCGCACGGCCGTTGAGACTACCCTCGGGCCATGGCGAAGCTCGCCGCCGTCGCCCTGCTCCTGCTCGTGCCCGCCGCCGGCGCCGCAACGACCCCGCCGTTCAGCGCGAAGGTCTCCCGGGTCTCGGCGGCCGACCTCCCGTACTCGTGGCGGCCTGGCTGTCCGCTCAGGCCCGCGCAGCTACGGGCGATCCGGCTCCGGCACTGGGACTTCCGGGGCCGCTCGCGCGTCGGGATCCTCGTCGTCAACGCCGCGGAGGTGCGAGACGTCCTCACGGTTTTCAGGCGCCTCTACGGGGCCCGGTTCCCGATCAGGCGGATGCTCGGCGTCGAGGTCTACCGGGGGAGCGACGACCGCTCGATGGCCGCCGACAACACGTCGGGCTTCAACTGCCGCCACGTCGAGGGCACGAGGCGCTGGTCCGAGCACGCCTACGGGCGGGCGATCGACGTGAACACGGTGGAGAATCCCTACGTCCACGGCGGGCTCGTGGAGCCGCCTGCCGGCCGCGCCTTTCTCGACCGTTCTCGCCGGCGGCCCGGGATGGCGACCCCGTCGAGCGTGCTCGTGCGGGCGTTCGACTCGGTCGGGTGGCACTGGGGCGGGCGCTGGAGCTCCGCGAAGGACTACCAGCACTTCTCGACGACGGGGCGCTAGCGCGTGGGCGCCCGCGAGGCCGCCCCTGCGCTCGGCGTTGCCGCGCTCGTCTCGGCGCTCGGGCTCGACGAAGGCGGCTACGCGGCGACCGCCTGGGGTTGGAGTGCCGTCGTCCTGCTCGCCCTCCTCGCCGTCCTGCTCGCGCGCGGAGCACGGCTGCCCCGCGGCGCAGGCCTCGTGTTCGTGGGCGGGCTGGCAGCCTTCGTGGTGTGGACGGCGGTCTCCGCCGCCTGGACGACGCACGTCTCCGCAACCGTGCTCGAGCTCCAGCGGGCGGTGCTCTACCTCACCGCCGCGGCCGTCCTCACGCTGGCCGCTTCCGGGACGCAGCTTCTCGCCGGGACGCTGGGGGCGGCGACGCTCCTCTGCGGATACGGTCTCGCCCGCTGGCTCGTGGGCGACCCGGAGGTGCCGCTCTCGGCCGACCCGAACGCAGGCGAGCGGCTCTCGGAGCCGATCGGCTACGCGAACGGGGTCGCCCTCCTCGCCGCGATCGGCCTCCTCCTCGCCGTTGGATTCACGGCCCGCGCATCGCAGACCGCCCGTGCAATGGCCGCAGCGGCGACGGCGCCGCTCCTCGCGGTGACCCTCTACTTCACGTTCGGGCGCGGCGCCTGGCTCGCGCTCGCCGTCGGGTTCGCTGTCGCAGTTGCGATCGACTGCCGCCGGCTGCAGCTCGCGGCAACCGCGGCCGCCCTTGCCCTTCCGGCGGGAGCGGCGGTCGCCGCGTCGCACGCCCTCGGGGCCGGCTGGCTGCTCGCCGGCACCATCGTGCTGCTCTGCGGCGCTGCCGGCGTCGTCCCCCTGCTCCTCCGGCGCTCGACGGTCCGGGTGCCGCGGGCGCTCCGGACCGCGTTCGCGGCCACCCTCGTCGCACTGCCGCTGCTCGCGGCCACCGTCGTCCTGATCCGGCTGGGCGGACCCGACGGTGCCACCGACGCGTTCACGGCGGCGCCGACGCCGGTGCACGGCGTCGGTAGCGAGCGTCTCTTCAGCGTCGCCGGAAGCAGCCGCGCCGACTACTGGCGCATTGCGTGGCGAAGCTACGAGGCGGAGCCGACCCTCGGAACCGGCGCGGGCACGTACGCGCGTACCTGGCTCGCCGAGCGTCCTATCCCCCAGCCGGTTCGGGACGCGCACAGCCTCTACCTCGAGACGCTCGTGGAGCTCGGGCCGATCGGGCTGCTACTGCTCGCTGTCGCCCTGGCCGCGCCGCTGGCCGGGAGACGGGATCCCATCGCCCTCGCGCCGTACGCGGCGTTTCTCGCCCATGCGGCCCAGGACTGGGCGTGGGAGCTCCCGGCGGTCACGATCGCCGCGCTTGCGTGCGGGGCGGCCATGGTCGTCCCACCGAGCGGGCCCCGCATCCCCCGAGCCGCGGCCTTCGCTCCGGCAGTCCTCTGCCTTACGATGGTGCTTGCGTACGCCGGCAACCGCACGCTCGCCGCGTCCGTCGCGGCCGCCGATCGCGGCGACTACGCGGTCGCTGCGGGTCGCGCGAGGACCGCCCGGACGCTGGAGCCGTGGTCGGCGGAGCCCTGGCGGCTCCTCGGCGAGGCGCAGCTCGCCTCGGGCGAGGTCGCCGCGGCCCGGCAGAGCTTCCGGCGAGGTCTCGAGCGAGACGCCGGGGACTGGGAACTCTGGCTCGATCTCGGCCTCGCGAGCGAGGGACGTGACCGGCGCGACGCGTGGGCCCGTGCGCTGTCTCTGAACCCATTGAGCCCCGAGCTTCAAGAGTTGGGGTTCGGCGGCCGATGACGGGGGTACAGTGCCCACTGGCCCCCCGGCCGCATCCTGCGGCACGTCGCAAACGACCAGGAGGTTCCGAGGACGATGAGGATAGGCTCGAGGCGAGGCGTCACCGTCGGCGCCCTGGCCGGCGCGGTCGCCGCTTTCGCGGTCGCCGGGATGGGCTCCGTCGGCGCCGCGATCTCGCCGGCCGGCGCTCCGGCGTCAGCCTCTCAGTACGAGCGCAAGGTGACGATCTGTCACCGGACCGGCTCGAAGAAGAACCCGTTCCGCACGATCCGTGTCTCGAAGAACGCCGTCAAGGCGCATCTCCGGCACGGGGACGCGCTTGGCCCATGCGCCACTGCGACCTTCACGATGTGCCACAAGACAAAGAAGGGCAAGAACCAGACGGTCAAGGTCAGAGGCGCCCGGAAGGTGCAGCGCGCGATGAAGCGCGGAGACAAGCTCGGGAAGTGCAAGACGCACAAGACGAAGCCGCAGAAGGGGAAGAAGAAGGGCAAGCAGGGCAAGCCCTCGGACAAGGGCAAGGGCCCGAAGAAGCCGTAGCGAAGAGCCCCGCCCGGCGGGGCTCTTCCGTCTCAGAGGTCCCGGACCGCGATCGTGACGCGGCTCATGGCGCAGAGACGGCCCCCGTCGTCCGACAGCTCGACGTCCCAGATCCAGGTCGTCCGGCCGCGATGACGGCGGCGGGCGACGGCATGGATCGTCCCCTCGCGGATCGGGCGCAGGAAGCTGGAGTTGTTCGACTGCCCGAGGCCGATCTTCCCGTCCGGGATGACCCCGACATTGGTGCCGATGGAGGCGAGCGCCTCGGCGATCGCCGCGTGCACGCCGCCGTGGACGAGGCCCACCGGCTGGAGGAGATGCTCGCCCACGAGGACCCGGCCGGTGACGACCTCGTCGGTCGCGTCGAGCAGCTCGAGGCCGTAGTGGGTGTCGAACGGGGACGGCTCGAAGAAGCTCATGTGGCCGGAAGTGTGAAGCTTCACGTCGGATGAACGTCGGAGTAGGGCTCCCAACGACCGTGCCGGGCGCGAGCGGACCGCTCGTGCTGGACTGGGCGCGCCACGCCGACGCGGGGCCGTTCTCGTCGCTCGCCGTCCTCGACCGGGTCGTCTACGACAGCTTCGAACCGTTCGCCGCGCTGGCCGGCGCCGCCGGCGTCACGTCCAGGGTCCGCCTGGCGACGATGATCGCGGTCGGGCCGCTCCGCCCGACCGGGCTGCTGGCGAAGCAGGCTGCCTCCGTCCACGCGCTCTCCGGCGGCCGGCTGACGCTCGGGCTCGGCGTCGGCGCCCGCATCGAGGACTACGAGGCGGCCGGCGTGGAATCGCGCGGCCGCGGGCGGAAGCTCGCCGAGCAGCTCGCCTACATCCGCGGCGGCGTCGACGGCGACCGGGTCGGCCCGGCCCGCGACGGCATCGAGATCCTCGTCGGCGGGCTCAGCGGCCAGGCGTTCTCCCGGATGGCGCGCTACGCGGACGGCTATGCGCACGGCGGCGGTCCGCCGCGCGCGTTCGCCTCGGCGGTCGCGCGCGCGCAGGCGGCCTGGCGGGACCTCAGGCGCCCGGACGCCCCCCGCCTCTGGGGCCAGGGCTACTTCTGCCTGGGAGGAGACGCCGAGCGCGGCAACGCCTACCTGCGGGACTACTACGCGTTCACAGGCCCGTTCGCAGAGCGGATCGTGGCGGAGAACCTGACGAGCGCGCGGGCGGTCAAGGATTTCCTGCGCGGCTACGAGGAGGCCGGCTGCGACGAGCTCGTCCTCTTCCCGACGGTGGCCGACCCCGAGGAGCTCGACCGGCTCGCGGAGGCGATCTCGTGAGAGTCGAGGTCGTCGGCGGCGGGCCCGCCGGGCTCTACCTCGCGATCCTCCTGAAGAGGGCGGATCCCGGCGTCGCGGTGCACGTGGCTGAACGGAACGCGCCGGATGCGACGTTCGGCTGGGGCGTCGTCTTCAGCGAGGAGACGCTCGGCTCGCTCCGGGACGCCGACCCCGAGACGCACCTCGAGATCACGGACACGTTCGCCCGCTGGGACCGGGTCGACATCCGCTACCGGGGGCGCGAGCTCCGCTCGCGGGGCCACTCGTTCTCGGCGATCGCGCGGAAGCGGCTGCTGGAGATCCTGCAGCAGCGGGCGCTCGCGCTCGGGGTCGACCTCGAGTTCGGGGTCGAGGTCGAGGAGCTGCCCGAGGCCGACCTCGTCGTGGGCGCCGACGGCGCGAACTCGCTCGTGCGCCGGCTGGGCGACTTCGGCACGAGGGTCGAGCCCGAGGGCTCGAAGTACGTCTGGTTCGGTACCGACGAGGTCTTCGACGCCTTCACGTTCATCTTCAAGGAGACGGACGACGGGCTCTACAACGTCCACGCCTACCCCTACGACGAGCACATGTCGACGTTCATCGTCGAGTGCCCGCGGGAGACGTGGCTCGGTGCCAGACACGAGGACATGTCCGAAGACGAGAACCTGGCGTACTGCGAGCGGCTGTTCGCGCGCGACCTCCGCGGTCGCGAGCTCTTTTCCAACCGCTCGATCTGGCTCGACTTCCCGAAGGTGACGAACAGGGTCTGGCACGACGGCCGGGTCGTGCTGCTCGGGGATGCCGTGCACACCGCACACTTCTCGATCGGGTCGGGGACCAAGCTCGCGATGGAGGACTCGATCGCGCTCGCCAACGCCCTCGCGCGGCGCGGCTGGGACGTCGACGCCGCCCTCGTCGACTACGAGCTCGAGCGCGGGCCGGCGGTCGAGCGCACGCAGCAGGCGGCGAGCGAGAGCGCGGCGTATTTCCGGCGGGTCGCGAGCTATACCCACCTCGAGCCGATCCAGTTCGCGTTCAACCTGCTCACGCGGAGCGGCCGAATCACGCACGCGAGCCTCGGGATCCGCGACCCGCAGTTCACGCGCGCGCTCGACGGCTGGTTCGGCGGGCGCGAGGTCTCGCCGCCGCCGGCGTTCTCGCCCTTCGAGCTGCGCGGGGCCCGGTTCGAGAACCGGTTCGGGCTCGTCCCGAGCGGGTTCGTGGCCGTGTCGCCGGAGGGCCGGATCACTCCGGAGACGCCCGTGCTCGACGAGTGGACACGGCCGGAAGGGCAGGTGCTCCTCCAGCTCGGACATGCCGGGCGGAGAGGGGCGTGCCAGTCGCCGTCGGTCGGTCGGGACCTGCCGCTTCGGGACGGGTGGAGGCT
>DASSSO010000046.1:0-8575 GCA_035776735.1 Gaiellaceae bacterium | reverse complement strand
CCCTGACGTCGTGCCGGCGGAGCGTCACCGGTTGCAGGAACCGGGCGCGCAGCCGGTACACGCCGCCCTGCGTCGTGAATCCCTCCTCGCGCCACGGGCCCGGGAGGTCGCGAAGCGCGCTCTCGGGATACTCGGCCGCCGCGGCGCGGCGGAGCATCGTCTCGTCCGCGTCCGTCGCCAGCACGTGGAGCGCGACGGCCGGAAAGGCCGGGCCGACAGCGAGCTGCCACAGCAATGCGAGCGTGTACGGCTCCTCGCCCGAGGCGCAGCCGGCGCTCCAGGCCTCGAGCGGAGCTCCCCTCGCCGCGGCGTCCCCGGCGAGCTCGGGCAGCACCGCCCGGCCCAGGAAGTCGAAGACGGCACGGTCGCGGTAGAAGCGGGAGATCGTGATGTGGCAGAGGCTGTCGAGGTGCGCCCACTCGCCTGGCGCCGCCTCGAGATGGGCGCGATACGCGGCGATCCCGCGGAGGCCCAGCTCGCCGACGCGACGGTCGATCCGGCGGCAGACCTGCCGCCGCACCTTCCTGAACCCCGGCCAGCGCAGCTGCAGGCGCGGAAGCGCCCACTGCAGGAACGCGACGCACTCGGCGTCGGTCACGGCTCAGAGCTTGTAACCGAGCTCGCGCAGCAGCGCCGTCCGCGCGGCGACATCCGCCTCGTCCTCGACGCCCCTGGGCGGGTTTCCGTCGACCACGCCGAGAATCGCGCGCCCCTGTTCGGTCTCGGCGACGACGACCTCGACCGGGTTCGCCGTCGCGCAGAAGATCCGGCACACCTCGGGCACCAGCTTCAGGGCGTTGAGGACGTTGACCGGGTATCCGTCGCGCAGGAAGACGACGAACGAGTGGCCTGCCGCGACCGCGAGCGCGTTCCGAACGGCCAGCTCGACGAGGCCCTCGTCGTTGCCCGCGCGCCGCACGAGGCACGGACCGGAGGACTCGCAGAAGGCGAGGCCGAACCGCAGCCCGGGCGAGCTCCCGGCCAACGCCTCGTAGACGTCCTCCACGGTCTTGATGAAGTGGGACTGGCCGAGGATGAGGTTGATCTCCTCGGGCTTCTCGATCCTGACGCAGAGCAGCTCCACGGTCGCCTCCTTTTCGACGCGGTGAAGACTCCGTGATCGGGGCCCTCGGTGCATCGGTAGTCGGCCGTGGTCGGCCTATCCGCAGGCACGCCGATCGTGCTTTCGGCGAACTACCGATGCGCCGCGGGCGGCGACCGGCGATCCTCGGATCGTGGAGGGAGCAGTCTCACGGGATGAGCTCGAGGCGCTCGTCCGCCAGGTGCACCACCTCCGCGAGGAGCACCGGCGGGCCCACGTCGAGAGCAGCGCCCGCCGCCATCTGGGCGAGCGCCTGCTGGAGGCCGAGGGCGACTTCGAGCGGCTGCTCGGGGAGTGGCTGACCGACGACGCGGCGCGCGAGGCCTGGCGGCAGCACCTGTACGCGGACGGCCCCGAGCCGGCCGCGCCCGTTCCGAAGCCGCCGCTCGTCTTCCGCGGCCGCTCGCCGGCAGGCTCCGTCGCCGAGATCCGGCAGCGGCCGGACGGCGACTACGCCGTCGAGGTCGACGGCTGCGCGGTCGAGCGGCTCGAGGTGAAACCGAGCCTCTGGGGCACGCAGGCACCACACGTCTTCGCCCTCGACTCGATGGTCTTCCGGGAGACGTTCTCGGCCTCGCCGGGCGCGCTCGCCGCCCTGCGCGAGTTCGTCGCCGAACGAGACCCCCGGCCGCCCTGGCGGCACGCGGCGGAGCTGGCCGAGGACGGTCTCGTCGACCGGCACCTGGCGCTGACCGCGCGGGGCCACCGGGCGCTCGCCCGCGGATGACCCCCTCTCTTCCGTCGTGGGGGATCGCGCCGCGAGACCTCGCCGAGCCGGGAGGCGGAGCTCGTCCGCAGCGGGTCGCTCGTCCCCGCCTGCGCGAGCCACGGCATCTACGGCGAGCCTGCTCGCCGACGTGCGGGTCGGCCCCGACGGGAAGCTTCTACCGGCTCGCCACCTCGCCGACGACCGGCGTCGCGGTCAGCCGCTTCGCGCTCCGCTGATCGCCCTCAGCGGACGATCAGGACCGCGGTCGGGCTGTGGTGCAGCACGTAGTGGCTGACACTGCCGAGGAAAAGCGAGCGGATCGCCCCGCGGCCGCGCGAGCCGAGCACGACGAGGTCGTGCCCGCCCTCCGCGACCTGCTCGACGACGGCGGGGCCCGGCGCGCCCTTGCGGACGACGGTCTCGACCCGCACGCCCTCGGGGACCGTGGCCGCCGCGCGCTCGACGATGTGGGCGCCCTCCCGCTCGAGCTCCTCCAGATCCGTGGTCACCGGCACGGCGTACGGGCCGGCCAGGACCGGCCGAGGCGGCGGCACGACGACCGTGATCAGCGTCAGCGCCGCGCCCTCCGCGCGGGCGAGGTCGACGGCCTCGCGCAGCGCCCGCTCCGCGTGCTCCGAGCCGTCGACGGCGGCCAGGACGCTGCGGTACACGTCAGTCGGCGGGGCCGACCTTCACGAGCACCTTGCCGATGCTCTCGCCCCGAAGGAGGTCGTGGAACGCGCCCGGGGCGTTCTCGATCCCCTCGATCACGTTCTCGCGGTACCGGAGCCGACCCTGGCTCACCCACTCCCGCGCCTTGGCGAGGTACTCGGGGAAGCGGTCGAAGTGGTCGCTGATCATGAACCCCTCCATGCGGAGCCGCTTCGTCACGATCATGAAGAGGTTCCGCGGCGCCGCCGGCTGGTCGTCGGCGTAGCGTGACATCGACCCGCAGGCGATGATCCGCCCGCCGCGGCGCATCGCGCCGATCGCGGCCTCGAGATGGTCGCCGCCGACGTTGTCGAAGTACACGTCGATCCCCTCGGGCGCCACCTCGGCCAGCGACTCGGCCACCGGCCGCTCGCGGTAGTCGAAGGCGGCGTCGAAGCCGAGCTCCCGCAGCCACTCGACCTTCTGCGGTGAGCCGCCGCAGCCGACGGCGCGGCAGCCGGCGATCTTCACCATCTGGCCGGCCGCGCTGCCGACAGCCCCGGAGGCGCCGGAGACGAAGACGGTCTCCCCCGTCCTCGGCCTCCCGATCTCGTGCAGGCCGTACCAGGCCGTGAACCCGGGGACGCCGAGCACGCCGAGCGCGGTCGAGACTGGCGCGACGCCCGGATCGACCTTCCACGCGTGCGAGCCGTCCGAGAGCGCCCACTCGCGCCAGCCGAGCAGGTGGAGCACCCAGTCGCCCTCGGCGAAGTCCGGATGCCGCGAGACCGCGACGCGGCCGACGGCGCCCCCGGTCATCGCCTCGCCCAGCGTGAACGGGGCGACGTAGGAGCGGGCGTCCCCGGTCCTCGGGCGCATGTAGGGGTCGACGGAGAAGTAGGCGTTGCGGATCAGCAGCTGGCCCACGGCAGGCTCGGGGATCGGCTCCTCCACGAGCTCGAAGAGCTCCTCCCCCGGGACGCCCGCCGGACGTGCGACCAGGCGGAGCTCCCGGGAGATACCCGTCGCGGAGGGCTGGGAAGACGGTGCGATCGTCATGAGGCGCCTCCTTCGGCGTACGCCCCCATCGTAAGCGCCATCAGCGCCTTGCCGGTGTGCATCCGGTTCTCGGCCTCGTCGTAGACGACCGACTGCGGGCCGTCGATCACCTCGTCCGTCACCTCGTTGCCACGGTCGGCCGGGAGGCAGTGCATGTAGAGGGCATCTGGATTGGCGAGCGCCATGCGGCGCGCGTCGCAGATCCAGTCCTTGAACGCGCCCGACTCGGCCAGCGCGGCCTGCTCGTCGCGGAAAGCGTCGATCCGGCCCCACGACTTCGGGTAGACGACGTCGGCGCCCTCGAACGCCTCGTCCATGTCCTGGACGAAGCTGATCGACCCGCCGGCCTCGTGGGCGGCGGCCTCGGCCCGCTCCAGCACCTCGGGCATCAGGTCGAAGCCGGGCGGGTGGGCGATCACGAGGTCGACGCCGAAGCGCGGGAGCAGCGTCGCGAGGCCCTGCGGCACCGACAGCGGCTTCGCGTAGGACGGCGCGTAGGCCCAGGAGACGGCGACGCGCAGCCCGCTGAGGTTCTCGCCGCGCTCCTCGCGCAGGGTCATCAGGTCGGCGAGCGTCTGCGTCGGGTGGTCGACGTCGCACTGGAGGTTGATCAGCGGGATGTCCGCCCAGCGCGCGATCTCCCGCATCCAGGCGTTGCCCTCGTAGGGCGCGAGGTCGTGGCGAATGGCGAGCCCGTGCCCGTACCGGGAGAGGATCACGCCCATGTCCTTGGGGCTCTCTCCGTGGGCGACCTGCGTCTTCTCGGCGTCGAGGTAGATCGCATGGCCGCCGAGCTGGGTCATGCCCGACTCGAACGCGTTGCGCGTCCGCGTCGACTTGTCGAGGAAGAGCATGAAGAGCGTCTTGTCCGGGAGCAGCCGGTGCGGGACGCCGTTCCTGAAGGCCTCCTTGAGCTCGCCGGAGACGGCCAGCGCTTCCTCGATTTCCGCGACCGTCCAGTCGAGCGTCTCGATGAAGTCGCGGCCGGTGAGGGTGCTTCGGTTGACGGCTACCTGGTGCATGGCTACCTCGCTTTCATCAGTTCGTGCTGTCCGAGGCCGAGGCCGGCGTACTCCGCCGTGGTCTCCTGGCCGGCGACGTCCGGAACCGGGGCTCGCCCCGCGGTCGGCGCGGGAGGACGAAGGCCGAGGAGGTCGTCGGGCGCGACGGGGACACGGTTGAGCGTTCGGCCCGTCGCCGCCCGCAGTGCGGAGACGATCGCCGGCGTCGCCGCGATCGTCGGGTGCTCTCCGATCCCCTTCGCGCCGTACGGCGCGCCCGGCTCCGGCTCCTCGACGAACGCCGAGATCACGGGCGGAACGTCGAGCACGGTCGGGATCAAGTAGTCCGTGAAGGAGGCGTTGCGCATCCGCCCGTCCTCGAGCTGCAGCTCCTCCATGAGCGCCAGCCCGAGCCCGATCGCAACCCCGCCTTCGATCTGCCCCTTCGCGGCCTGGGGGTTGACCACCCGGCCCGCGTCCTGGACGACGGCGATCTGGACGACGCGGGCGAGCCCGAGCTCGTCGTCGACGTCCACGACGGCGCGTTCGGCCACGAACGAGAGGGTGACGTGGATGTCGCCCTGGCCGTCGGCGTCGAAGCCCGTCGTCGGGCGATGGTGGGCGGTGGCGGTGCGCGTGACCGGCTCGGTCGGCGGTCGCCCGTCGAGCTCGGCGAGGAGCTCGCGGCAGGCCGCCTGGACCGCGGCGCCGGTCATCGTCGTCTGGCGGGAGGCCGAGCTCGAGCCGGCCGAGCCGACCGCCGTGCTCGCCGGCAGGACCGCGACCCGTTCGACGCCGAGCTCCGTGCGGACGATCTGGGCGACGACCGTGTCGAGCCCCTGGCCCGAGTCGACCGCCGCCGTCCGCACCTCGGCCTCGAGGCCGCCGGGACGCAGCGTCACGGTCGCCTCGGCGGAGTCGTCGAACCCCTCGCTGTACGCGACGTTCTTGAACCCGAGCGCGAAGCCGATCCCGCGCGTGAAGCCCTCGGGCGGGGGCTCGGCCGGCAGCGGGATCGCGGCGCAGCGGTCGATCACCTCCGCGACGGGCGCGCTGCCGGTCAGGACCTGGCCGGTCGGCAGCACCGAGCCCGTGTGCACGGCGTTCTTGAGTCGCAGCTCGACGGGGTCGATTCCCAGCTTCGCCGCCAGCTCGTCCAGCGCGGACTCGTACGCGAAGCAGACCTGCGGGGCGCCGAACCCGCGCATGGCGCCGCACGGCGGGTTGTTCGTGTAGACGGCCGTGCCCTCGATCCGGACGTTCGGCACCTCGTAGGGGCCGGCAGCGAACGTCGAGGCGTTAGCGACGACCGCGGGCGACGAGGATGCGTAGGCGCCGCCGTCCAGCAGAAGCCGGACGTCGGCTGCGACGAGCCGCCCGTCGCGGGTCGCGCCGTACCTGATCCACGTCCGGGACGGATGGCGGTGGACGTGGCCGTGGAACGACTCCTCCCGCCCGTAGGCCATCTTCACCGGCCGGCCGGTCCGCAGAGCGAGCAGGCAGACGTGGATCTGCGCATGGATGTCCTCGCGCGATCCGAACGCGCCGCCGACGCCGGCGAGCGTGATCCGCACCTTCTCCTCGGGGAGGTCGAGGCACGGCGCGATCTGCTGCCGGTCGACGTGCAGCCACTGCGTGATCGTGCGCAGCTCGATCCCTCCGTCCTCGGTGGGCGCGGCGAGCGCGCCCTCCGGCCCGAGCGCCGCCTGGTCCTGCATCGCCGTCTCGTAGTAGCCCTCGACCCACACGTCCGCCTCGGCCTCGTCGGGATCGCCGTGGACGATGTGGACATGGCGGAGGACGTTCCCGAACTCGTGCACCTGCGGCGCGTCGGGCTGGAGCGCCGCCTGCATGTCCGTCACGGCCGGGAGTGGCTCGTACTCGACCTCGACGAGCTCGGCCGCGCGACGAGCCTGATCCCGGGTCTCGGCCGCGACGAGCGCGACCGGCTCGCCCGCGTAGCGCACGACGTCCGATGCGAGCACCAGCTGGTCGGCGTACTCGAGGCCGTACGTGGGCTGGCCCGGGACGTCGTCGGCCGTCAGGACGGCCAGGACGCCGACGCTCTTCGCGGCCCTCGCCGTATCGATCGAGCGGATGCGCGCCGACGCATGCGGGCTGCGAACTGTCGCGCCCCAGGCCATGCCGTGCGCGCGGACGTCGGTGCCGTACTCGAACTCCCCCGTCACCTTCGGGACGCCGTCGACACGCCGCGCGCTCTCCCCCACGCGGCCGGCGAGGACTGCGTCGGGAGGCGCCGCCTGTCCGGCGGCGAGATGGACGGCCTCGACGATCTTCTGGTAGCCGGTGCAGCGGCAGAGGTTGCCCTCGAGCGCCTCCCGGATCGCCTCGTCGGTCGGCGCAGCGTCCCGCTCGAGCAGGTCGGCCGCAGCGACGACGGCGCCGGGCGTGCAGAAGCCGCACTGCACGGCGCCCGCGTCGAGGAACGCCTTCTGCACCCGATGGAGCGCCCCGGGCCCGGCGAGCGCCTCGACCGTCCGGACCTCGCGCCCGTCCGCCTGGGCGGCCGGGACGAGGCACGCGCAGGCGAGCTCGCCGTCGAGCCAGACCGAGCACGACCCGCACTCCCCCTCCTCACACGCGTTCTTGGAGCCCGTCAAGCCGAGCTCGTCGCGAAGGAGCGTAAGGAGACTCGTGCCGGGCGCGGCCTCGACCGCGAGCTCGGCGCCGTTGACGATCGTCCGGATCAGCATCGCTCCTCCAGCGCCCGGGCCAGCGCCCGCCGGGCAAGGACCTCGACGACGCGGCGCCGGTAGGCGGCCGAGCCGCGCAGGTCGTCGATCGGCTGCGCCTCCGACGCGGCGAGGCGGCCGAACTCGGCGAGCGCGGCGGCCGTACGATCGCCGTCCAGGATCTCCGCGGCGAACCGCTCGGCGCCGGCCGCGCGCAGGACGGTCGGCCCGACGGATCCGAGCGCGAGACGCACTCGGCCCCGCTCCTCGTCGAGCTGGAGGCAGGCGCTTGCCACCGCGATCACCATCGCGTTGCGGCGCCCGACCTTCGTGAACGAGCCCGGGCCCGAGACCGGCGTCCACTCGACTCCCTCGATCAGCTCGTCGGCCGTGAGGCTCGTGCGCTTGGGACCGACGAGGAACTCGTCCAGCGGGATCCGCCGCCTCCGGCCTCCGGCCGCGGCGGCGATCACGTCGGCGCCGTAGGCGCTGAGGACGGGAATGCTGTCGCCGGCGGGCGAGGCCGTGGCGAGGTTGCCGCCGACCGTCGCCCGGTTCCGGATCTGGGACGAGGCGACCGAGCGCGCGGCCTCGACCAGCGGACCGAACTCGCCGAGCTCGTCGACGATCGACGAGAACGTCGTCCCGGCGCCGACGAAGACGGCGCCGTTCCGCTCCCAGCGCCTGAGCTCCTCGACGCGCGAGAGGTCGAGGAGCGCGGGCGGCCGGAGCCGGCGCGCGTTCACCTCCACCCACAGGTCGGTGCCGCCCGCCACGGGTATCGCCTCCGGATGGGCGGCCCGGATTTCGAGCGCCTCTTCCAGCGACCGCGGGCTGAAGGCGTCCATCAGACCCTCGCGGTGGCGAAGGCCTCGAGCATCGCCTCGACGTCGTCGCCGAGCGGGTAGAGGACAGGGCACGTGCAGCCGCTCTCGAGGTACTCCTGCACCTTCGCGCGGCACTCGTCGGCGGTCCCGGACGCGGTGATCAGCTGGACGACGTCGTCGGGTACGAGCCCCATCGCCTGCTCGATCTGCGCCTGGGTCGCCGGCCAGGTCAGGATCCGCCCGATCTCCGCGAGCAGCTCCGGGTCGACGCCGCTCGCCTTCCCGATGTGTGGCTGCTGCCCCAGGTACTGGGTGACGAGCTCGCGCGCCCGGTCGAGGGCGAGCGACCGGTCGTCGTCCAGCGAGCAGACGACGAGCTGCGGCCGGTCGACCTCGTCGAGCGTCCTGCCGACTCGCTCGGCGCCGGCGGCGAGGTGCTCCAGCGCCCGCCGGTTGTAGTCCGGGCCGACGAGGTAGTTGAGCAGGACGCCGTCGCCGATCTCGCCGGCCAGCTCCATCATCCGCATGCCGGT
>DASSSO010000043.1:0-12190 GCA_035776735.1 Gaiellaceae bacterium | reverse complement strand
CCGCTGTCGAGGCGGCGGTTGAGCCCGTGCACCTCGGCGGTCAGGCGGTCGAGGCGCTCGAGGAGTGCGTCGAGCTGGCGGTCGCCGACGTCCTTCGGTGCTTCCACGACTCCAAATCTACCCGGGCAGACCGGATAGCTCTTCCCTCGAACGGACGATCGCGGCCTCCGGGCCGAGCTCGGCGAGCAGCCGGTCGAGCGCGCGGGCGCCGGTCTCCAGCAAGTCGATCCGCCGCGCGGCGCCGAGGTGGGCGAGCGCGACGCGCGCCAGCGGCTCCGGCGCGTCCGTGAAGACGCCGAGCCTGGCGCCGAACCCCTCGAGCGCTCGCAGCGCCGCGCTCACCGGCGCCTCCGGACGCAAGTAGACCGGCGCCCGGTCCTCGGCGAAGCGACGGAGCGCGGCGCGCCAGTCGCCGATCCCCTGCTGGGCCCAACGGTCGAGCTCCTCGGCCGCCTGACCGCGATCGCGGGGGAGCGACTCGACGTCGAGCTCCGCGATCGACCGGAGGCGGCGGGCGGCGTCCGCGAGCCAGTCGTCCCAGAGGGCGCGCGTGTCGCCGAGGACGTCCAGGTCGATCGCGACCGCTCTCATCCCCACCACCGCCGGGCGAGCAGGACGCCGACGAGGACCCCGACCGCGTCGACGCCGACGTCGAGCGGCGAGCCCTCCCTGCCCTCGACGAACGACTGGTGGATCTCGTCCGAGATCGCGTAGGCGACGCCGGCCACCGCCGCCCAGCCCGGGCGGCCGAGAGCGCGAACGAGGAGGGCGGCCAGGATCGCGTACTCCGTCGCATGCGCGAGCTTCCGGAGCAGGAGGTCCCAGCCGCCGAGGCCGGTTCCGAGGTCGGGAACCGACGAGAGGCCGAAGATCAGCGCCGCCCAGGCGGCGACCGGGAGCCAGAGCGAGAGCAGCCGCCGCACGGCGCGTCATACTAGGGCCGACAACAGAGGCGAGCGGAGAGGGAACCCGGTGCGAGTCCGGGACGGTCCCGCCGCTGTGAGGGGAGACGCTCCCGCGCCGAGATGCCACTGGCCCGCGGGCCGGGAAGGCGGCGAGGGAGGGCGCCCCGAGTCAGAAGACCTGCCGCTCGCCCAGCACTCAGAACCCCTCGCGGAAGGAGGATTCGTGCGCAAGATCCTGATTGCCCTCGCGGCGCTCGCCGCGCTGGCGGCATTGCTCGTCCCATCGGCCCTCGCGGCCCGGGTCTCGGTCCGGGTCGAAGGACGGACGCTCTCGATCTTCGGCTCGCTGGAGACGCGGTTCGAGGCGGGGGCGAACGCCATGCAGGCCCTCGACGTGGCCAGCCTGCGCGGCGAGTTCTACTACCACGTCGCGCAGTCGTCGTTCGGTTCATACGTCGACCAGATCGGCCGCCACCCGGCCGGCGGCGCGAACGGGTGGGTCTTCAAGGTGAACGGCGTCTCGCCCCCGGTCGGTGCGGACCAGGTCCAGCTGAACGACGGCGACCGCGTGCTCTGGTACTGGGCGACGTTCGGCCCGACGGGCGGGCCGCCGACCCTGCTCCTGACTCGAACAGGGCGCAACTGCTACCGGGTCGTGTCCGAGAACGACCAGGGCGTCGACCGGGCGGCCGCCGGGGCCGTGCTGCACGTGGACGGCCGGCGCGTCCGGACCCGCGCAGGTCGCGCCTGCGTCGGCAGGCACGCCGGCACAGTCCGGGCGACGCTCGCCGGCGCCGTCCGCTCGAACGCGCTCCGGTAGATGCGCATCATTCGCCGGCTCGCGCTCCTCCTCGCCGCCGCCTGCCTGCTCGCGGGGTGCGGGGAGGAGGCGGCCGGCGAGGGCTCGGCCCAGCTCTGGATCACGCGCGACCGGGGCCGCGAGGTCGTGCTGACGACGACGGTGCCGGCCGGGATCTCGGCGCTCGAGGCGCTTCGGCGCAAGACGGACGTGGAGACCCGGTACGGCGGCAGGTTCGTCCAGGCGATCGACGGCGTCGAGGGCGACCTCGCCGGTCGCAACGACTGGTTCTACTTCGTGAACGGCTACGAGGCCGACATCAGCGCCGCCGACTACGAGCTCCACGACGGCGACGTGCTCTGGTGGGATCACCGCTCCTGGGAAGAGCAGATGCGCCACCCGGTCGTCGTCGGCGCCTTCCCGGAGCCGTTCCTCCATGGCTGGGGCGGCGAGCGGCGGCCGACGGTCGTGGAGGGCCCTGCCTCGGACGTGCGCAACCGGCTCGCGGAGCTGCTCGGCGCTGCCGCCGAGCCCGGCGAGGGCGCGAACCGGCTCGTGCTCGTTCCCGGCTCGGGCTTTCGCGGCCGCCTCGAGGGAGGACCAGGCGACCCGGTCGTGTTCGAGCTGGGTGAGGAGCTCGCGCGCGAGCTCCTCGAGGTGCCCTCGACCGTCCGCTACCGGTACGAGGTTCCGTGAGCCCTGTACCCGCAGCCGTGCTCCTCGCCGGGCTGGCGGCGGCGGCGCTCCTCGCCGACCGCACGATCTCGGTGGCAATCATCGCGGCCGCCCTGTTCGCCGCCTGTCTGCGCGCCCCCCGTCCGCGCCGCTGGCCCTATCTCGTCGGGACGATCGCCTCGGGCGTCGTCCTCCTCCTCTTCAGCCCGCTCGCGGCCCGGTACGGCGGCGTCGTCTACTGGGAGGGGCCCGAGGTGCCGGTCGTGGGGCAGCTCGACGTGACGAGCGAGGAGCTCTCCGAGGCGGTCTTCCAGGCGCTCCGCCTGGTCGCGGTCGGGCTCGCGTTCGCGGCCTACGCGCTGCTGCTCGACCACGACCGGCTGCTGCTCGCG
Source organism: Gaiellaceae bacterium (assembly GCA_035776735.1). Lineage (GTDB taxonomy): Bacteria > Actinomycetota > Thermoleophilia > Gaiellales > Gaiellaceae > JACDAN01. The sequence continues at coordinate 9,419 of DASSSO010000043.1, read as the reverse complement.
GGCGGCCGGCTCCGGCGGTCGGTGCTGGCCGTCGGGCTGGCCACACGGCTCCTGCCGGCGCTGGAGCGGGACGCGGCCGGCTACGTGGAGGCGCTGCGCGGCCGGGGAGTTGCCGTCGAGGGGCTCCGCGGACGCGCCCGGCTGCTCTCGCCGCTCGTCGCCGGTTCGCTCGAGCGGTCGCTGAACCTCGCCGAGTCGATGGAGGCGCGGGGGTTCGGCCGGCCGGGGAGGACCCGGGCGCCGTCACCATCCTGGGGCTCGCTCGACCGGTTGGCGCTCGCCGGCGCCGGCGTCGTCGTCCTGGCGGGTGTGTTGTGGCTCTAGCGCGGGTCGACGGGCTCTCGTACGCCTATCCCGGCGACCCGCCGGCGTTGCAGGACGTCTCGCTCGAGCTTCGTCCCGGGGAGCTCGTCTGCCTGCTCGGCCCGTCCGGCTCGGGCAAGTCCACGCTGCTCCGCGCCCTCGCCGGCCTCGTGCCGCACTTTCACGGCGGCCGCTTCGCCGGCCGTGTCGAGGTCGGGGGGCGCGACACGCGCACGGCGCGGCCGGGCGATCTCGCCGGGACGGTCGCCAGCGCCTTCCAGGACCCCGAGGACCAGGTCGTCTTCACCGGCGTCCTGCACGAGGTCGAGTTCGGCCTCGAGAACCTCGGCGCGCCGCCGCTCGAGATCGAGCCGCGGGCCCGCGAGGCGCTGCGCGCGCTTGGCGCCGAGCACCTCGCCGGCCGAAGGACGCACGAGCTCTCGGCGGGCGAGCTCCAGCGGGTTTGTGTTGCATCGGCACTTGCCCTCCGTCCGCAGCTCCTCCTGCTCGACGAGCCCACGTCGCAGCTCGATCCGGACGCGGCGGAGCTCCTGCTCGACCTCGCGACACGGCTTGGCTGCGCAGTCGTGGTCTCCGAGCAGCGGCCGGCGCTGCCGCTCGAGCGCTGCGACCGGGTCGTGTTCATGGAGGAGGGGAAGATCGTCCTCGATGCAACACAAGGTCAGGCCTTGCGCTGGCTCGCGGCCGAGCATCCGGCGTTCCTCGCCGGGGAGCCGCGGGAGATCGAGGGCCCGCCCAGAGGCCGCGAGGTCGTGCGCGTCGAGGGCGCCTCATACTGCTACGGCGACCGCGCAGTCGCGGTGCCCGACCTCGAGCTCGGGTACGGCGAGATCGTCGCCCTGACGGGCCCGAACGGGTCCGGGAAGACGACGCTCGCCAAGCTCGCCGCCGGCCTGCTCGAGCCGGCTGGCGGGACCGTCGAGCGGCCCGGCCGCGCCTCGTACCTGAGCCAGGATCCCGGCCGCTACGTCGTCGCCGAGCGGGTGGACGAGGAGGTCGCGCTCGGCGTCGGCGGTGACCTCGAGCGCGCCCGCCGCGCACTCGCGCTCGTCGATCTCGCCGGGTATGACCGCCGCCATCCGCGCGACCTCTCGAGCGGCGAGCGGGAGCGCCTTGCCCTCGCCGCCGTGCTCGTCACCGAGCCGGACGTGCTCGTGCTGGACGAGCCCACGCGGGGCATGGATCCGGAGCGGAAGCTCGAGCTCGCCGCGCTCCTCCGCTCGCAGGCCGCCGATCGGGCCACGCTCGTGGTGACCCACGACCTCGTCTTCGCGTCGGAGGTCGCCGACCGGATCGTGACCACCTTGCCGGCACGGGAGGCCGTGTATGCCTAGGGCCGCGATCCTCGCCGCCGCCGGGGTCGCCTTCGCAGGCGGCGCCTGGGCCGCCCTCTCGCCGCAGGACGCCGGCCTCTCGCTCCTGCTGGTGGCCGTCGCACTGGTCGCGACCGGCTTCGTCTGGCTGGAGTCCGGCCCGGGCTCGGCGAAGGAGGTGGCGCTCGTCGCCGTCCTCGGCGGCGCTGCGGCGGCCGGGCGGGTGCTCTTCGCCGCCGTTCCCGGAGTGCAGCCGGTCACCGTCGTCGCCGTCGCCGCCGGCGCGGCGCTCGGCGCCCGCGTCGGCTTCGCCGTCGGCGCCGTCGCCGCCCTCGTGTCCAACTTCTACCTCGGCCAGGGCGTCTGGACGCCCTGGCAGATGCTCGCCTGGGGAGGCTGCGGCGTGGCGGGCGCGCTGGCCGCGGGCCTGATCCGAAACCGCTGGGCGTTCGCAGCCCTCTGCTTCGCGCTCGGCTTCGCCTTCAGCAGCGCGATGGACCTCTGGTACTGGTACAGCTTCTGGCCGCACACGTGGGAGGCGCTGACGTTCGTGTACGCGCGCGGCGTCCCGTTCAGCGTCGCCCACGCCGTCGGCAACGTCGTCTTCGCGCTCGCGATCGGCCCGGAGCTGCGCAGGTTGCTCGAGCGCTACGGCCGCCGGCTCCGTGTGGAGGTCGCATGGGCCTGAAGCTGCTCGCCGTCGCCGGCTCGGCGCTCGTGCTCGCCGGTCCTGCCGACTACGTCGCCGCGCGCCAGCAGGCGGACGGCGGCTTCGCGGAGCCAGGCGGCCGCTCGGATCCCGCGCTCACCGCGTGGGCCGTCCTCGGGCTGAAGGCGACGGGCCGCACCACGGAGGCCGGCGCGGCCTCGTACCTTCGAGACGCGCCCGTCGCGGACACGACCGATCTCGCGCTCCGCGTCATGGCGCTGCGCGCGCTCGGCGAGAGCCCCGAGCCGTTCCTCGGACGCCTGGAGCGGCAGCGGCGGAGGGACGGACGCATCGGCTCGCTCGTCAACTCCACGATCTGGGGCGTCCTCGCGCTGCCCAAGGGCGAGCGGGCGGCCGCGCGCTACCTGCTCCGGCAGCAGCGGCGGACCGGCGGCTGGTCCTGGCTGCCGAACGGCGCGGCGGACTCCAACGACACGGCCGCCGCGATCCAGGCGCTGCGCTGGAGCGGCGTGCGGGGCCGGCCGATCCGGCGCGCGCTCGCGTTCATCCGCCGCCTGACCGCGAAGAACGGCGGTGTGCGCCTCACCCCGGGCCGCGAGCCGGACGCCCAGTCGACCGCATGGGCGATCCAGGCCCACCTCGCCGCGGGCGTCAGGCCCCCGCCGGGGGCGTTCCGCTTCCTCGCCTCGCTGAGACGGCCGGACGGCGGCTACCGCTACAGCCGCCGCTACGCGGTGACGCCGGCGATCGTCACCGCTCAGGTGCTGCCTGCCCTGGCGAGGAAGCCGTATCCGCTGCGCTGACCCAGTCCGGCTCGGGCCGGTAGAGGCGGTCCTGGGCGACGAGGTCGTCCACGAGCGTCTTCCGATAGAGCCACGTCCAGCTGAACCAGCGGAGCACCTCCCGCTCGGGCGCGACGACCGCGGCCCGGACCGCGGCGACGGTGAGATCGTCGAGCCCGCCGCCGGGGGACGGCTCGGGATACACCTGATCCCACCGCGCGAGCTCCGTCGTGTGCGGGTGGGGCCCTTCTGCGGTCGCCGAGACCGCGAGCGAGCGGCTGACGACGGCGCCGCAGCGCTCGAGCGGCGACCGGATGCCTTTCAGGGCCTTCTGCGAGAGCCCGAGCTCCTCCGCGAGATCCTCGACCTCGGATGGGCCGACGGCCTCGAGGTGGTCGAGGAGGAGCGCCCAGTCGTCCGCCTCGGCCCGCATCCGCTGGATCTCGCCGCGCAGGATCGGGTCGAGCAGCGCCGCGATCTCGTCGGTCACCAGGATGTGCTTCCCGCGATGGATCTTCAGCGCGTAGACGCCCTCCCGGTCGGCGAGCTCCCCGAACCAGGGCCACTTCGTCTCCGGCCACTGGCCGAACCCGCGGCTGGCCGGCATGTACGGATCCTCGTGGCAGGCCTCGTAGAGGCTGGGGATCGCCGACTGCTCGGTGCGCGTGAGCATCCCGCGGTCGCGCAGAAACGCTTCGGCGTCGTCGAGCGTCTCGAGCGCGCGATCCGGCGTCAGCCGCAGCTCGTGGACACGGCGCTCCCGGAGCTCCGAGAGCGAGTGCATCAGTCCGCGTCGACGTCCCGGAGGAACGCCTTCGGCGCGGCGGGCTGCCCGTCGCGTCCGACGTAGCCCTCCTTCGCCCCGACGACGAGCATCACGAGCTCGTCCGGCCCCGGGTTCGTCACCCGGCGTGGGGTGGTGGACTCGACGTGCAGGAGACCGCCGGGCCCGAGCTCGATCCGGTCGTCGGGCAGGTCGAAGACCGCGCGGCCCTTGTGGACGAAGTACAGCTCGTCCTGCTCCTCGTGGTAGTGCGGCCGGCCGACGACGCCCGGCTGGAGCACGAGCACGTTGGCGCCGAAGGCGGTGATCCCGAGCGCCCGGCGGACCTTGCGGAAGGTCTCGTTGCCGAGCTCGTCGATGGAGGAATGCGCGTAGCCCACGGGTTGACGCTACCACCGTGACCACCTAGTATGGCAATACCTTGCGATCCGAGGTATTGAAAGGCCACATGGACTTCCTCCTCCTCGCCGCGATTGCACGGCAGCCGCTCCACGGATACGGCGTGGTCGAGGCGATCCGGCAGGCGACCGGCAACGAGCTCGATCTCGCCGAGGGCACCGTGTACCCGGCGCTCTACCGGCTCGAGCGAGCGGGGCTGCTGGCGAGCTCGTGGAAGACAGTCCGGGGCCGACGGCGGCGGATCTACCGGCTGACCCGGCGGGGCCGAACGCGGCTCGAGCGGGAGCGGCGAGAGTGGACAGCCTTCGCCGGCGCGGTCGAGGCGGCGACCGCGTGAGAGCGATCGACGCGTATCTCCGCGAGCTCCGGCGGGAGATGCGCTTCCGACCGATCCGCCGCCGTCGGCTCCTCGCGGAGGTGGAAGGCCACCTGCGCGACTCGGCGGAGGCCCTGGGCCGGGCCGGCCGTGCGCCCGACGAGGCGGGGCGTGAAGCGGTGACGCGATTCGGTCCGCCCGGCGCCGTGGCGGCGGAGGCCGTTCGGGCCGCCGGGCCGGCCGGGTTGTCCTGGGCGGCCGGTCTGCTCCTGACCGCCCTTGCCGTCTTTTCACTGCCGCTCTACGCGATTCCGGAGAACACGCTTCCCGCGGCTCCGTGGGCCGAGCGGCCCGGCCACCTCACGTGGAAGCTGCACGCGGCTCTCGCGTTCTACGGCGTCGCCCTCGCGGCCGCGCTGCTCGCGCTGACCGCCTCCTGGCTGAAGCTGTCACGGGTCGCCCTCGGCGCGCTGCTGGTGTCGGCGGCGGCGCTCGCCGTGAGCGCCATCGCAGGCACGGTGCTCGCCGTCCAGTGGGCTGCGGCCGTTCCTGGAAGCGGAACGACGCTTGCGCTGTCGCTTCCGGCCACGGCCGTGACGGGCTCGATCGTGGCCGTCGCAACGGCCGTCGCGCTGCTCTACGGGCCGCCGAGCATGCAGCGCGCGGAGTAGGTTCCAACAGCCCAGCTAGCATCGACCGGCAATGGCAGTCGCCTCGCCGGAGACCTATCTCGCCGACCTGAACGCCGCTCAGCGGGAGGCCGTGCTGCACACGGAGGGGCCGCTGCTCGTCGTCGCCGGCGCCGGATCCGGCAAGACCCGCGTCCTCACCTACCGGGTCGCGCACCTGATCTCAGCGGTCGGCGTCCAGCCGAACGAGATCCTCGCGATCACGTTCACGAACAAGGCGGCGGGGGAGATGCGCTCGCGCCTCGAGGACCTGCTTCCGGAGGTCGCCCGCCGCATCTGGATCCTCACCTTCCACTCCGCCTGCGGCCGGATCCTCAGGCGCGAGGCGCCCCGGCTCGGCTACCGGACGAACTTCACGATCTACGACCAGGCCGACCAGGTGCGGCTCGTCAAGCAGTGCCTGGAGGAGCTGGAGCGCGACCCCAAGCGCTTCGTCCCGCGCGGGATCCACGAGCAGATCTCCTCCGCGAAGAACCAGCTGATCGACCCCGGGGAGTACCGGAACCGCGTCGAGTCGTTCTACGACCAGACGGTCGCCGACGCCTACGAGCTCTACCAGCGCCGCCTCTTTGCCGCGAACGCCGTCGACTTCGACGACCTCCTGATGCTGACCGTCCAGGTGCTCGAGCGGTTCCCCGAGGCGAAGGAGCGCTGGCAGAAGGCGTTCCGCTACGTGCTCGTCGACGAGTACCAGGACACGAACCACGCGCAGTACCGGCTGCTCCAGCTCCTGGCCGAGAAGCACAGGAACGTCTGTGTCGTGGGCGATCCGGATCAGTCCATCTACGCCTTCCGCGGCGCGGACATCCGGAACATCCTCGAGTTCGAGCGCGACTTCGGCGAGACGCGGGTCGTACCGCTGGAGCAGAACTACCGCTCGACGAACACGATCCTCCGCGCCGCCAACCACGTCATCTCCCACAACGCGGAGCGGAAGCCGAAGAACCTCTGGTCCGACCTCGGCGACGGCGACCCGGTCCGCGTCCTCGAGGTGGAGGACGAGCACGCCGAGGCGCGCTGGGTCGCCTCCGAGATCGCCGGGCTCGTCGACGAGGGCGTCAACGGCAACGAGATCGCGGTCTTCTACCGGACGAACGCGCAGTCGCGCGTCCTGGAGGACGTCCTCGTTCGCAGCGAGATCCCGTATCAGGTGATCGGCGGCCCGCGGTTCTACGAGCGCGCCGAGGTCAAGGACGCGATCGCCTACCTCCAGGTGATCGACAACCCCTACGACGCCGTCAGCATGCAGCGGATCGCGAACCGGCCGCGCCGCGGGATCGGCGATGCCTCGCTCGCCCGGCTCCAGACGTACGCCGACTCACATGGGCTCTCCCTCTGGGAAGCGCTCGAGTTCCCGGAGGAGGCCGGGCTCGGCCCGGCGCAGGTGCGCTCGGTCACCGGATTGCGCAACTTGCTCCTCTCCCTCCAGGCGGGCGCGCTCGAGCTGCCCGTGGACGAGCTCGTCGAGCGAACGCTCGAGCGCAGCGGTTACCTCGAGTCGCTGGAGGCCGAGAGGACGATCGAGGCGCAGGGGCGGATCGAGAACCTCCAGGAGCTGATCGGCGTCGCGCAGGAGTACCAGGCGGGCGCCGAGAGCCCGAGCCTCTCCACCTTCCTCCAGGAGATCTCGCTCTTCTCCGACCAGGACAGCCTGCGCGAGCAGCAGAGCCTCGTCACGCTGATGACGCTCCACAACGCCAAGGGCCTCGAGTTCGCGGCCGTGTTCATGATCGGGATGGAGGAGGGGATCTTCCCGCACTCCCGCTCGCTGGAGGAGAACTCGCTCGAGGAGGAGCGGCGCCTGGCCTACGTCGGCATGACGAGGGCGCAGAAGCGGCTGACGCTCACGCACGCCGCCGGCCGCTCGCTCTACGGGTCGCGAAACTACAACCTGCCCTCTCGCTTCCTCGACGAGCTCCCGCAGGACGAGATCCACCGCGAGCGCCTGCGTCCGTCGTCGTGGTCGGGGTACGGCGCGCCGGTCGCGCGGATCCAGCCTCGGGGTGACACGCCCGAGCTCTCGACCGGCGACACGGTCAGGCACGGAACGCTCGGCGAGGGAATCGTCACGGCCGTCGAGCCCGGCGGCGTGGTCAGCGTCCGCTTCGCCGGCGAGGACGCCGACCGGCGGCTCGTGCTCGACTACGCACCGCTCGAGAGGGTCGGTTGAGCATCGAGATCCGCCCCGCCCGGCCGGAGGAGTTCCCCGAGGTCGTGCGGCCGATCATGCACTACTTCGGGCGCACGCCGACACCGGACTTCAAGGAGCGGTTCGGCCCGATCATCCCAGCCGACCGGATCCACGGCGCCTGGGAGAACGGCGCGGTCGTCGGGAGCGGCGGGGTGTTCCCGTTCGAGACCGGCGTTCCGGGCGGGCTGGTCCAGGCCGCCGGCGTGACCCTGGTCGGCGTGCTGCCGACCCACCGGCGCCGCGGGATCTTTGGCGACCTCATGCGCGCGCAGCTCCAGGACATCTACGAACGGGGCGAGCCGATCGCGTACCTGTGGGCGTCGGAGGATTCGCTGTACGGCCGCTTCGGCTACGGCGTCGCCTCGTTCTGCGGGAGCATCGACCTGCGCCGGGACACCGCCGAGTACCACAGCGGCTTCGAGCCGGCGGGCACCGTTCGCTTCCTCGAGGTCGACGAAGCGGTCGACACGTTCTTCGAGATCCAGCGGGCGGCGACCCCCCGCCATCCCGGCATGTTCGTCCGCACGAAGGACTGGTGGCGGTACCGCCGGCTCGCCGATCCGGAGTGGGCTCGCGAGGGCGGCGGCGAGCAGGTCAGGGTGCTGCTCGAGCTCGACGGCCGCCCGGCGGCGTACGCGCTCTACCGCCTCCACTTCTCTGCCGAGCGCGGGATCCCGAACGGCTTCGTCAACGTGATCGAGGCGATCGGCGACTCCCCGGAGGCGACGCGGGAGATGTGGCGCTACCTGCTCGACATCGACTGGATGGCGAGCGTGAAGGCGCACCTGCTGCCGCGCGACCACGAGCTCTTCCTGCTCCTCCGCGACCCGCGGCGGCTCCGGTACGAGCTCCGCGACGGGCTGTGGGTGCGGGTCGTCGACGTCGAGGCCGCCCTCGCCGCGAGGGCGTTCAAGCCGGGCGAGCCGGTCGTGCTCGAGATCGCCGACGAGCTCTGTCCCTGGAACGCCGGGCGCTGGCGCGTGGGGCCCGAAGGCGTGGAGCGGACGGATGCGGAAGCGGAGCTCGCCGTGCCGGTCGCCTCCCTCGGCTCCGTGTACCTCGGCGGCTTCACCTTTGGCGAGCTGGCGCGTGCGGACAGGGTGGAGGAGCTGGCGCCGGGGGCGATCGACCGGGCAGACGCGCTGTTCCGCGCCGACCGCTACCCGTGGTGCCCCGAGATCTTCTGATCTGACGAAATCGCGCGTCTCGCGCGTTACACCTCTCAGTGGCTCTCCTCGCTGCGCTCGTCACTGTGATCCTCTGGGCGTCGGCCTTCGTCGGGATCCGTGCGGCGGGCGAGGACCTCTCGCCGGGCGCGCTCAGCCTCGGCCGGCTCGTGGTGGGCAGCGCGCTCCTCGGCGTCTTCGTGCTCCTCCAGCGCGAGCGGCTGCCCGGCCGTCGAGAGCTCCCGCTCCTGCTCGTCTGCGGCGTGCTCTGGTTCGGGCTCTACAACCTTGCCCTGAACGAGGCCGAGCAGCGCGTCGATGCGGGCACGGCCGCGATGCTCGTCAACGTCGGGCCGGTGCTGATCGCGCTGCTCGCCGGCGTCCTCCTGAGCGAGGGCTTTCCGCGGTCACTGCTCGTCGGCTGTGCGATCGCGTTCGGCGGCGCGGTCGTGATCGGGCTCGCCACATCCGGGCGCGGGGTGGCGGCAGGCTGGGGCGCCGTGCTCTGCGTTGCCGCAGCCGCCTTCTACGCCGGCGGCGTCGTCGCGCAGAAGCCGCTGCTGTCGCGCGCCTCGGCGCTTCACGTCACCTTCCTCGCCGCCACCGTCGGGCTGGTCGTCTGCCTGCCGTTCGCGCCGAGCCTGGTCGACGAGCTCGGGCGCGCGGAGGGAAGCTCGATCGCGTGGATGGTCTACCTCGGCGCCTTCCCGACCGCGATCGGCTTCATGACCTGGGCCTATGCGCTCTCGAAGACGACGGCCGGGCGGATGGGAGCGACCACGTAC
>DASSSO010000197.1:0-12907 GCA_035776735.1 Gaiellaceae bacterium | reverse complement strand
CGAGGACGAGATCGCGGACATCGTCTCGATGTGGACGGGCATCCCGGTCTTCAAGCTCACCGAGGCGGAGACGCAGAAGCTGATCCGCATGGAGGAGGAGCTGCACAAGCGCGTGATCGGCCAGGAGGAGGCGATCGTCGCGGTCTCCAAGTCGATCCGCCGCGCCCGCGCCGGGATCAAGGACCCCAAGCGCCCGACCGGCTCGTTCATCTTCCTCGGCCCCTCGGGCGTCGGGAAGACCGAGCTGGCACGCACGCTCGCCGAGTTCCTGTTCGGCGACGAGGACGCGATGATCCAGGTCGACATGTCGGAGTACATGGAGAAGCACTCCGTGTCCCGGCTCGTCGGCTCGCCCCCGGGCTACATCGGCTACGACGAGGGCGGCCAGCTCACGGAGGCCGTGCGCCGCAAGCCGTACTCGGTCGTCCTGCTCGACGAGATCGAGAAGGCGCACCCGGACGTCTTCAACATCCTGCTCCAGATCCTGGAGGACGGGAAGCTGACGGACGCCCAGGGCCGCAAGGTCGACTTCCGGAACACGATCGTGATCATGACGTCGAACATCGGCGCCGGCACGATCTCGAAGAACCAGACGCTCGGCTTCTCGCTCGGCGACGACACCGGCCTCTCCTACGAGGAGATGAAGGACCGGATCATGGGCGAGCTGAAGAAGGTCTTCCGCCCGGAGCTCCTGAACCGCATCGACGAGGTGATCGTCTTCCACAAGCTGACCCGCGAGGAGATCCTCACGATCGTCGACCTGCAGATGCACCGCCTCGAGGTGCAGATGCACGAGCACCAGGCCGAGATCCAGCTGACGCCGGAGGCGAAGGAGCTTCTCGTCGACAAGGGCTACGACCCGACGATGGGCGCCCGGCCGCTGCGCCGCGCGATCCAGCGCTTCATCGAGGACCCGCTCGCCGATTTCGTCCTCGGCCGCAACATCGACCCCGGCTCGACGATCCTCGTCAACCGCAGCACGGAGAACGAGGACGAGGTCGACATCACCGTCATCCCCGGCGCGATGCCAGTCGAGGAGAAGGTTACGGTTCCCCCCGAGGAGCCCAAGGCCGAGGGCGACGACGGCTCGAGCGACGACGAGCCCGCCGACGAGAGCTAGCTAGCGCGCCCAGCGGAGAAGCGGGTGCTCGCCGCTCTGGACGACCGCGCGTTCTTCGACGATCCAGTTCACCAGCTCGTCCGCCACCTCGCCGACGGCGAGGGTGGTCGTGTCGAGAACCCGAACGCGCCAGCGCGGATCGTCTGCGGTCCAATCGCTCCATCGCTCCCAGCGCATCTCGACCCCGTCTCGGGCCGCATGATCACCTCCGTTCGCCAGCTCGGGTCTGCCGCATGCCCGCGCATCCATTCGGCCCAGTTGGGCCCGCCCGCGGGGTCGTAGTCGGGCGAGGCGAGTTTCGTCATCGCAGTCGACGAGGCAGGCAGAGATCGCCTCGACTAGCGGTGCGGACGGCGTGGCGAGCAGCTCCCCGGGCGGCGTCTGTCGGGCGAGGACGAGGTCGACCCGGTCAGCTTCGTAGTCGAGAGCGCGGCGAAGCCAGTGCTCGTTCCCGCGCTGTCGCCAGGCGATGTCGGCGCGGGGCGGGACTCCGATCTCGTCGAAGTCGTGGATCGCAATGGTCGGCAGCCGCCGCCGACGGAGCGTGTCGAGCGCGACCGTCTTACCGACGCCGGCGGAGCCGAAGAGGAGGAAGAGCACGCTCTACGTTGTCGCCCTCGCGAGGTGCCCTCGCCCGAGTGCCTCGGGTGAGGGGCAGCCGAGGAGGGCCAGCGCGAGCTCGAGCTCGGCTCGCAGCAGCTCGAGGACCTGCTTGACGCCGTCCGCGCCGTCCACCGCGAGGCCCCAGACGACCGGCCGGCCGACCAGGACGGCCTTGGCGCCCAGCGCGAGCGCGACCGCGATCTCTGTGCCGCGCCGGATTCCGCCGTCCATCAGCACCTCGCACCGATCACCGACGGCCTCCACGACCTCCGGCAGCGCGTCGAGCGAGGCGACCGAGCGGTCGAGCTGGCGCCCGCCATGGTTCGAGACGACGACGCCGGCGCACCCGTGCTCGAGAGCCAGCAGGGCGTCCTCGGCGGTGAGGATGCCCTTCGCGAGCACCGGCATGCCTGCGTGCTCGTGCAGCCACTCCAGGTCGCGCCAGGTGAGCCGCGGGTCGATCAGCTGGGCAGCGAGCGCGGGCGTGAGCTCCCCGAGCTCGCCGAGCGCCGAGCCGTACGTGCGGATGCCGATCCCGGAAGTGAGCTGGAAGCCGGTCCGCAGGTCGCGCTCGCGCCGGCCGAGCTTCGGGACGTCCACGGTGAAGGCCACGGCGGAGAATCCGGTCTCGCGCGCCTGGTCGAGAAGCGCGCGGGTGATGCCGCGGTCCGGATGCCAGTAGAGCTGGAACCAGCGGCGTCCCGACGGAGCGGCGGCGGCGATCTCCTGCATGCTCGCCGTGGCGAGGGTCGAGAGGCACTGCACCGTTCCGAGCTCGGCCGTCGCCCGGGCGACGGCCGTCTCGCCGTCCGGGTGCGCCATGCGTTGGTAGGCCACCGGCGCCGCGATGATCGGCATCGAGAGCTCCTCGCCCAGGACGGTCACGGCCGTCGTCACCGAGCTGACGTCCACGAGCATGCGCGGGCGGAGCCGCCAGCGGTCGAACGCCTCGCGGTTGTAACGCACAGTGTGCTCGTCGCCGGCACCGCCCGCGAAGTAACCGAACGCGCCCTCGTCGAGCGCCGCCTCCGCCAGACGCTCGTAGTCCGCGACGTTGAGCGGAGTGCCGGCAGCCGTCACAGCGCGAAAGCTTGCCGCATGCCAAGTAACACTGTGTAACGAAGCCGGGCGCGCCGACCCTCCGGCGGCGGCTCGGACTGTCTCTTTAGCGGCGGATGAGGCCGCGGACGGAGCTCATCGTTCGCATCGCCGCGGCCTTCGTGCCGTCGAGGCGCGGCCGCCGACCGGGCTTCGTGGGCTCCAGCCCAAGCCGTCGGAGGCGCGCGTTGAAGCTGTAGGCGCGGCCGATACGGATGATCTCAGGAACCCGGAAGCCGATCGAGAGCGAGATCGAGACGTTGTCGTCGTTCTCGACCCAGTGTGGGAGCAGCGGCGGCAGGTGGACGACGTCGCCCGGCGCCATCCGGTACTCCATTGGCGACTCCGGCATGTCGGCGATGTTCTCGTGGCCGCCGGAGAAGAACCGCTCCAGTTCACGCTCCCGGCGATCCTCGTCCGGAAACTCGCCGACGCTCACCGACTTCGTTCCGCGGAACTGGAGGAGCATTCCGTGCTCGGGGTCGACGTGGATCGGCGTGACACCCTTCGGCGCCGACATGAAGACGACGCTGTGCTTGTTCCGAATTGAGTCGCGACCGCCAGGGAGGTACGGGGCGATCTCGTCGATGAGCGCCTCGTAAACGCCCTTGTAGCCGGGCATCGACTCCACGCGCGGCAGGGCGATCCAGCAGCCGTTCGTCTCGATCCCGCGGACGATCTCGCCCGGCGTCAAGTCCATCCGGGGCGCCTCGCCGCCCGGGTTCACCGCCGGGACCGAGCCGAGGTTGTGGTCGATGAGCTCGGCGGGAAGCGAGTCCGCCAGGTCGCCGAGCGCGTCCAGCGTGAATAGCGGGTGGTTGACGAGGTTGTGGCGGAACGTGAAGGCCTCACGGCCGTACTTCTGCCGTGCCTCGTCGGCATCGAGCTCGAGCAGGCGCGCGGGCCCGGAGGCTGGGTCAGCTGTCTCGGGCCGCATCGAGCCGCATTGTAGTCGAGCCCTCCGCCCGTTCTTAGGGCCGCACCAGCGCCGTCTGCCGACCTGTCCGCGAGTCGATCCGCGTGATGCGGCGGCCGTCGAACTCGCTGGCGTAGACGAACCTGCCCGCTCGGTCTGCGACGACCGAGCTCGGCGTCCGGAGCCCGCGGCCGAGCTGCGTCCGGCTGCCGCCTGCGGAGAGACGGACGACGTGGTCGAGCCGGGCGTCGGCGACGTAGATCGTCCCGTCGGGCCGAGCGTCCACGCCGACCGGGGCCGAGAAGTCGCGGGCGATCGTCGTCACGATTCGCGTGGCCCCGTCGATCCGGCGGAGGACGCCGTTGTGGCTGTCGGCGACGATGACAGTCCCGTCGGCGAGCACGTCGAGCCCGTGCGGGGCGCCGAACGCCGCCGCCCGCGCCGGGCCGCCGTCGCCCGAGTAGCCCTCGCGGCCGATGCCGGCGAGCGTGTCGATCCGGCCGTCGGTGGTCACGATGCGGACGCCGTTGTCGTACTCCGAGATGTAGAGATTGCCGGCGGCGTCGAACGCGAAGTCGCCGTGGCCGCCGAGCTGCGCGGCCGTCGCCGGCCCGCCGTCGCCCGCCAGCCCGCGCGTCCCGTTCCCGGCGACCGGCGTCTTCGACCCGTCGGGCTCGAACCGCCAGATCCGCTGCTCGTCTGCGACGTAGAGGAAGCCGCCCGGGCCGAAGTTGAGGAACATCGGATGGTTGAAGTCGCGGCCGACGAGCGTCCTGGCGCGCGTGCGTAGCGAGACCTCGTAGAAGCCGGTGCCGCCCATGTCCGGCACGAGGAGGTCGCCGTGTTCCTCCGCGAGCTCGAACCCGTGCGGGCGGAGGATTCGCGGCCCGGCGCCGCGGACGTCGGTCGAAACGAGGCGGATGACGCGGCTTCCGGCGCGGACGCTGAGAACCCAGCGGCCGCCCGTGGGGAAGGTGATGCGGGCGCGGTACCGGCCGGGCCGGGTGGTGCGGCGGGCGGGAAACGCGCGCCGTCCCGTCTCACCCGCGGCGAGGAAGGTCACGCGCCCGGCGAATGGGCGCCTGCCGTCGCGCACGTCGACGGTCGCCGTCCAGGCCTGGTTCGCGGTCGCGGCCACGGCACCCTGGAGCCGGGCGGTGATTCGGCCCTGCGGCGCGGCGGACACCGCCGAAGCGAGCGCGAGCGCAGTCAGGGCGGCGGCGAGAAGGCGTCGCACGAAGTGCGTACACCGCCCCAGCCCCAACGGTTCCTTCGGCGTCTACCAGTCGGGGTCGCCGTTCGTGCCCCACGCGGCGCGGGTCACGTAGCGGATCCGGCCTCCCCCCGCCCCGATCGTGAGCACTTGCCCGCCACGCTCGAAGGCGATCCTCGAGCCGTCCGGCGACCAGGCCGGGTAGTACGCGCTGCGCGGATAGCCGGTCGGCAGGAGCCGGGGGATCGGCCGCTCCACCCGTACAACCGCGATCCGACCGCGGGTGGCATAGGCAATCCACCTGCCGCCCGGCGACCAGTCGGGATTGTGCGACGGGGCGCCGCGGGTCAGCCGTCGCACTCCGCGGGTCTTCAGGTTGAGGACCCAGATCTGCGACTCGCCGCCGCGGTTGCTCTGGTACGCGATCCACTTTCCGTCGGGCGACCAGTCCGGCGATCCCTCGTTCGTCGCGGCGCCGCCGAAGAGCCGGCGCACAGGGCCGCCGGACGCGGCCACGGTCCAGAGGTCGCCGTTGCTGCGATACGCGATCCGGCGGCCGTCCGGCGACGAGGTCGGCTCGCCGTCGCCGGCCCGACCGGTCAACCTCCGCTTGCCCGTCCCATCGGCGTTCATCACCCAGATTCCAGCCTGCCTGCCCCCGTAGCCGGCCCCCGCAAAGGCGATGCGATTGCGGCCGGGCGACCACGCCGGCTGGTCGGCGGCGACGGCGAGCAGGCGGCGTCCACGTCCCGACTGCGAGACCACGTAGAGGTGAGGCGGCCGCTTGGTGTTCGACCACCAGACCGTCCGGTAGACGATCAGCGGCTCTCGGGCGGCGGCCGCCGTCCCCGCCGCACTCGTCAAGAGGAAGACGGCGGTCAGGGCGAGCGCGATCGGCGTGATCCTGGTCACGTCCGAAGAATCGTCGTCGTGCCCGACGGCGGCATCCGGGCGGCCGCTGATCTCGCTACGGGCGAACCGAGAATCGGCACAGATTCGGCACGAAGACCGTCCGTTTGGCGGCCTAGAGTGGCCGCATGGCGCAAGCCGCTCTCAAGTTCGCCTGCTCGGAGTGCGGTCAGTCGACCGGCCGCTGGCTCGGCCGCTGCCCGGGCTGCGGGAGCTTCGGCACGCTCGTCGAGGAGGGGCCGCCGGCCGCGTCCCGCGGGAAAGGCGCCGCGCCCCGGCCCGTCCTCCGGCTCGTCGACGTCGAGGTGGAGGAGGCGAAGCGGATCCCGACCGGTGTCGCGGAGCTCGATCGCGTGCTCGGCGGCGGGCTCGTGCCGGCTTCGCTCGTGCTCGTCGGCGGGGAGCCCGGCGTCGGGAAGTCGACGCTCCTGCTCATGGCGCTCGCGGCGATCTCGCGCGAGCGCCGCGCGCTCCTCGTCACCGGCGAGGAGTCGAACGCCCAGGTGAAGCTGCGGGCGGCACGGCTGGGCGGCGCCGAGCGCGTGGAGATCCTCGCCGAGACGGACCTGGATGCGATCTGCGCCACGCTCGAGCAGGAGAAGCCTGCGGTGTGCGTGATCGACTCGGTGCAGACGCTCTACTCGCCGGAGGTCGCGTCCGCGCCGGGGTCGGTCTCGCAGGTGCGCGAGGCCTCGGCCCGGCTCCTCCGGGTCGGGAAGGAGGCCGGCGTCGCGCTCTTCCTGGTCGGCCACGTGACCAAGGACGGCGCCGTGGCGGGGCCGCGCGTCCTCGAGCACCTCGTCGACTGCGTGCTCCAGTTCGAGGGCGACCGGTACCACGCCCACCGAGTCCTCCGTGCCGCCAAGAACCGCTTCGGCTCGACGAACGAGCTCGGCATCTTCGAGATGACGGGAGCCGGGCTCGTCGGGGTCCCCGACCCCTCGCAGGTCTTCGGCGCCGCCCGCGAGGAGGAGGTGGGGTCGGCGGTGGCGTGCGCGCTGGAGGGGACGCGTCCGCTCCTGCTCGAGATCCAGGCGCTCGTCTCGCCGACCGACCTGGCGATGCCGAGGCGGGTCGGGACCGGCGTCGACCCCAAGCGGCTGGCGATGATCGTTGCCGTCCTCTCACGACATGCCGGCGTCGCGCTCGGCCAGGCGGACGTCTTCGTCAACGTCGCCGGCGGCGTTCGGATCGACGAGCCTGGCGCCGACCTGGGGATCGCGCTCGCGATCGCCTCCGCCGCGAAAGGGTCGCCGGTGCCGGCGGGCGTGGCCGCCTTCGGGGAGATCGGCCTGACCGGCCGGCTCCGGCCCGCGTCGCAGGCCGAGCGACGGCTCGAGGAGTGTGCGAAGCTCGGCCTGAGCGCGGTCGTCGTCCCGGCGGGAACCAAGGCCTGCCGCGGCGTGGAGGTGCGGACCGCCGACTCCCTCCGCCGGGCGCTCGGGGCCGGGCTCGCCGCCGGGGAGGCCGCCGCGGAACCTGCCCGCTAGCAGGGCTTTTCCGGCGGGTCGCGGAAAATCCCTGGAAAATCTGGCTTTTTCGGGCGCCTTTGGCTATACTTTACGCCGCTTGCCGGCGGACTCGTCACCCGCCGGCTGTTTGTCGTAATCGATGCGGAGTGGGGAGGTCGGGCTTGTACAAGGTCGGCGACAAGGTGGTGTATCCGCACCACGGGGCGGGCACCGTCGTGAAGAAGGAGACCCGCGAGGTGCTCGGCGAGAAGCGCGAGTACCTGACGATTCAGATCCTTCACAACGACATGACTGTGAACGTGCCAGCGGAGAACGCCGAGACCGTCGGCTTGCGCAAGGTCATCAACGAGGACACCGTCAAGGAAGTCGTCAAGGCGCTGACCGGGAACGGCACGACGATGCCGAAGAACTGGAACCGCCGCTTCAAGCACAACCGCGACAAGATGAAGACGGGCGACATCTTCGAGCTCGCCGAGGTCGTGCGGAACCTGTCCCTGCGCGACCGCGACAAGGGTCTCTCGACCGGCGAGAAGCAGATGTTCGTGAAGGCCAAGAAGATCCTCATCAGCGAGCTCATGTACGCGAAGGGCATGGACGAGGAGGAGACCGCCGAGTGGCTCGACGGTGTCCTGGTCTCCGATGCCGGCTCGAAGAAGAAGTCCCGCGCCAAGGCCGGCGCGACCGCGTAGCACCTAAGCTCGCGCCATGAGCGTCTGGGCCGTCATCGTCGCGGCGGGGCGCGGCGAGAGGCTCGGCCTGGACCGGCCGAAGGCGTTCGCGAACCTGCGCGACCGTCCCCTGCTCGCGGAAAGTCTCGAGCGGCTCGAGGAGTCCGACTGGATCGACTCGATCGTGGTCGCGGCGCCGCCCGACTGGGAGGAGCCCGTGATCCTGCTCGCCGAGGAGCTCGGCTGCGGCAAGGTCGTCGAGGCGGTGACCGGCGGCGAGACGCGCGCCGACTCCGTGCGGGCGGCCCTGACCGTGGTTCCGGAGGATGCGGCCGTGATCCTCGTCCACGACGCCGCCCGCCCCCTGATCCCGGAGGAGGTCGTCGAACGCCTGCTCACCGCGCTCAACGAGGGCTGGGACGGCGCCGTGCCGGTCCTGCCGGTGCCGGACACCGTGAAGCGCGTCGACGGGGATCGCGTGGTGGAGACGGTCGACCGGGCCGGGCTCGTGCTCGCGCAGACGCCGCAGGCGTTCGTCTCGACGTCCCTGCGCGACGCGGTCGACGCCGGTGGAGACGCGACGGACTGCTCGGCGCTCGTCGAGGCCCGCGGCGGCCGGATCAGGGCGGTGCCGGGCGATCCCCGCCTGATCAAGGTCACCGAGCCGGCGGATCTGGAGGCAGTCGAGCGCCTGCTCGAGCCGGCTTGATCGTCGACTACCACATGCATCTGCGGGCGCCGGACGAGTCCCTCGACCACACCGTCGAGGCCGTCGAGCGCTTCGTCGGGACGGCCGCCGAGCGCGGCCTCGACGAGATCGGCTTCAGCGAGCACGTCTACTACTTCACTCAGACGCGCGAGCTCTGGACGGTGCCGTACCACGTGGAGCGCTGCACGCGCGACATCGAGCCCTACGTCGAAGCGGTGACCGAGGCGAAGCGGCAGGGGATGCCCGTCAAGCTCGGGATCGAGGTCGACTACGTGCCAGGGCGGGAGGAGCGGACGGCCGAGCTGCTGGCGCCGTACCCCTGGGACTACGTCCTCGGCTCGATCCACTTCATCGGCGATGCCGGCGTCGACGTGGACCCGGGCCTGATCGCCGAGGCGGGCGTCGAGGAGGCGTGGCGCCGCTATTACGAGACCCTCGCGAGAGCCGCACGCAGCGGCCTCTTCGACAGCCTCGCCCATCCCGATCTGATCCGGATGCACGGGCCGGAGATCCCGTGGGACTGGGTCGAGGTCGCGAAGTCCTTCGAGGGCGCCCGGCTCGAGGTCTCGAGCGCAGGCCTCCACAAACCGCACGGCGAGCTCTACCCGAACCCGGCGCTCCTCCGCGAGGCCCACGCGCGTGGAACCGCGATCACGCTCGCCTCCGACGCCCACGTCCCGCAGAACGTCGGGCGCGACCTCGACCGGGCGATCGAGCACGCCCGCGCAGCCGGCTACGAGACGGTCACGGTCTTCGACGGGCGCCGGGCCCGGCAGGAGCCGCTCGGATGAGAGTCGGCATCGGCGTGGACGCGCACGGCTTCGACGCGAGCGTCCCACTCGTCCTCGCCGGAATCCCGTTCCCGGACGAGCCGGGCCTCGCGGGGCACTCCGACGGCGACGTCGTCACCCACGCACTGATCGACGCACTGCTCGGCGCGGCGAACCTCGGCGACATCGGCCTCTTGTTCCCGTCCGGCGACGAGGAGTTCCGCGGGATCTCCTCGCTGCTCCTCCTCAGCCGCGCCTACCGCCGGGTGCGCGAGGCCGGCTACGAGCTCGTCAACGCCCACTGCGTCCTGATCGGCGAGCACCCGCGGATCGCCGACCGCCGCGCGGAGATGGTCGTCCGTCTGGCCGAGACGCTCGGCGTCGAGCCGGGCCGGATCGCCGTCTCGGCGACGACGACCGACCGTCTGGGCTTCACCGGCCGCGGCGAAGGGCTCGCCGCCGAGGCGGTCGCCCTACTGCGGGAGACGGACTAGGCCGCCGCTCCGCTCGACCAGCCCGTCGCGGGCGAGCGACTCGATCGCCTCGGCGTCGAGCGACTCGGTCTCCCCGGCGGCGACGAGCCGCAGGGTCTCCGCCCGACGCTGCCGGAACGACCCCTCGAAGCGGGACTGCTTCAACAGCGGCTCGTACCGACGCCCACGCGAGGGACAGTCCCCTGCGAGCGGGCAGTCCCCGCACCGCGGCACGCGGGCCAGGCAGACCTCCCGGCCGAGGTCCATCAGCGCCTCGGCCGCCGCCGGGCCGAACTCGGCCCCCGTGCGCTCGATCACCCGCTCGACGTTCGTGTCCACGGGCAGCACGGGCTCGTCCCACGCGAAGCGGCGAATCGCGGCGTCCGTGTAGGCACCGACGCCGGGGAGCTCCGTCAGGTCGGGCGGCCACCCGTGCGCGGCCACGACCCCGGCGGCGCGGTGGAGGTTCACAGCCCGCCGGTTGTACCCGAGACCCTGCCAGGCGACGATGACCTCCCCGGGCGCGGCAGCCGCCAGCGCCTCGACCGTCGGCCACCGTGCCATCCAGTCCTCGAACCGCGGGACGACCCGCGCCACCTGCGTCTGCTGGAGCATGACCTCCGAGACGAGCACGGCGTAGGGGTCGCGCCGCCTGCGCCACGGCAGGTCGCGCGCGTTCCGCCCGAACCAGGCGAGCAGGAGCTCCTCCACGACGGCGAGGTTACTTCTCGACCTGGAAGAACAGCAGCCCGTGGTCCGAGAGGTCACGGACCCACTGGAGCCGCTCGGCGGGATCCGGGATCTTCGGCCAGCCGCGCACGGTCACCTCGACCCCGCTGAACCTCTTGAACCGGAGGTGGTCGCGAGCGACGACGAAGTCGAGGTTCGAAGGGGCGAGCGTCCCGCCGCTCCACCAGGTGTTCGGCTCGTCCTTCTCCAGCACCTTCATCTGCCGCCGCTTCGCGCCCTGCTCGAGCTTCCTGAGCTCCTGTGCCGCCACGATGTCGCGGTCACGGACGTAGCGGTACTGCATGCCCATGATGTTGAAGTCGCCGAGGAAGATGTAGTTCGCGGGCTTCTCGTCCGCGGCCTTGTCGAGCACCTTGGCGAAGTCGAGCGCGCGGTCGAGCATGTCGTCCCGGAGCCCCAGCCCGCGCGGGTCGGTGCCGCTCTTCGTGTGGAGGAAGAGCATCGGGTAGGTCTTCCCGGCGACCTTCAGGGTGAGGAGCGCGCCAGGCCGCAACAGCGAGACGCCGGAGCGGAATTCGGTCTTCTGCGTGAAGAAGGCGGTGAGGTTCGACCGGACGCCGAGCAGGATCTGCTGGACCTGTGAGCCCTCGGTGATGTGGAAGGTGTAGCCGGGCATCATCGAGGTCAGCGCGTCGAACACCTGCTTGCCCTCCACCTCGTACAGCGCGAACACGTCAGGCCGCTGCTCGTCAAGGAACCCGACGACGTCCTGCACCCGCGAGGGGATCCCCTGGCTCTTGAAGTGCTCGACGTTCCAGGAGGCGACGGAGAACGCCTTGGCCATCTCAGGACGCCTCCGCGTCGATCGAACCGAAGACGCGGGCGACGGCGGCCGTTCTCGTGCTCACGCCGAGCTTGGCGTACACGTTCTCCAGGTGCTTACGGACGGTGCTTGGCGCGAGCCAGAGCCGTTGGGCGACCTGCGCATTCGTCAGCCCGCGGGCCACGAGCGAGATGACCTCGCGCTCGCGCGGCGTCAACACGCGACCCACCGCGCGCCGGCCGTTCCCGAAGAGCCGGGCCAGATGCGGCTCCAGAAGGTCGAGGACCAGACGATCGCGCTCCGTGAAGTCACGTCCGGCGGCTCGGTCGAAGTGGAACGTGAGCGTGCAGTTCGGCGTCGAGCGCAGCGAGAGGTCGAGCGCATGCTCGCACTCGTTCACCCGCATCCACTCGTTGTAGAAGCGCGTCCGTCTGAGGTCGCGCCTTCCGGCGAAGTCGGAGATCTTCAGCGCGCCGACGTAGCCCCGCAGCGCCGCTTGGCGAATCGGATGGGTGTCGGCGAACTCGCCCCAGAACAGGCGCTCCATGCCTGCATCGACCTCGAGCTCGTCGCCGGGGCGCTCGACCGCGAACGCGAGCCGCCGTTGTTCCCAGTCGAGGTCCGAGAAGCCGACCCAGTCCGCTTGCACGAGCGTGCCCAGCTCGTGCAGGAGCTCCGGGGTGCAAGGCTCCTCCCCCGTTGAGGCTCTCCGCCTCGGCGACGAACCGAAGTAGGCGTTCCGCGTCTCCGGTCGCCAGCGCGGCCATGTCAGGACGCCTCGGCTTCGAGCAGACCGAGGAAGCTGGCGGCCGCGGCGGTGCGCGTGTTGACGCCGAGCTTGGGATAGACGTTCTCGAGGTGCTTTCGTACCGTGCTCGGGGAGAGCCACAGCAGCTCCGCCACCTGCGCGTTCGTCTTGCCACGCGCGACCCAGGACAGCACCTCGCGTTCGCGCCGCGTCAGGCGGACCACCTCGCGCCTCTCCTGGAGCAGCAGCGCGTCGCCTTCCCGCCTCACCGTCAGCACGCGCTCGTTGCGATGGCGGCTGAAGGGCTGCTCGGCACCGGCTTCCAGCCAGCGCGCAAGCTCCGGGGGAAGCCGATCACCCGTCGCCGGCTCGAAGAAGTCGCGGACGAGCCGGCGCGCCGACGGAGAGGTGAACCCGGGCCTTTCGGCGCCGGCGAGGAGGATGACGCCGCTCGAGTCGCCGTTTTCCGACTGGTCGAGGCGCGCGAGGGCCGCCCTCAGCAGACGCCGGGTGTTCGCCGCCTCCCACAGCCGAGCCAGGTGCGGCTGGAGGAGGTCGAGAACGAGCCGGTCCCGCTCGGTGAAGTCCCTGCCGTCGGCGCGATCGAAGAGGAACGTCTTCGTGTGCCACAGCGGTGAGGGAATCGGCACGTTGAGCTCGTGCTCGACGCCCAACGGCCTGAACCAGGCGTCGTA
>DASSSO010000122.1:0-5169 GCA_035776735.1 Gaiellaceae bacterium | reverse complement strand
GAAGCCGTGGACCTCGGGCACCCGATCACCCGCGACCGCAACCGTCTCGCACCGCTGGGGAGTGCAGGGCCGCGGCAGGCGTCCGCGTCGGAGCACGAACCACCGCTCGAGCCGGTCGGCGGCCGCGATGCGGACCGCCTGACCCTCGAGACGGGTGTCCCGATAGACCAGTGTCCGGTCGCGCGGCTCGAGGCCGACCGTGTCGAGGGCGGCCCGGGTCCTGCGGTCGATCTCTGCCAGCGGCTCGGAGGCCACATCGGTGAGGCCGACCCACGAGACCTCGACGTCCCGCGCGTCCGCGGGAAGCTCGTCGATCGCGTCGGCGACCGCCCGGTTCTCCACGATCGCGCTCGCGGCGAAGGCGACGGCGAGCGCGCAGGACGCCAGGGCGACGCCGAACGCCGCGATGGACACCGACCGGCGCGCGGCGGCCACCCGCCGCGTCGCGAAGTGCAGTGGGTACCAGGCCCGCCGGGCGGATCGAGCTGGTTCGAGCCCGGCCATCTTCCGGCTCATTTCACCGGAAAGCGCGCGGCCCGCCGTCAACCGAACGCAGCGAGCCGCGTCTTAGTCCGCGTGGACGCGCGTGCGGCGGGACTGCGAGGCCAGGGCCGGTGGGTCGAGGCGCTGGAGCTGACGGACGATCCCTTCGAGCGGGCCGACCTGCTGAACGAGCAGGCGCTCTTCACCGGCTCGGCCGACGCGCGCGAAGAGGCGGAGAGAGAGCTCCTGCGCGCCGAGGCGCGGCTGCTCCAGGAGCGCGGCCGCATCGTCCACGCGACGTTCCTCGCCGAGCGCGAAGAGGATCCGCGGGAGCTCCAGCTCTTCTGCCGCTCGCTGGAGCTGGCCCGCGAGGCGGGCGACGAGCGCCTCGAGCGCTGGGCCGAGTTCTGGATCGGCGTCGTCCACCAGGTCGTCCGCGACGACCACGATGCCTCCCTACCCCATTTCGAGCGTGCCTACGAGGCGGCCAAGGCCGACGACGACCGGCTGCTGCGCTCCTACGCCGTTCGCCATCTCGGCTTCGCCTGGTACGAGCAGGGCCGGCGCGACGACGGGATCCGCGCGCTGGAGGAGTCGCTCGAGCTCCGCCGGGAGGACGGCTTCGTGCCGGGCGTCGCCGCCGGGCTCCTGACCCTCGGCGAGATCGCGGCCGAGGAGGGACGCACCGACGACGCCCGCCGCCTGCTCACGGAGGCGAAGGAGGCCGCCGACGGCTCCGGTGCTTCGGCGTTCGGGCGTCGCATCGACGCAGCACTCGAGCAGCTGGACTCGTAGAGTCACCTTGACATGGTGATGCGGATCATCCTCGGCGCCGTGATCGCGCTCTTCCTGATCCTGTGGGTGCGAGCCGTCCTCGACCTGCTCCGGCGGCGCCCCGACCTCTCCGTCGGCGGAAAGGCCGCCTGGGCGATCGGCATGCTCCTCGCCCCGTTCATCGGGCTGCTGCTCTACACGATGATGCGGCCGGCCGACTCTCAGATCGCCCAGCGCCGGCGCGCCTAGGGCAGCAGCAGGATGCTGATCTGCAGGACCCGGCCGCGGCCGATCATGAAATCGGTAACGCGGCTCCCGGGCGCCCCGCTCCCGAGCCGGCAGCGGCGGAACACGCCCGCCTGCGCGCATTGAGCCTGCGGGTACGTGGCCCGCACCTGCGCCTCGCTCGAGTCGACGCCCAAGCCGTTGGCGAGCCGCTCCGTGCTCCGGGTGGTCGTGACCTCGACGACCCTGCGGCCGCGAAAGCCGACCCAGACCCGCGGGTAGTACCAGCGGGTGTGACTCTTGCCCACCGGCCGTCCGAGCTTGGCGGCGACCTGCGTGGGCGTCATACCGAGGGTGATCCCGGACATCCCACGGGCAGGCTTGATCGTGGCGCCGGCGTAGCCGGCCAGGAACAGGGCGGCGAGCGACGCCGCGAGAAAGCGACGCATGTCACGAACATCGGCCGGCGGGGCGCCAGTCCGAATCCCTTGGATGGAGGGTTCGCCAAACCCTCCTAGTCGAGAAGCTCGGCTCCCGACCCGGGATGCACGGCTTCCCACACGCGCAGGTAGAGCGCGACCTCCATCCGCGCCTGGTCGCCGTCGTAGGCCTTCGGAACCTCGACCTGGACGGCGATCCCCTCCGCGTGCGCCTCGACCTGGCCGACGTCGGCGATGCAGTCGGCGCGCCGGAGGAACACGACGAACTCCTCCGCGAGGCTCGGATCGCTCAGTCGGACGTGCATCCCCTCACTGTCCTCGACGTCCGGCGGTCCGACAAGTCCGGACCTTCAGGGTCCGACCGCACGGCTAGGCTCCCAAGGCGCCGTCTTGCGGCGCCGATCATAGAAGGCCCTCCGGCTCGGCCGGTGGGCCGAATAGGCTTACAGCCGTGGCGCTCCTGACGTCGCAAGTCGAACGCGACTCCGAGGTCTTCGTGCAGCGCCGCGACCGGATGGAGGCGCTCGTCTCCGAGCTGGGCGAGCGGACGCAGCAGGTCGCGCGCGGCGGCGGCGAGACGGCCGTCGAGCGGCATCGGTCGCGCGGGAAGATGCCCGCGCGCGAGCGGGTCGACCGGCTCGTCGACCCCGGCACCGCGTTCCTCGAGCTCAGCGCCCTCGCCGCCTGGGAGCTCTATGACGGACAGGCGCCCTCCGCCGGCATCGTCACGGGCATCGGCGTCGTCGAAGGCCAGGAGTGCGTGGTCGTCGCCAACGACGCGACCGTCAAGGGCGGCACCTACTTCCCGCTGACGGTCAAGAAGCACCTGCGCGCACAGGAGATCGCGGAGCAGAACAACCTCCCCTGCATCTACCTCGTGGACTCGGGCGGCGCCTTCCTCCCGCTCCAAGACGAGGTCTTCCCCGACCGGGAGCACTTCGGCCGCATCTTCTTCAACCAGGCGCGGATGTCGTCGAAAGGGATCCCCCAGATCGCGGCGGTCATGGGCTCGTGCACGGCCGGCGGCGCCTATGTCCCGGCGATGAGCGACGAGACGATCATCGTGCGCGGGACCGGGACGATCTTCATCGGCGGCCCGCCGCTCGTGAAAGCGGCGACGGGCCAAGACGTGACCGCCGAGGAGCTCGGCGGCGCGGACGTCCACACGCGGAGATCGGGCGTCGCCGACCACTACGCGGCGAGCGACGAGCACGCGCTCGCCATCGTCCGCTCGGTCGCCCGGAACCTGCACCGGCGGAAGGAGGCGCCGTGGGACGTGGCCCCTCCGGAGGAGCCGGTCGCGGACCCGTCCGAGCTGTACGGCCTGATCCCGGAGGACTTCCGCCAGCAGGTCGACCCGCGTGAGCTGATCGCCCGGATCGTCGACGGGAGCCGCTTCCACGAGTTCAAGGAGAACTACGGCGAGACGCTCGTCTGCGGCTTCGCCCGGATCGAGGGGTACCCGGTCGGGATCCTCGCGAACAACGGCGTCCTCTTCGCCGAGTCGTCGCAGAAGGGGGCGCACTTCATCGAGCTCGCCTGCAAGCGGCGCGTCCCGCTCGTCTACCTCCAGAACATCACCGGCTTCATGGTCGGGACCGAGTACGAAACGGGCGGGATCGCGCGCGACGGCGCGAAGCTCGTCATGGCGACCGCCTGCGCGGAGGTGCCGAAGTTCACGGTCGTCACGGGCGGGTCGTTCGGCGCCGGGAACTACGCGATGTGCGGGCGCGCGTACGGCCCGCGGCAGCTTTGGATGTGGCCGAACGCCCGCATCTCGGTCATGGGCGGAGAGCAGGCCGCCATGGTGCTGACGATGGTCGGCGACGCGGATCCCGACGAGATCCGGGCGAAGTACGAGGCGGAGGGCAACCCGTACCACTCGACCGCTCGCTTGTGGGACGACGGGATCATCGACCCGCTCGACACGCGGCGCGTGCTCGCGCTGGGGATCTCGGCCGCGCTCAACGCCCCGATCCCGGAGACCGAGTTCGGCATCTTCCGGATGTAGATGGGGTACTCGGTCGTCGACGTCGACTCGCTCGAGGGCGAGGGGCCCGGAGGGATGGTGCGGAAGACGCGCAGGGCGACCGGCGCGCGGGCGTTCGGCTTCAACTACTTCACGATTCCTCCCGGGGTCGAGGGCCGTGAGCACGACCACTCGGACACGAACCTCGAGGAGGTCTACTTCGTGGTCGAGGGCGGCGGGACGATGCGCATCGACGGCGAGGAGGTCGAGCTCCGGCCCGGCCGCTTCGTGCGGGTCGATCCGGAGTCCACGCGCGTACCGGTCGCGGGCGACGAGGGGCTCGAGTTCGTGACCTTCGGAGCGCCGCTCGAAGGCAAGTACGAGCCGCCCGACTGGGGTTAGTGCCTCTCCAGGCACTACACGCCGGCTTCTGGCCCGCGATCACGCTGCGCCAGAGCCGACCCTCCTCCTCCCCAAGGCTGCCTAGCCTTGGCTTGTCGGAGTGCGCGCTCTGGCTTGGTGCACGCGACCCAGAAGCGGGGCAGTAGCACCTGAAGAGGCACTAGGCTCGCCCCATGCACACGATCGAAGTCACGGCCGAGGAGCTTCGGATCATCCGGAACGCGTTGAAGTCCTTCCTCGAGGACTTCGGCCACGAGGAGGCCGACATCCTGCGGAGCATCAAGCAGGTCCTGGCCAAGCTGCCCGAGCCTGCGTAATCTCCCCCGGTGCGCCTCTTCCGCCGGAGGAACGAGTCGAGGCTCCACGAGATCGGCGAGGCCGAAGCGTACGGCCGCTCGTACGGCGACACGAGCCGCGAGGTCAAGATCGTCAAGATCGAGCCGCGACGGCCCCGCTACCAGCTCAAGGTGAGCGGCGAGTCGCTCCGCGACGCCTTCCTCGAGCGGCTCAACCGCCGCGAGCCGGCGGACCGGCCGGACGCGGCCGAGTGATCGTCCGTCTCGTCCTCTGGAACCTGGCGGACTCGCAGACGACCATCGAGGAACTTCGCCGCTACCTCTTGGACGAGTCGGTCGACGAGTTCGAGGAGGTCGAGGGGCTCCGCCTCAAGCTCTGGCTCTCGGACGAGGCGACCGAGCGCTGGGGCGCCGTCTACGTCTGGGAGTCGGTGGAGGCCGCGGGCCAGCACCTGCCCGGCCGGGCGCGCGAGCTGATCGGCAAGGAGCCGGACATCGTCGAGGAGTTCGACGTCGAGGCGACGATCGAGGGCAAGTTCGACGTCGAGGAGCTCTCGCGCCTCGGCCTCGCCTTCGAGGG
>DASSSO010000117.1:0-13849 GCA_035776735.1 Gaiellaceae bacterium | reverse complement strand
AGTGCGATCCGCGTTCGAGCCGCACGACGCCCCGGCGCCGAGCCTCGAGGGACGCGTCGACCTGCGAGACGAGCTCTGCTTCACGATCGACCCCGACACCGCCAAGGACTTCGACGACGCGGTCGCAGTGCGTAGGGAAGGTGACGGCCACCGCGCCTGGATCCACATCGCCGACGTCTCCCACTTCGTCCCGGCCGGCTCGCCGCTCGACCGTGGTGCGGCCGACCGGGCCTTCTCGGTGTACGTCCCCGGATTGGTCGCGCCGATGCTGCCGCCGGAGCTCTCCAACGACCTCTGCAGCCTCCGCCCGCGCGAGGACCGCCTCTGCGTCACCGTCGAGGTGCCGTTCGACGCGAACTTCGATCCGGGCGAGCCGACCTTCTACCGCTCGGTGATCCGGAGCCGCGAGCGGCTGACCTACGGCCAGGCCGAGCGGGTGCTCCGCGGCCAGGAGACGATCGGCGCGGAGGTCGCCGAGGGCCTCCGGCTGGCCGAGGCGCTCGCGCTGGAGCTCCGTAGGCGCCGGTTCGCGCGCGGGGCGCTCCGGATCACGACCCGCGAGATCGAGTTCGAGTTCGACGGGGAGGGCGGGGTCGAGCGCGCCTGGCTCGAGTCGGAGCCGCACGCCCACATGCTCGTCGAGGAGCTGATGATCCTCGCCAACGAGGCGGTCGGCGGCCTGCTCGCCGGGCGCCGGCGGGAGGCCATGTACCGGGTGCACGAGCGGCCCGACCCCCAGGCGGTCAACCTGCTCCTGGCCAAGCTCGCCGACCTCGACGTCCCGACGCCGGCGGCGCCGGCGAAGGAGCGCCTGACTCCCGGCCTGGCGGCGAGGCTGGCAGCGGAGACCAGCGAGCGCGTCTCCGAGTACGTCGCCCAGTCCGGGCGCGGCCTCGAGGCCTTCCCCGCGCTCGTGCTCCGCGCGCTGAAGCAGGCGCGGTACGACACCGGCAACCTCGGCCACTCCGGTCTCGCCAGCCCCGCCTACTCTCACTTCACCTCGCCGATCCGGCGCTATCCGGACCTCGTCGTGCACCGCGCGCTGCTCCGGGAACTGGGCGTTGCCGACGAGCCGCTGCCCGAGGAGCTGGACGTGGTCGCAGAGCACGCGTCGACGCGGGAGCGCAGCTACGCCGACCTCGAGTACCGCGCCGACGACATCTGCCTCGCCTGGCTGCTCGACGCCGTGCTCATCGAGCGGGGCTGGGAGGCGGCGTTCGGGGGCGAGGTCAACGGGGTCATCGGCTCGGGCCTCTTCGTCCGCTTCGGCGAGGTGTTCGAGGGCTATCTGCCGGTGCGGCGCCTCCCGGGCGACTACTTCGAGCTGAACGAGCTCGGGACCGCGCTCGTCGGGCGGCGCACGAAGCGGACCTTCAGGCTCGGCGACCCGATCGACGTCCTGGTCGCCGAGATCAACCGCTCCGAGGGGAAGATCGAGCTCAGGCCTGCCCGTCCTGACTCGCCACAATGAGGCGATGGCCCCCGGCGAGAAGCTGATCGCAGAGAACCGAAAGGCCCGGCACGAGTACCACCTGCTCGAGCGGCACGAGGCCGGCCTGGTTTTGACCGGCTCGGAGGTCAAGTCGCTCCGCCGGGGTCAGGCCCAGCTCCAGCGGTCGTACGCGGACATCCGGGACGGCGAGCTCTGGCTCGTCGGCTCGCACATCGCGCCGTACGAACAGGCCGGTGATCGCAATCACGAGCCGGACCGCGACCGCAAGCTGCTTCTCCACCGGAGCGAGATCGCATCGCTGATCGGGAAGGTTCAAGAGCGGGGATTCACGCTCGTTCCGACGCGCCTGTACTTCAAGAACGGCCGGGTGAAGGTCGAGATCGCGCTCGCGCGCGGCAAGGACGTACGCGACAAGCGGCGCGACATCGCGCGGAGGGACATGGACCGCGAGGTCCAACGCGCGCTGAAGCAGCGTTCTCGTTGAGCAAGCTCGGCGTTCTCGCCGACCGCCAGTTCCGGCGCTACTTCCTTGGACAGACCACGTCGTGGCTCGGAGACGGGCTGCTTCCGGTTGCGATCTCGTTCGCCGTCCTCGACCTGACCGGCTCGGCGTCCGATCTCGGTTTCGTCCTCGCAGCCCGAATGGTGCCAGTCGTGGGCTTCCTGCTCGTCGGTGGCGTCTGGGCCGACCGCCTGCCGCGGCAGGTCGTAATGATCGCCTCGGATCTCGTTCGCGGCGGCACGCAGGCGATCCTCGCCGTGCTGCTTCTTACGGGCACGGCCGAGCTGTGGCACCTGCTCGTGCTGCAGGCCGTCTACGGCGCCGGGGAGGCGTTCTGGCGGCCGGCGTCGACGGCGCTTCTGCCGAGCATCGTCCGCGAGGGGCGCCTCCAGGAGGCGAACGCGCTGCTGGCCGTCTCGGTCAACGGGGCCTACACGATCGGCCCGGCCGTCGCCGGCGTCCTCGTCTCGACCGTGGGCTCGGGAGTCGCGATCGCGATCGACGCGGCGACGTTCGGGATCAGCGCGTTCGCGCTGCTCCTGCTGCGCGTTCCCACGTTCGAGCGGCCGGCCGAGCGAGCGGCGTTCCTCGCCGATCTCCGTGAAGGCTGGCGCGAGTTTGTCTCGCGGACCTGGCTCTGGGTCGTCACCGCCCACGCCGCGCTGTTCCTGCTGTTCGTGACCACACCCTTCATGGTCCTGGGCCCGGTGGTGGCCGACCGCGAGCTCGGCGGGGCAGCCGACTGGGGCTTCATCGCAGCGGCGATGGGAATCGGAGTGATCGCCGGAAGCGCTGCGGCGTCCCGGCTCAGGCCCGCTCGGCCACTGCTGGTCGCCGTTCTGTCATTCGGCTCCGGCTGCGCCCTGTTCGCGCTCGCGCTCGGGGTGCCGGCCGCCACACCGTTGATTGCCGTCGCCGGGTTCTGCTGCGGGATCACCGAGGGGTTGATCGAGGTTATCTGGATCACTGCGCTGCAGCAGCGGGTGACGCCGGCTGCGCTGGCGCGCGTGAGCGCGTACGACACGGTCGGCTCATTCGCGCTGATGCCGGTCGGCTTCGCGCTCGCCGGGCCGGCCGCCGAGGCCTTCGGCACGGAGGGGGTGCTGTTCGCGGCGGCGGCCTTCGCCCTTTTCTCGAGCGCCGTCGTGGCGGCGGTGCCGTCCGTCCGCGGCTTCGGGCGGCTCGAGGTTGCAGCGGCCGTGCAGCCTGAGCCGACCTAGCATCCGGCAGCCCTACGTCACGACGGCGCAGACAGCGTGCGCTGTGATGCTCACGCTCGTCTGACCGACGCCGGGCAAAGCCGGCATCGGCGCGGAACACACCCGTTCGAAATCGAAATGGCGTCGGAGAACGGCTGTGCAGCGGTGAGTCCGAGACGACGTCTGTCGAGGCATATCCTTGCGTCGTGGCGGCGGATGGGACCTGGCTTTGCGGCTCGTGCGGCGGAGAGAACCCGTCGGGAATGCGCTTCTGCGGACACTGCGGTACGCCTGCTGCAGAGGCTCCTGCCGAGGCTGCCCGCGAGCCGGCGGCAGACGAAACCGACGTCGCGTCGGCGCTCCGTAGCTTCGTCACCGGCCGGGTCGCCGACCGTCTCGTCGAGACGGGTGGCCAGTTTCCCGAGGAGCGGCGCCTCGTAACCGCCCTGTTTGCCGACGTCTCCGGCTTCACGTCTCTCGCCGATCGCCTCGATCCCGAGCAGCTGATCGAGGTGATCGACCCCGTGATCACCACGCTCAGCGACATCGTCGGCAGGTACGACGGGTACGTCGAGAAGTACGCGGGAGACGCGCTGCTCGCGCTCTTCGGGGCTCCGGTGAGTCACGAGGACGACGCCGTGAGGGCTCTTCTCGTAGCGCTCGAGATGCACCGCGAGCTCGAGCGCGTCTGTAGTGAGCTCCCTTACGACCCGGAGCTTACGCTTCACGTAGGCGTCAATTCCGGACACGCGATTGCGCGGATCCTGGGCAGTGAAGCCCGACTGGACTACGGCGTGCTCGGCGACTCGATCATCCTCGCGCAGCGCCTCGAATCCGTGGCGCCGCCGAACGAGACCTACGTCAGCGACCTGACGTACCGCCTCACCGAGGAACGATTTGAGTTCGAACCGGTCGGCGACCTGACCCTGAAGGGCAAGAGCGAGCCCGTGCGCGCGTGGCGGCTCGTCGGCGAGCGAGTCACGCCGACATCCCTCCGGTCTGCCTTCGTCGGGCGCGACCGCGAGCTCGCGATGCTGGAGGAGATTCTGGCGGCGCTGGTCGAGGGCGAAGGCGCCGTCGTCGCTCTCACCGGCGAGGCCGGCGTCGGGAAGTCTCGGCTGACGGATGCGACCCGGCAGCGCGCAGAGGCACTCGGCATCCGCTGGTTGAACGCCCGCTGCCTCTCCTATGGGGCGGAACTCGCGTACTGGCCGCTCATCGACCTCCTTCGACGGACGGCGGATCTCCGGAGCGAGCTCGATCCCGGCGAGGCGGCCATGAGACTCCAGATCCTGCTTCGCGCCGTGCCGAACGCCGTGCCGTACTTTGCTCGACTCCTCTCCCTGTCGATTCCCGAAGGCGACGGCGTTGCGGCGCTCGAGCCCGAAGCGTTTCGCCGCGGGCTCCACGATGCGTTTGCGTCCTGGCTGCGCGCCCTCGCCGCCGAGAACCCGGTGGTCCTCGCGCTCGAGGACCTTCACTGGGCGGACAACTCGACGATCGCGCTCATTACCGAGCTCGTGAGCGTATGCGAGAACGAGCGGGCAGCGCTCTATCTGATCGGCCGTCCGGAATCGGAGGAGCTCGCGACTGCGATCGGGGGTGAGCGCTCGGTGAGTCTTCGCCTCGACGCGCTTGACACGACGGACGTCCACTCGCTCCTGGAGAGCCTGCTGGGAGATGCGATTCCGCACGGTCTCGAAGAGTTCGTGACGGCCCGCTCCGCCGGCAACCCGTTTTTCGTGCAGGAGCTTGTGCGCTCGTTGCAGGACGAGGAGGTGCTCGTCTCGACTGACGGCGGCTGGCGCATGCGCTCCGGCTGGGATGCCCGGACGCTTCCTGCGACAATCGAGGAGGTCCTCGCGGCCCGCTTCGACGCTCTTCCGCGGTCCGCGGCGGCGCTGCTCCAGACCGTCTCCGTGATCGGGCGTCGCGTTCGCCTTCCGCTTCTCGAGGCCGTCGAGGAACGGCCCGCGGAGATCGAGCCCGCTCTCGCCCAACTGCTCGAGAGCGGTCTGCTCGAGCGCGGCCGCGACGGGGGCGAAGACGTCGTGATGTTCCACCACGCCCTCGTACAGGACGCCGCCTATTCCCGCCTTCTGCGCCGCCAACGGCGGACACTTCACCTGCGGGTGGCTGAGGTCGCGGAGTCGCTCTACGGTGCCCGTGACGAGACGATCGACCTCTTGGCGCGCCATTTCTACCTCGGGGAAGCGGGCGAGAAGGCAGCCGAGTACCTGATCCGCGCAGGGGGGCGCGCCCGGCGGCTGTTCGCAAACGCGGAGGCGATTCTCCACTACAGCCGCGCCATCGAGGTTGCGCGGGATGATTCCGCCCTCGCGGCCCGCCTGCCGGACATGCTGCTCGAGCTCGCCGACCTGCGCGACCTCGTCGGTGATTACGACGAGGCGCTCAAGGTGTACACGGAGGTCAGAGACGAAACGCAGGACGTGCTGGCCTGGCGCGGCCTTGCGTCGACGCTTCGAAAGCGGGGCGAGTTCATGAAGGCGCTGGCGGTCGTCGACCAGGCCTTTGCGACGGACGCTCTCGCGGGCCGGGATTTGCGGCCGCTATGGCTCGAGCGGGGATGGACGCTCTCGGTGATGGGCCGCTACGAGGAGGGAGTAGACGCCTTCGAGGCGGGCTTGATCCTCGACGAACGGAAAGACGACGAGGTCGCAGGCCAGCTGCTCCTGCAGACGGCGCGCGCGGAAACGCTACTGGGCGTTCACGACGCGGCGCTCGAGCGTGCGCTCTCGGCGGAGCGCATCTTCACGGACCGGGACGATCCTCGCGGACTCGCGTCGACGCTTCGCATCATCGGAGATGCCCATCGCGACGCCGGTCGACCCGACGAGGCCGCCGAGGCGCTTCGCCGCGGGCTTGCGCTCGCGGAGCGCGTGGGAAGCGCCGAGGAGATCGGGGCGTGCCTGATCAACCTCGGCCTCGCCGAGATGGAGCGCGGCGAGCTCGCCGAGGCGGTCGCATGTGACCGACGGGCGATCGAGGAGTTCGAGCGGATCGGCCACGGAACCGGCCGAGCGACGGGGTATGCGAACCTCGCGGAGAAGCTCGCACTCCGGGGGGATCACGAGGAGGCTCTGGAGCAGTGCGAGAAGGCCTTGGAGCTCTCACGGGCGATCGGCAACTCGGTCACGGTCGCAGATGCGCTGCGAACCGCCTCGCGTATCCGCCTGGAGCAGGGCGAGTTTGCCGATGCGGCCGCTCAGGCCGAGGAAGCCGCGAAGCTCTTCGGCGAGATGGGGATCACCCGTTGGGAGGCCGAGTCGCTCGAGCTCGCAGCGGACGCCCTCGACCAGAACGGCGAGGGCGAGCGGGCCGGCACGCTTCGCGCCGAGGCCCGCTCGCTCGCCTGATCGTTACTGGAAGCCGACGCCGCCGCTGCCGTCGGGCGTGACCGGAGCGCAGCCCAGATCTGGGGCGCGATCGGCGACGTGCCTGCCGAGCGAGGTGGTGCCGACCAGGCAGACGCCCGCTGAAGTGGCCGTCGCTCCGACGAACGCCTCGCTGAAGCTGATGCTCTCCGCGCCGCTGACGCCGCTGACCGTCTCGGTTTCGAGGAGCCTCTCGCCCGTCGAGTCGTAGATGTAGAGGGTGTAGGTGACGGACGCGCAGCTCGGCTCGGCGAGGTCGACCCGCCAGTCCAGTGACGCTGATGGCGGCTGCGTGGCGAAGAACGAGTAGCCACCGTCGCCGAAGACGATGTTGGCGCAGGACGGCCCCTTCGTGTCGTCGACGGCGCCCGAAGCTACGGGGACGAGCGCCGTGACCGCCGCGGCGACGGCCAAGAGTGCGAGGAATCGGTTCACGCGCAGTCTCCTTCCTGAGTCGGGCTACTTGAGCGCAAAGCTGAAGCGGATGATCGTTCCGTCCTTGAGGGGGATGTAGAACCCGTACTGGAACCCGGCGCTCAGGTTCTTCGTCCCCAGGTTGAAGTGCCAATGCTTGCCCGAGCCGTTCCAACGGAAGTTCGTATCCGGTGTCGTCGAGTCGACCGACTCGTTGACTGTTCCGCCGCCCGTCGGCGTTTTCGTGCAGAGAACCGGCGCACGTGTCGTCGGGGTCGGCGAGGGCAACGGCACGGTGCAGTCCGAGGGATGCATGCTCGGGCTCGGCGGCGTGACGACGTCAGCGGCGTCGATCGCCAACCCGAGCGCGTCGCAGACGCGGAACCGAACAGCGACCGTGCTGGATCGCTTGAACACGCTGGATCCGTCCGAATTGATCGGTTGCAGAATCATCCGGCTCGGCTCGCCGAGGCAGATCCCCGAGGCAAACACCACGTCGTAGGTGGCAGTCGCGGTGCTCGTGTTCCCGGCGACGTCGGTCGCGGTGCACGTGACCGTGAACGTGCCGACGGTGCTCGTCACGACCGGGTCGCACGCCTGTGAGGCGACTCCCGACGTCGCGTCGGTGGCGTTCGCGCTCGCCGTCGCCGTCCCGTTGAGGACGACCGGATTCGGCGTCACGGTGGGACTGAGGACCGGCCCAGTCGTGTCGATGTAGATGAAGTCGTTGACGGTCGTCTGGTTCCCGGCGCTGTCGGTCACCGTGCACGAGATCTGCTCGATCCCGTCGATCGACGGATGCAGCTGCTCGCTATACACGGCCACTGGCGGATCGAACGTCTTGAACGAGAGAAGTGTCGTGTCCTCGAAGCAGATGACGGAGGCGACGCCGCCGTCGGTCGCACCGTTGTCGGCGAGGTCGAGCTGAATGACCGGAAGCGCCGTGTTCCACGGCGGATTGCCGTTGGGCGAAGGCAGCGTGAGCGACAGCTGCGGCGCCGACGTGTCTGTCGCGACGTGGAAGGTCACCGACGTCTCCGAGATGTGGCCCTGCGCGTCCGTCGCCCGCAGCGTCACCGTATGCGTTCCCGGCGCCGGCGCGATCCGATCGAACGTCGTTCCACTCTGTCCCAAGGGGACGCCGTCCAGGTACCACGTCAGCGCCGGCCCGGTGAGCGCGCCGTCCTCGGGATCGAGCGCCGTGCCGTAGTAGGGGATCGTCGTGCCCACGCGGAAGGTCGCACCGTCGAAGGGCGCGACGATCTCCGCGGTGGGGGACTTCGAGGAGGGAGCGACCGGGATGTCGGCGTCGATGTCCGTGAGCGGGCTCTCGTAGATGCCGTTGCTCGCCGTCACGAAGATCGTGGGCGTTCCTTCGCCGCACGAGTGCTGCTCGTAGAAGGTGAACGTAAAGGTCGAGATAGCGTCGGTCAGGTCGGTGTCGCGGAGGCTCGACGCAATCGGGTAATAGGGGTCGCCCGGGCGTCCGCAGGTGAAGTACGCGGTTCCGACGAGGTCCGGCGCGTTCGCGCTGAACCTGAAGGTCGCTCCGATGGCGCACGGCACCTGGTAGGCCCGGACCTGCGGCACGGTGCTGGTCGCCTGGTTCGTCCACAGGGCGCACTTCGGCGCGAAGGTGACGTCGTCAAACTCGATGTCCTGCGCCCTGTAACCGGGGACCGTGAACGTCACGCCGTCGGGGGCACCCGTCTTCGACGTATGCACGAACGTCGTGCTGTCGCTCGTGGCGAGCGAGGCGAGCCAGAGGCCCTCGTGGTCGCGCGCGATTCCTGAGTTGCAGTCCGCACCAGCGGCCACCGTGCTGAACGACGACACGTCCACGCCGAGGCGCGTAGTGATGTAGGCCTGTTTCGCGAGGTCCGCGCTGAGCACGAAGCCGCCTTCGAGGTCCTCGAGGCCGTTGATCGCCTTCGGGTCCCCTCCGGCGCAGGTCGTGGCCCCTGTGAACGGGTAGCGGAAGAGCTTCGTGACGGTTGGGATCGTGCCCGTGGTGATTTCGTAAACGTTGCCGGCGAGCTGCGGTTTGCGGTTAGCCAGGTCGTAGTGCCCGCCGTAGAGCGTCCCCCGCTCGGGGTCGTAGGCGAGCGCGCCGAGCGGCGTGCCGATGTTCTCCGTCCGGAGCAGCGTCCCAGTGGTGGTCACCTTGTAGAGCTTTCCGTCCATTGCGTTCGACGAGTTCGGCCCGAACGTCGCCCACAGGTCCCGGCCGTCGAACGCGATCGCCCGACCGTTGACAGACGTTCCTCCGAACGGCTGCGGGAGCGGGAACGAGCGCAGCTGCGTCCCCGTGTCCGGAGACGTCCCCGGCGTGACGTTCGTGACGTCCGGAACGTCGCCCGGTTGGGCGGCGCGGCAGTACTTCACGTCGGAGCCGACCGTGAGCTGGACTACCGTCGCCCCCGCAGGGAAGGGGACGTTCACATGGAAGCCGCTGGGCGCGCCTGTCTCGAACTCCTCGGCATGCCCCTCGTCTCCCAGAACAGGAACGCCGAACTCGGGGCCGAGTTGCGTCCCCGGCGAGGCGCACGAAATACCGTTGAGGAACCGGAGCCTCAATGCGCTCGCCGGATCGGCCACCGCATCGGGGTCCGCCTGTGCGATCAGCCGCGAGTTGGTCACGCGGACAACGCCGGTCACCGTGTCGTAGGTGCCGTCGATCCCGAAGATGTTGGCTCCCGCCGCAACACCATCCGAGGTCCCGACGGACGTCGCGATGGTGCCGCACGTGACCGGGTCAGAGGTGCTCGGCGGACGCAGGTCGCATTGGAGGTCGTTCCACTGGTCGGGCTCGGCGAGGATGTTGTCGTTCGTGTACGGGATGCTCGAGAAGTTGTAGTTCATGACCGAGTGATCGTTTCCGAGCGTCCCGCCGACGCGAAGGACCTTCCGGTGGACGACGTTGTAGCCCTGATCCGGCGCGCCGATGTCGGCTTCGACGTTCGCGGAGTGGAACGACGTGTTGACGCCAAGGACGTAGCGAACGACACCGAGGTTGTGTGCGAGCTCCATGAGTCCCGGCGTTGGGTACGTGCTCGTTGTGGAGACACGCACCCACCCCACGGCGCCCGGTGCGCCCGCGACGGGGGTGGCCGCCCGCCCGTCGTCGCAGATGAGGCCGGCGCTGTTGTTGGTCGGCCACGCGAACGCGTCTTTGACGACACCGAGGGCGAGGTCGGCCCGTTGGGTGGGATTCGCAGCGTTGTAGTCGGCGAGCGTCTGCTGCAGCTGACCCTTGAGGGTCAGGCCCGTGAACGGTCCACTCGTCACCTGGCTCGTGGCGAAGTTGGAGCCGTTGCTGCAGAACTTTGTCTGCCCGGACGCCGTCCGGTACAGGTTCAGTGACCTGACGTCGAGGAGGCCCTGGTTTACCCGGAAGCGAACGCCTCCCGTCTGGCCGGTGGCAAGCGTGCCCCACCCGTCCTGGACCGGGAAGACGCGGGCGGCTGCGGACATCAGCGCCTGGGCGGACGCATTCGCGGCGTCGTCCCACTGGACGACCGTGCTCGCCGGGTCGCCCAGCGGTATCAGCAACACCCTGAGTGCATTCCCCTTCCGGTCCAGCGTCAGCGTTTTCGTCGATCCGGCGGCGCCGGCGGGTGTGATCAGGCCCGTTGTCGTCACGCCGCTGCTCACGCGCGTGTACGTCACCCTGACCGCGACGGTCAGTGCCGACGTCGTGCTCCCGTCGCCCGGACGGAGCGCCGCGGCCGGGACGAGGAAGAGCGGGTCGGCGGTCGAGTCGGCCAGCACGGCGGATCCGAGCGCGCCCGAAAGCGGGTTGTAATTCGCAATTGGCCCGGAGGCCGACCCACCGGTGACGGTCAGCGTCGCCGAGGTGGGACTGATGGACTGCGTGCGTGCAACTAGGCAGGTCGTCGGAATCGTCAGGTGCGCGCGGACGACCGCTTCCTTCCCACGCGCGGCGCGCGTGAAGGACGTCGGGCCTTGCGTGACGACCAACTTCGCGAAGCGGGGAACGAGGTCAGCGGCGCCGCAGGCCGGGAGCGTCGACGGCCCGGCCGTCGAGGAGAGCGGTATCGCCGCCGCTATGGCGACGCAGGACGCGGCTGCAGCGAGCAGCCGCGGAAGTGCCCTTCCGCGCCGCATCATCCCCTTTCCTCTCAAAGGCCGCAGAACGCAACGATAGTTTCACGTTTTCACACCGGTTACAAGAGATTCAGCCAGGATCACAAAACAGCCCCGGCCGCGTCGGATGCTCGAGCCGTCGCCGCGTCGCCACGGGCGGCTGACCGGAAAGTCAACGTCTGACGATGGGAATTGCGATGAGGCCGTGGAGGCAAGCGCCGCGGCTACAATTGGCCTGTACATACGGGGGCGACCAGGTTTCGACGTGGTCGGTTCTCCGGCAGAGTCGCAAGCCGAGGTCCCCGGTCGGCCTCGCTAAACAACCGGGAACAACACGCAAGTGCGGATGACAATCGCGCACTCGCTCTCGCTGCCTAACCCGTAGCAGAGCGCGTCGCTCCGAGCTCGGCCCGTGGCTCGGTCAGCGGCGTCAACTAACGGGCTCGGCGCCGAGGGAACGTCATCGCCCGACGCGCGACATCCAAAGGATGACTAGCCCGGCGGTTGGTCGGCTGTCCACCGGCCGGCGGGCGAATCGCAAGGGCAGCCTAAGCTTGTAGACGCTCTGCGCGGAGCGGCCTCGGACGGGGGTTCGATTCCCCCCGCCTCCACTCGACGGACTCGGTACGAAGCGGCGCGAGAAATCGCGCTGTGCTCAGAATGCGTTCGCGGCTGACTTCCACTCCCGGAGGCGCTGCGCGATGAGCTGGGCGCGCTCCTCCTCGTTCCCGCCGTCGAGCACCTCGAGGTCTGCGGGGTCGGCTCGAAGGTAGACGCCGGCGGTTCGGGCATTCAGCCCTGGGTCGCGATCCGACCGTGTCGTCCAGTACCCGGTGGCGCGGTCGGCGCTCTCCACCTTGATCTCGCCGGTGCCCTCGAGCTGCGGGGCATTCGGGTGCCGAGGGCGCTCGCCCTTCCAGAAGTAGAGGATGCCGGCCGGATCCCTGCGCTCCTTCGCAGCCTCGCTCCAGTAGCGGGCCGACAGGCTGCCGTCCTCCTGCCAGGCCCGGCCGTTCACGCTCAGGCCACCGTCGCGGTCCCGCGAGATGCGCAGGAGGCTCACCGCCGACGGTTCGTCCTCGCTCCGCATCGTGAGCGAGAGCTGCCACCACAGCCCCTCGACCGGTCCGCGGCGACCCTCGGTCTCGATCGCCTTGCGGAGCTTCTGGTTGATCGCGCGAACCTCCGCCGGGCTGGTGTCCGGGTCGTAGCGGACGGAGGTCAGCCCGAGCAGGTCGCTCGGCAGCTTCGACCCGTGCGCGTGGAGGATGAACGTGCGCCGCATGCCGAGCGCGCCGCCGAACAGCCCCGCCTCGAACACCACGTTGTCGCGCGGCGATGCCTGGCCGGACTGGGACGCATCCGTCGTCGTCCAGTCGTCCTGGGCGAACACGAACGCGGCGAAGTCGACCTCCTGGGAGAGCTCGGCGAGCCGGTCGAGGGTGGAGCGCCCCGGATTGAACGTGCTCGTCCAGGGCTCGACGTCGGCGACGTCCTGGAGCCCCCGCGTGATCGCCTGGAGCAGTCTGGTCTGCTTGCCCGACGACCCGAGGAAGATGCGCGGCTTGTTCATGCGCATTCACCTCTCGGTCAAAGGGACGAGGGCAGCGTACTCGACTCGATCCCGCACTAGCCTGCACGTATGGGCGACGGCCGATTGAGGGTCTGCATCGTCGGGGCCTCGGGGAAGCTCGGGCAGTACATGGTGCAGCACGCGCTGGATCGGGGCTGGGAGGTGGTCGGCGTCTGCCGGCAGCAAAGCGTGGGGAAGCTCGACAGGTTCGAGGGGCGCATCACCGTCGTTCCGGGAGCGACAGACGACCGCGAGGTGATCGAGCGCGCGGTCGTGGGGTGCGACGGGGTGCTCGTCGTGCTGGTCCCGTGGGGGGTTCACGGGTACTCGACGGGCACTGCCCAGGCGGTGCTCGACTACGCGCCTCCGGGGGCGCGGCTCGTGTTCTCGTGCGGGTGGCACATCACGCTCGACGGCCAGGACGTGTACTCGCGGAAGCTGAAGGCGCAAGTGAAGGTCTTCGGCCCGGTCGCGCGTCTCTTCCGCTTCGCCGACCTCGACGACCAGGTGGAGGCGTGCCGGCGGGTGTTCGCCAGCGACACTCGGTGGACGGTCGTGCGGGGCAGCGACCTCGAGGAGGGCGAGAGCCAGGGCCTGCCCGTGTGGAGCCGGCATGTCGGCGACCCGATCCTGGCGAGCAACCTCACCCGCCGCATCGACTTTGCCCTGTTCATGGTCGACGCGCTCGACAACGACGAGCTCATCCACCAGGCCCCGGCGATCGTCGGGCGCCAGACGCCCTCAGCGCTCGCGCATGCCGCGAGCGAATGACGTGCCATGCTCCACCAGCGTTGGTAGAGGCCAATCGGAGGTGTAGGGCGTGCGAAAGATCGTCGTGTACGAGTTGTTGTCCCTCGACGGGGTTGCCGAGGACCCAGATGGTTTCTTCGCCGACTGGGACGACGCGATGGACGCCAACCTTGCCGCTGTGATCGCGACACAGGACGCGGTCATTCTCGGCCGCCGTAGTTACACCGAGTGGGCGCAGTTCTGGCCGAGCAGCCAGATCCAGCCATTCGCGACCTTCATCAACGGGGTCACGAAGTACGTCGCGACATCGACGCCCCTTGACCGAGATTGGGCCAATGCAACGGTGCTCGACGGCGGGCTGGTCGAATTCGTTCGGGATCTCAAGCTGCAGCGCGGAGGCGATGTCGGCGTTCACGCAAGTATCTCGGTCGCGCAGTCGCTGCTCGCCGCCGACGT
>DASSSO010000078.1:0-8629 GCA_035776735.1 Gaiellaceae bacterium | reverse complement strand
GACCGCCGCTTCCTCACGTTCGCCGACGTCTACCTGTCGGGCTTCCTCGCCCAGGGGCGCGCCGAGCGCCGCACGCTCGAGGAGACGCTGGGACGCGCGTGGCAGGTGGCCTCGACGCTCCCCAGGCGGGAGCTGTCGATGGTCACGGAGGCGCTCGTCGGCGAGCACTACGTGGAGGGAGACCATGAGGCTGCGGATCCCGGCGGGTAGGGCCGGCAGGCTCTGGCTCCGCCGCCGGCTCGCGGTCGCGCGGCGCGGACACGACGTCCTCGAGCAGAAGCGCCAGGCGCTTCGCCGTCAGCTCGAGCGGCTCGACGACCTCCTCGGCGACGCCCGGCGCGAATGGGAGCTTCGAGCCGTGGACGCGGAACGCTGGTGGCAGCGGGCGGCCGTCCTCGCCGGCGAGCGGCCGCTCGAGCTCGCGCAGGGAGCCGTCCGCGGCCGCGCGGAGGTGAACATCGTCTGGCGGAACGCCCTCGGTGTCGTCTACCCCTCGGAGGCGGCGGTGGCCCTTCCGGCTGGCGAGCAGTTCCCGTCCGGAGGCAGCGCCGCGCTCGCCTTCGCCGCCGAGGCGCACCGTCGGGCGCTCGAGGCCGCAGCCGAGCTGGGCGCGGCCGAGCTCGCGCACGAGCGGACGGCGCGCGAGCTGCAGATGACGACCCAGCGGCTGCGCGCGCTCGAGCGCCGGTGGATCCCGGAGCACGAACGGGTGCTGCGGGAGGTCGAGCTCGCGCTCGACGAGTCCGATCGCGAGGAAGCGTCGCGGGTCCGCTGGGTGATTCGCCGTCTCGCACCCGTGGAGAACGCCGCACGAGGACGAGACGGTCAGATCTCGAGCCGCTCGTCCTCGAGGTCGAGGTCGCGCTCGACGCGCCGCCTGACGTCGTCGTCGATGTAGCCCTCCCGCCGCAGCTGCCGCACGGCCTGCCGCTCGGCGTCGAGCAGCTCGCGCGCAGGTCGCTGGTAGTTGACCGACCTATCTTCGATCGCCGCCTACTCGGCGCTCTGCCTCGCGTGCGGACAGGCAACCAACGAGTGCATTCGCACGACGGGCGGCCGCATGTGCGAGGCGCCGGTGTCGGGAACGACTGGAGCCCGGAGTGTGTCGCCGTCGCTCGGCTGCGCCGGGCGGTCTGCTCCTGGCGCTGGACTGATCGCCGTAAGGATCGCCGGGTTGTCGTCGGTGTCGCCTTTCCTTACGCGAGCGACGGCGACGGCGGGTTCTACGGCTGCGGGCGGCCCCGCTGCGACTCCGTCCACGTCCTGCTCTGCCCCGCTCCCCTTGAGCGCAGGGGCGCGCCGTCGCGCGCCGGTCCACGGGGGTTTCAGGAAGTCTCCAGCGGTCTCAGGACGCCGGCCGCGGTGCCGAGCGGGACGCGGAAAGGCGCCCGAAATTCCACTAGCCGAGCGGTTTTCGCCTAACGGAGCGGCGCAGGAGTCGAACCTACCGAGCCGTGGGTTGCACGACCGCACCGGTTTTGAAGACCGGCTGGGCCACCGGGCCCATGCCGCTCCCTGCCGGCGATCGTAGCCGGGTCTCCCTCGCGATTCCGGACCGAGACACGGCGTGCAGGCCGGATGTCACCCGCCCGAGCGCGCCGCCCGCCTGAGCGCCCGGGCGTCCCCCGTCCGCAGGGTCACCCCGTCGGCGTCGAGCCGCTCGAGGAGGAGCTGCGCCGGCCGCCGCGAGATCCCGAGCAGGTCCCGCAGCCGGGCGAGCTGGATCGAGCCCTCGCGCTCGCACTCCGCGACGACCGTCGCCCGTGCCTCGGCATAGGCAGTCGGAGACACGGCGTGCCCATCGCCGAGCCGGACCAGACGTCCCTCTCCCTCCAGGTAGCGGGCGAGGTCGGGGTCGTCCATCCGGAGACCGGCGGGTCCGGCCTCGGCGAGAGCCGACTCGAGGCGGGCCGCCTCCTCGGCGCGGTCGCCGAGCGCCCCGCCCTCCCCGGGCCGGTATGCGCGGCCGCCCCGGCGCTCGATCCCGAGTAGTGGGACGATCGCAGCTGCCCACGCCTTGCCCGGGAAGAGCTCGGCGAGCGGGATGCCGGGATCGAGCGGTGTCGAGGCCGCCTGCTCGGTCAGGCGTCGCGCAACTGCCGCCCGCTGCTCTTCGAGCCACTCGGGCCGGTAGTGGAAGTTGTCCGTCTGCGCGAGGCCGGCGAGCCCCGCCTCCAGCTCGGCGGACGTGAGGACTCCTCGCGCCCGAAGAGCGTCCGCCGTCGTCGGCTCTCGCGCCAGTGCCCTCACGATCTCGTTCGCATCACCTCCGTCGAGGAGCGCTAGGCGCTCCGGGTCGAGTCCACGAGGCGGAGCGGGGTCGAGGACTCGGCCGCCGCCGATCGTCGTCCGCGTCCGGAGGACGAGGCGGTCGCCGCGAGCCGCCGCGACGGCCTCGCTCAGCCGTAGCTGACCGTAGTTGCCGCGACGGACAACCCGGGCCGGAATCACGGCGGTTCCGAGGTGAACGGTCAAAGACGGGACAAAATCGTCACCGTCAAGGCGCACATCGAGCCGGAAGCTGACTGGAAACGCGCCCGGCTCGACGAGCGCCTGGCCCCGGCGGAGGGCGTTCCGCTCGACACCGGTCAGCCCGACTGCCACGCGCTGCCCCGACTGGGCGCGCTTGACCCGCTCGTCGTGCACCTCGACCGATCGCACCCGGGCGTCGACCCCGCCCGGCTCGGCCCGCAGCCGGTCGCCGACGCCGACTGACCCCGACCAAAGCGTCCCCGTGACGATCGTG
Source organism: Gaiellaceae bacterium (assembly GCA_035776735.1). Classification (GTDB taxonomy): domain Bacteria; phylum Actinomycetota; class Thermoleophilia; order Gaiellales; family Gaiellaceae; genus JACDAN01. Next base: position 5,883 of record DASSSO010000078.1, on the reverse strand, counting down.
CCCACACCGGGAAGCGAGAAGAGGCGGTCGATCCAGAGCCGGGTCGGGAAACCGTCCCGCACCCGGCGCACCCCGCCCGCAACACGCGCCAGCGCCCCCCGAAGCTCGTCCAGCCCCGCGCCGGTCTTCGCGCTCACCGGCACCACCTCCACCCCGGGGACGAGCTCGCGCGCCTCCGCCGCGGACGCCTCCACCGCCCCGGCGTCGACCGCGTCCACCTTCGTGATCGCGACGACGCCGGCCTCGACCCCCAGCAGCCGCAGGATCTCGACGTGCTCCCGGGTCTGCTGCCGGACGCCCTCGCCGGCGTCCACGACCAGCAGGAAGAGGTCGATGCCCGTCGCGCCGGCGACCATGTTCCGCACGAAGCGCTCGTGGCCCGGAACGTCGATCAGCGAGAGCCGCAGCCCGTCGCCGAGGTCGAGCGGCGCGTATCCGAGCTCGATCGAGACGCCGCGCGCCTGCTCCTCCGGCAGACGGTCGGTGTCCTTGCCGGTCAGCGCACGGACGAGCCAGGTCTTGCCGTGGTCGACGTGCCCCGCGGTTCCTACCGTGAGCGGCACGCCAGCACCGCGCGGGCAGCATCCGAGAAATCCGCCTCGGAGAGCGTCCGGCAATCCAGCAGCAACACCCCGTCCCGCACGACGCCGACGACGGGCGGCTCGCCCGCCCGCAACGGCGCCGCCAATCCCTCCTCGACGGCGCACGCGAAGCTCGGCAGCTCGGCGAGCGGGAGCGCCCCACCGCCCACCCGAGCGACCGTCTCCTCGACCCGCCCGTCCACGAGCCCAGCGAGCCGCTCCGCCCGTGCCCGAACCGCCTCCGCCGGCTCGACGAGCATCCGCAGCACCGGGATCTCGCGCAGCGCCCGGTCCGGCTCGAGGTACAGCCCGAGAGTCCCCTCCAGCGCCGCCAGGGTGAGCTTGTCCGCCCGCAACGCCCGCTGCAACGGGTGCCGCCGCAACCGTTCGACGAGCTCCGCACGCCCGACCACGATCCCCGCCTGCGGCCCGCCCAGGAGCTTGTCCCCCGAGAAACAGACGAGATCCGCGCCGCCCTCCACGCTCTCGCGCACCGAGGGCTCGTCGGCGACACCCGCCATCACCCCGGATCCCGCGTCCTCCACCACCGGAACCCCGTGCCGCCGCCCGACGGCCACGATCTCGGCCAATCGTGGTCGCTCCGTGAACCCCACGACCCGGAAGTTCGACTGGTGCACGCGGAGCAGGAGGGCGGTCTCCGGCTCGATCGCCCGCTCGTAGTCCGCGGCCCGCGTCCGGTTCGTCGTCCCGACCTCCACGAGCCGTGCGCCGGACTGCTCGAGCACCTCCGGGATCCGGAACCCGTCGCCGATCTCGATCAGCTCTCCCCGTGACACCACCACCTCGCGGCCCGTCGCCAGCGCCGCCAGCACCAGGAGCACGGCGGCCGCGTTGTTGTTGACGACGAGCGCGGCCTCCGCGCCCGTCAACCGGCGCAGCACCGAGGCGACATGGTCCTGCCGGGACCCCCGTCCGCCCTCCGAGAGGTCGTACTCGAGGTTCGAATAGCCGCGGCCGACCTCGCCCACCCTTGCCAGCGCCTCGTCTGCGAGCGGCGCCCGCCCGAGGTTGGTGTGGATCAGCACGCCCGTCCCGTTCAGCACGCGCCGGAGCGCCGGCGCCCGGGCCGCGCCGACCGCGTCCCGCACGCGCGCCACGAGGTCGCCCGGCTCGAAGCCCGCGCGGATCTCCTCCCGCGCCTCCTCCAGCACCCTCCGGGCGGCGCCGACCGCGAGCGGGTCGTCGACCGCGCGCGCCAGCTCGTCGACGGACGGCAGGTCGCGCAGCCGCATCGGCCTACTGCGCGTCCGCTTTCCGCGGGGCAGGCTCCTCGAGCTGGGCGGTACGTCGCTCGTAGCACTCGACGACGAGCCTGACGGCGGCCCGCGGGTCCTGGGTGACGTACAGCAGGTCCTCGTCCTCCGGCGAGATCAGGCCCTGCGCGAGCAGCCGGTCGTTGATCCACTCCACGAGCCCGCTCCAGTGCCCGTGGTCGAAGAGGACGACGGGGAAGTTGGAGACCTTGCCCGTCTGAATGAGCGTGAGCGCCTCGAACATCTCGTCGAGCGTCCCGAACCCGCCCGGCATCAGCACGAAGCCTTCCGAGGCCTTCACGAGCATCGTCTTGCGCGCGTAGAAGTGCCTGAACGTGAGGCTGACGTCGAGGTAGTCGTTCTCCGCCTGCTCGTGCGGCAGGTCGATTCCGAACCCGACGGAGAGGCCGCCCGCCTCCTGCGCGCCGCGGTTCGCCCCTTCCATGACGCCGGGGCCTCCTCCCGTCACGACTGCGAACCCGGCCTCGGCGAACAGCCGTCCGATCAGCCGCGCCGTCTCGTAGACCTCGCTGTCTGGCCTCACGCGAGCCGAGCCGAAGATGGAGACGCCGGGACGGTCGATCCGGTCGACGGCCTCGAACCCGGTGCGGAACTCCTCCGCGATGAGGAAGACGTTCCGCGGGAGGTTGCCGTCATGCGCCTCGAGGATGCGCCGGTCTTCCATGTGAGCCTCTAAATGTCGCGCTCGACGTAGCTCGCGTCCATCCCCAGCACGAGGAGGGCGGCGAGCGCGAAGTAGCCGACGGCCGAGGCGACGCGCTGCCACGGCTTGATCTCGTAGTAGGCGTGGGCCTGTGGGGTGCCGCGCTCCTGCCAGCGCCGGTAGAGCTCGAACCCGACGATGACGACGATGATGATCAGCAGCGGGTTCGGTGCCAGGAAGAGCAGCCCCACGAGCGCCACGAACCCGACCAGCCAGATGGCCGGATGGATCGCGGCGGCAATCCGCCCGCCGTCGAGCGGCACGACCGGGAGCAGGTTGAAGAGGTTGAGGAAGAAGCCGGTGAAGGCGAGCGCGAGCAGGAACTCCGAGTTCTGCTGCTCGCCCACGAACCACACGACCGCGGCACCGAGCGTGCCCACGATCGGCCCGCCGAAGGCGACCAGCGCCTCCCGCCAGGCGTTCTGCGGGTTCTCGCGGAGCAGGATGGCGGCGCCGAGGAACGGGATGAACATCGGCGCGCTCACGTTCAGGCCCTGCCGCCTCGCCTCCAGGTAATGCCCGAGCTCGTGGACGAAGAGCAGCAAGACCAGGCCGACGGCGAACTTCCAGCCCCAGAAAAGCGCGTAGGCGCCCACGGAGACGAGCATCGACGCAGAGGTCGTGAAGATCTTGAACTTGAAGATCGCGACGAAGACGAACTTGGCCTTCCAGAGCAGCAGGCCGAGCGCGATGAACGGCGTCGCGAGCTTGCGGAGAATCCGGAAGCGAGGCTCGTGCCTGACCGGTCCGCGGTCATAAGGCTCGTATGGCCGGAGCTCCGCCTCCTGTTCGGGCGTGAGCTGACTCACCGTCGCATGGTACCCGCGGCCATCTGGGTCGTACCTGCTCCAAAAGCGTGAAGAGACGGCTCGCGGCACTGGTCGTTCCCGGACTGCGCGGCTAGACCGGTCCCATTCACGAAACTCGACCGAGGAGGCAGGAATGGGACGCCGGATTGGCGCTGCGGCAGCGGTCGCGGCCGTCGGGGTCGCAGCGCTGGCCGCAGGACTGGGCTCGGCAGCGAGCGCGGGCCCGGAGGCAAAGCCGAAGAAGCCGAAGGCGAAGGTGAAGGTGATCCGCGGTCCGCGAGGCCTTCGCGGGCCGCGCGGGTTCGCTGGACCGCCGGGGCTCTCCGGGCCGCGGGGGCAGGCCGGGCCGCAGGGCCAGGCGGGAGCGCAAGGGCCGGCCGGCGCGCCCGGCCCGCCCGGTCCATCCGCGGTCCGGATCGGCTTCGACGTCCCGGCCGGGACGGCCGAGACGCAGATTGCCGACGTCGGCGGACTGATCCTCAAGGGCGCGTGCAGCGCCGGCGGTGATCTCTCATTGGAGGCGTCGTCGGCGGCGAACAACGCGCGGGCGCGCGCGGCGGTCGTCGCGAGCGCGACGCCCGACTCTGTCGCCTACGACGAGGACGACGACCTGGACACGATCGACGGCTTCGACTTCGTCGGCGCGGACGACGACGACGCGATCGCGACGCTCGTCTACCGGTCGGCGGCGGGTGCGGTTGTCACCGCCAACCTGATGCTGGAGCAGTACTCGGTCGGCGGCGCGGCGCGCTGCCTCGTCGCGGGATCGGCGGTGATCGCCTCCGTGTAATCAGATCAGCATCCCGAGTTATCATGAGGGCATGGTGCGAACCCAGATTCAGCTCACGGAAGAGCAGATGACCCTTCTGCGAGAGGCCTCGGCCGAACGCGGCGTCTCCGTCGCGGCCCTCATCCGTGAGGCGGTCGACCGCGCCCTCGCCGATCGGCAGCGCTCAGCCGATTGGGCGCTTGCGCTTTCCGTGGTCGGGAAGTACCGCGACGTCGACGACGCGACGGATGTCTCGGTCAGGCACGACGACTATCTCGCGGACGCGTACGAGGACTGGCGACGCTAGTCGACACCTCTGCGTTCTTCGCGCTGCTCAGCCAGAGCGACGAGAACCACGAGGCGGCGGTGGCCGTTCTCGACCAGCTCGGCTCCGAGCGGCTCGTGACGCCGAACTATGTCGTCGTCGAGGTCACGGCGCTGGTCGACCGTCGACTCGGTCGAGTTGCGGTTCGTGACCTCCACACGCGGTTGCTCCGGCCGGTGGAGATCGCCTGGGTTGATCGGGAGGTCCACGAGCTCGCCCTGTCGGCGTTCCTCGCGGCGCCCGAGATCTCGCTCGTGGACAGGGTGAGCGTCGAGGTCATGCGCCGTCTGCGAATCGGGACCGCGTTCACGTTCGACCGGGACTTCGTGCGGCAGGGTTTCGAGGTCGTCCCCTAGGACACGCTCCTCGAAAGATCGATGCGGCGCCCGTCCACCTCGAGCTCCGGCTCCGAGAAGATGCAATCGACGTGGATCGCGGCGTCGTTGTCGCCGCCGAACGCGGCGCCGGAGTTGTTGCCGATCGCGACATGGGCGGTGCGGGCCGCCTTCTCGTCGAGCAGGACGTGTCCGCGCGGCTCGACCGCCGGGTTGAGCCCGATCCCGAGCTCGGCGATCACGTCCGCTCCGGTCCCGGCGTCCGCGACCAGCTCGCGGAGCATCTGGGCCGCGCGGCCGCCCGAGATCTCGACCACCCGGCCACCCTCGAACCGGAGCGTCACCGGCCGGTCGACGAGCCCCTCCACCGTGTACGGGACGGTCAGGTCGGCGACGAGGACGCCCTCGGCGCCGTCCTTCAGCGGCGCCACGAAGACCTCGCCGCCGGGATAGTTGGCGAAGTCGCCGTCCTCGAGCGGCAGCGCGTCGGTCTTCCACGGACGGCCGGTCACAGTCAGCGTCAGGTCGGTGCCGGCCCGGCCGCGGACCCGGATTCGCTCCGAGCCCTCGAGCTGCTCGAGTAGCCGGCGCGCCGGCTCGGCCAGCTCGGGAGCCGGCTGCGAGAGCTCGCCGGCGAGCAGCTCCGGCGTGACGAAGCTGAGGTAGATCTCTCGTCCGCCGTGACCGAACACTGTCGCGGCGAGCTGTGACCGGGCCTCGGACTCCTCGGCATGCGGCCGCTCGGTGACGAAGTAGGCGAGCGTCGCACGCTTCGCGGCGGCGAGCACCGCCGGCGGCGCGTTCCGCATCGGGCGCTTCCCCGCCCAGAGCTCGAGCGTCGGCCTGCCGCCGGCCTCCCGGACCGCGGTCGCAAGCTGTGATCCCTGCTCGACGAGCGGCTCGTCCACGAGCACGAGCACCTCCTCGTCGGGCCGGAGCCGCCCGGCCTCGATCAGGTTCCGGCACCAGCCGGGCGTTTCGTAATCCACCTGCGCATCCTCGCAACTGCGACCTCCGACGGGCCTAATAGGCTCATCTGGCCCATGGGACGGAAGAATCCGCCGCA
>DASSSO010000056.1:0-30803 GCA_035776735.1 Gaiellaceae bacterium | reverse complement strand
GATCACGCCCGAGTGCACCGAGCGGGCGGCGCGGCTCTATGAGGGCGCCGTCGACAGCGTCCACCGGGTCTCGACGCCGGAGGCGGCGGAGCTGACGAAGCTCCTGGAGAACATCTTCCGCTCGGTCAACATCGCGCTCGTGAACGAGCTCGCGCAGCTCTGCGAGCGCATGGAGATCGACGTCTGGGAGGTGATCGAGGCCGCGGCCACGAAACCGTTCGGCTTCATGAGCTTCCAGCCCGGGCCCGGCCTCGGCGGCCACTGCATCCCGATCGACCCCTTCTACTTGACCTGGAAGGCGCGGGAGTACGACTTCTCGACGGAGTTCATCGAGCTCGCGGGCAAGGTCAACGAGAACATGCCCTACTACTGCCGCTCGCTCGTCTCGCAGGCGCTGAACCACGGCAGGCAGAAGTCGCTCAGCGGCGCCAGGGTGCTCGTGCTCGGAGTCGCGTACAAGGCCGACATCGGCGACACGCGCGAGTCCCCGGCGATCAAGCTGATCGAGCTGCTGCGGGCCGCCGGATCGGACGTCTCGTACCACGACACGTTCGTCCCGGAGCTTCCCGACTTCGGGCTCCAATCGGTCGAGCTCGACCCCGCCGCCTACGACTGCGTCGTGATCGTCACTGCCCACTCCAACGTCGACTACGCCGATCTCGTCGACAGGGCGCACGTCGTCGTCGACCTGAGGAATGCGACCGGTGTCGACGGGCGGCGCACCGACAAGGTCTGGACGCTGTGATCCGCGTCGGGGTGACCGGCCTCAACTTGTGGGGCCCGAACCTTGCCCGGAATTTCGATGATCTCGCGGAACTCACCTGGATCTGCGACATGCATCCCGAGCGGCTCCGTCGGCTCGGTGCCCGCTATCCGCATGCTCGGGCAACGGAGCAGTTCGACGACCTTCTGGAAGACGACAACCTCCAGGCAGTCGTCATTGCCACGTCAGTCATCACGCACTACGAACTAGCTCGCCAGGCACTTGAAGCCGGGAAACACGTCTTCGTCGAGAAACCTCCGGCGCTCTCCGCGGCGGAGGCTGACGAGCTCGTTTCGCTGGCCGAAGATCGGGGACTCGTACTACTCCCTGGCCATCTTCTGCTCTACCACCCGGCCGTCGCAAAGCTCAAGGAGCTGATTGACGGCGGCGAACTCGGCGACGTGCTCTACCTGTACGGCAACCGGGTGAACCTGGGGCAGATCCGCACGGACGAGAACGCACTGTGGTCGCTCGGCGTCCACGATCTGTCAGTGATCTTGCATCTCATCGGCGAGGAGCCCAACGAGGTGGTGGCCCGCGGCGAGTCGTATATCCACGAAGGCGTCGAGGACGTGGTCTTCTGCTACCTGCGCTTCCCGTCCGGCGTCGTGGCGCACATGCACCTGTCCTGGCTCGACCCACACAAGATGCGCAAGATCACCGTCGTCGGCCGGAACAAGATGGCCGTCTTCGACGACATGGACCTCGAGCGCAAGATCACGGTCTACGACAAGGGCACGGAGCAGCGGGCCGAGAGCTACGGCGAGTGGCGCACCCGCACGGGCGACATCTACATCCCGAAGATCCCGAACGACGAGCCGCTGCGGCTCGAGTGCCGGCACTTCCTCTCGCTCGTCGCCGGCGACGGCGACCCGCTGGCGGCGGCACGCGAAGGCGCGGTCGTCGTCAGGGTGCTCGAGCAGCTGCAGCATTCACTGGAACGCGCGCCCGCTTGAGCGACTACACGGTCGGACAGCACACCGTCATCTACCCGGGGACTGTGATCGGCGACGGGTGCCGGATCGGCGACCACGTCGTGCTCGGCAAGCAGCCGGCGCTCTCGCCCCGCTCGACCGCGAAGCGGGAGGAGCTACCGCCGCTCGAGCTCGGCGAGGGGACGATCGTGTCGACCGGAGCCGTCGTCTTCGCCGGGACGCGGATCGGCGCACGCTCGATCATCGGCGACCAGAGCTGCGTGCGCGAGCGGTGCGAGCTCGGGGAGGACGTCGTCGTCGGCCGCGGCTCGCTCGTCGAGAACGACACGACGGTCGGTGACCGCACGAAGATCCAGGCGGACGCATACGTGACCGCCTACTCGACGCTCGAGGAGGACGTCTTCATCGCCCCCTGCGTCGTGACCACGAACGACAACTTCATGGGCCGGACGGAGAAGCGGCACGCGCTCCGCAAGGGGCCGACGATCCGCCGCGGGGCGCGCGTCGGCGGCGCGGCCGTCCTCCTGCCGGGGATCGAGGTCGGCGAGGAGGCGTTCGTCGGGGCCGGCGCGGTGGTCACGAGGGACGTGCCTCCGCGCGCCGTGGTGGTCGGCAACCCCGCACGGCAGATCCGCGAGGTGCCGGAGGAAGAGCTCCTCTAGCGCCTGACGATGCGGAGGGTGTAGGTGCCGGCGCCCGGCTCGGCCATCGCCACCTGCAGGTAGTAGAGCCCGCCGCGCCGGATGCGGCGCTGCACGCCGAAGCGCACGACCTTGACTCTTCCGAAGCTGACCGACTGCGCGGCCACGTTGGTCAGCGAGCGGCGGTCGCTCACGCGCGGCGTCCCCGGCCGCCAGAGCACGAGATTCATCGGCGCCGTCGCCCGGCTGAGGGTCGCGACCACCCGCGCGCCTCTCCGCAGCCGGATCGCGTAGACGTCGTTCGGGTCGTCCCAGTAGTCGAGCGAGGCGTTGATCACCTTCGTCCGCTTCCGGACGCGGAAGGAGCGCGCTCCCGAGTCGTCGTTCGGCTCGCGCCAGTCGACCGCGGCCAGCCGGCCGGAGTGCGAGACGGCCGCGGCGACGTCGAGCCTCCCCCACCCGCTGATCGGATCGCGGCCCTCCACGCAGCGCCGGCAGCCGGTCGCCGCGGTCATGTCGGTGGCCGTGCGCTGGAGCAGCGAGACGATCTGCTCGCGGTGGAGATTCGGCCACGAGGCGCGCACGAGCACGGCTCCGGCCGAGACGATCGCGGCGGCGAACGACGTCCCCTGCGGGCGTCTGTACTCCTGCGGGCCGCACTCCGAGTACCCCTGGAGCTCGCAGAGCGGCCGCTGAGCGGTCATCCCGCGCGGCAGCGTGGAGAAAAGCTCGTCGCCCGGCGCGGCGATGTCGTTGTAGACGGCGTCCCGGTTGGAGAACATCGGCACGGTGCCGTCCCGCGCGAAGGCGCTCACGCCGAGGACGTGCGGCAGGGCCGCCGGGTAGCTCGCGAAGCGCCAGGGCAACTCCGGCGCGTTGTCGCCGTTCCCGACCGCGGCCACGACGACCACGCCTCTACGGATTGCGTACTCGACGGCGGCGGCCTCGAGCCGCGAGTAGCCGTCGCGGGCCGGGTCGCCGGGATGTCGTACGCCGCCAAGGCTGAGGTTGATCACCTGCGCGCGCTGGTCGACCGCCCAGCGGATCGCGCGCGCCTCGGCCTCCAGCGGGACGACGCCGTCGGATCGCACGACCTTGGCGACCAGCAGCTGCGCCGGGAACGCCATCCCCGCGATCCCCTCGCCGTTGTTGAGCGCACCCGCGATCAGGCCGGCGACGAACGTGCCGTGGCCGTGGCGGTCCCGCCGGGCCGAGCCGCCGACAAAGCTCTTCGCAGCGGCAATCCTCCCGGCGAACTCGGGGTGCCCGGCGTCGACGCCGGAGTCGACGACCGCGATGCGCATCCCCGGAAGCGTGGGGCGCTGCGGCCAGGCGTCGAAGGCCTGGACGGCGCCGAGATGCCACTGCCGCCCCGCGAGGGGGTCGGCCGGGGCGAACGCAAGGCGCCGGCCCCGGTTGTCGAGCCGCTCGACGTACGCGACGCCGGCGACGCCGACGGCAAGGGCCGCCCGCTCGGCCTCGAGCTCGACCGCGAACGGTGTGAGCGGTGTCACGGTGCCGCCCGTCCGCCGCTCCAGCGCCTGGACGAGCTCGGCGCGGTCGGCGCCCGGCTCGAGGCCCACGGCGAAGCGGGCGGCGTCGGCGGCTCCGGGCACGGCCAGCGCGAGCACGCAGACGGCGAGGAGCAGTCTCATCCGTTCACCACCAGCGTCTGGCTCGTGCCTGCGACGAGGCCGCGGCCCGGCTTCGCGATGCGGGCGCGGTAGCTCCCGGGCGGCACGTGCACGGCCGCCGCGAACGAGCCGTCCTCGGCGACGGTCGCGCGGCCCACGGTTCCCCAGCTCCGGCCGTTGAGCCGCTGGATCTCGACGGCGGCTCCGACGACGACCGGGCGCATCGTCCCTCGGAGCTCCATGGGGTCCGCGACGGGGTTCAGCCGCACACGGGGCGCCACGCCGAGGCGAATCGCGCCGGTCCGGGCGGCGCCGAGCGAGAGCCGGTACTGCGCGGTCGCCGTCGGGCGCACGGTGACCGAGAACGTTCCGTCCTTCGAGACCTGCGGGGTCGCGACGACGCGCCATCCGGTCGGCCCGAGATGCTCGAACCGGAAGCCCGAGACGCCGCGCGCGGTTCCCGTCAGCCGCGTGGTTCCGCCGAAGACGTGCGGCTTCGCGGGCTGGGGAAGGGCGAGGACGCCGACCCGGAACCACGTCGAGCGCAGCCCGAGCTCGCGGCGGACGTCGCTCGCCTTGGCCGAGGCCTCACCGTTGGTGCCCACCCCGATCACGCTGTCGGCGCGGGCGGAGCCGTTCGTCGTCGTCCTGACGTCGAGCAGGCGGCCGGGAGCCTTCAGGACGCGCTGGATGCGTGCCGCGGGGACGACGACCGGCCCCCACGTGTGGTGCGGGGAGATCGAGTCGTACGGGTCGTCGACGCCGGTGAGATACGGGATCGGCTTGGAGCCGGCCCACACGTCCTGGACTGACGCGGTGCGCCCGCCGGAGGTCGAGTGGAAGTAGGCCGTCACGAGGCGCCCGGCGTACATCAGCACTTCGCCGGCAGTCTCGTCGACGGCCGCGTTGGTGGACTCCTCCTCCTCGTCGACGCCCCGGTAGACCTGGCTGCGCACGTCGGGGAAGAGGTCGAAGGCGCCGCCGGTCTTGCGCGTCGCCAGGGCATACGAGCGCGCGGCGACCGCCTGGGCCTTGAGCACCTCCGGCGCCCAGTCGTCGGGAACCTCGGCCGGGACGACCCCGTACAGGTACTGCTCCAGCCCGACGAGGTTGATCGCCCGCAGGCGCTTGCCCACCTTGTCGACCTGGATCGTCCCGCGGTACCGCCGGCCGAGGCGAAGCGGCTCCTCGCCCGGCAGGAACACGAGGGGCGGCGTGAGCTGGGCGCGCTTCTTCACGCCCTTCGTCTTCACGCGGAGCCCCGGGCCGATCACGTGCGTGCCGACCAGCGTCCTGGTGCGGCCGGACGCGTCGCGGACCCGAAACGGCGCTTCCGAGGAGATCGTCAGGGTCGGCTTGCTGCCGGCCAGCAGCACGCGTACCTTCGCGACCGGCGCCCTGCCGATCGTCGCACCGCGGTAGTAGTGCGCCAGGATCCGCCGGTAGTCGAGCCCCCGCCGCGCGAAGCCGTGCGCGCCCCACTGGCTCATCCCGACCCCGTGACCCCAGCCGCGCCCGTTGATCACGAAGACGGGCGCCCCGGGTCGGGCGGCCGCCTCGGCCTGCGCCGCGCGACGGCTCGAGGCCGCACCGACGCCCGCCGCGAGAAGGGCAGCGAGAACGCCCGCTATCAGGACCTGGCCGCGAGACATGACGATTCGAGTGCCCCCGAGGTTCCGCAGGAACTTGTCTGAGGCTAGCGCATCCTTCCGCTGGATTCGTGCCGCTCGTACGGTTTCCTAACACGCGTTTCTGGGACGCTTGCAGCGGAAACGACTTCGCCGTGGCCGACTCTGCACCGATCCTCCCGCCGCGCTATCGCGACGCCGAGCGCGTCGCGAGTGGCGGCATGGGCGACGTGTACCGCGCAACCGACACGCAGCTCGGGCGGACCGTGGCCGTCAAGGTCCTCGCCGCGCGGTACGCGGGCGACGAGGCGATTCGCGAGCGGTTCACGCGTGAGGCGCTGGCGGCCGCGCGGCTCTCGGGCGTCCCCAACACGGTCACGATCTTCGACGTCGGCGAGTGGGAGGGACGCCCGCACATCGTCATGGAGTACCTCGACGGCGGCACGCTCGAGAACCGGCTGAGGGCCGCCGGCGCGCAGGACCCGGCCGACGTCCTCCGCTGGCTCGGGCAGGCGGCGGGCGCGCTCGACGCTGCGCATGCGGCAGGGATCGTCCACCGCGACGTCAAGCCCGGGAACCTGCTGCTCGACGGTCGCGGCGAGGTTCGGGTCGGCGACTACGGCGTCGCGAGCGCCGTCGGCCTCGACTCGATGACGATGACCGGCACCGTCCTCGGCACGGCGGGCTACCTCTCCCCCGAGCAGGCGAGAGGCGAGCGGGCGACGCCGGCCAGCGACCGGTACGCGCTCGGCGTCGTCGCGTACGAGCTGCTGACCGGAACGCGGCCGTTCGCATCCGACTCGCCCACGGCCGAGGCGGCTGCTCATGTTCACGCGCCGATCCCGTACCCGAGCGAGCACGGGGACGTGCCTCCCGAGCTCGACCCCGTGCTCCGCCGGGCGCTGGCGAAGGAGCCGGGCGAGCGCTTCCCGAGCGCCGCGGACTTCGTCGCCTCGCTGCGGGACGCGCTCTCCCGCGCTGCCGGGACGACGAGGCAGCTGGCGCCAGTCGTCGAGGAGGAACCCGCGTACGCGGCCCCGGCACCGTCGCCTGCACGCCGAGGTCCGAATCCGTGGGTTTGGGTCGCGGCGGCGCTCGTCCTCCTGCTCGCGCTGGGCGCAGGCCTGGCCATGGCGGCGATCCTGAGTGAGGACGAAGAGCCGCAGACCCGGACGGTCGTCCAGACGCAGGTCACGACGCAGCAGGGCCGGCCGACCACGGTGCGGGAGACTGTGACGACGTCGCCGGCGACCACGGAAGAGCCGACGACGGCGACGACCGCGACCACGGCACCCTCGGACCTCAGCGGCGAGCAGCTCACCGACCAGGCGACGGCGCTCCTCGAGCAGGGCAGGTGGGAGGAGGCGGAGGCAGTCTCGCGTCAGGCGCTGGCGAAGCTGGAGGGCTCCGGCGAGCTCTACGAGGCGTACGCGAACTACAACCTGGGCCGCGCGCTCGTCGAGCAGGGCCGCTGCGAGGAGGCCCTCCCGCACCTGGACCGGTCCGAGGAGATCCAGGGCAGCCGGCGCGAGATCCGCGAGGCGCGCGCACGCTGCTCGTAACCGGGCGTGGGGCGAGGGACTGTCCCTCGGCCGTGGCCCGCAGGGCCACGGCGTTCGTGCCGAAAGCGTGCCTGTTCGGCCCGCACGCGCGCCCGTCCGGCATCGTGTCCGGGCGGCACGCCGGTAGAGGCCGTCCCGAGCGGACGACCCGATCGGTCAGTCGTCCGTGGTCCGCAACCGCCTAAGCTTCGGCGCATGCGGATCCTCGTCACCGGCGCGGCCGGCTTCATCGGCTCCAACTTCGTCCACTACTGGCTCGATCGCCACCCGGAGGACGAGGTGATCGCCCTCGACCTCCTCACCTACGCCGGAAACCGGGCGAACCTGGAGGACGTCGAGGACCGGATCACGTTCGTCGAGGGCGACATCGGCGACGCCGACCTCGGTCGGCGGCTCTTCGAGGACCTGGGCACCGAGGTCGTCGTCAACTTCGCCGCCGAGTCCCACAACAGCCTCGCGGTCGTCGACCCGGGCCGTTTCTTCCGCACGAACGTGCTCGGGACGCAGACGCTGCTCGACGCCGCCCGCCAGGCCGGCACGGTCAAGCGTTTCCACCACGTCTCGACCTGCGAGGTCTACGGAGACCTCGCGCTCGACACGGACGAGGTCTTCACCGAGGACTCCCCGTACGAGCCGCGCACGCCGTACAACGCCTCCAAGGCCGGCGCCGACCACGCCGTCCGCGCCTACCAGGAGACCTACGGTCTACCGATCACGATCACCAACTGCTCGAACAACTACGGGCCGTACCAGTTCCCCGAGAAGGTGATCCCGCTCTTCGTCACCAACGCGCTCGACGACAAGCCGCTTCCGATGTACGCGTCGACCCAGAACAGGCGCGAGTGGCTGCACGTCCGCGACCACTGCAGCGCGATCGACCTCGTGCTCGCCTCCGACAAGGTCGGGGAGACGTACAACGTCGGCTCCGGGATCGAGGCGTCCATCGAGGACATCGCCGACCTCGTCCTGAAGCACACCGGTAAGCCGGAGTCGCTGAAGACGATCGTCCCCGACCGCCCGGGCCACGACCGCCGCTACCTCCTCGACTCCTCGAAGCTGCGCCGGGAGCTCGGCTGGGAACCGAGGATCGGCTGGGAGGACGGTCTCCGCGAGACGGTGGAGTGGTACGCCGCCCACCGCGACTGGTGGGAGCCGCTCCGCGACCGGGCGCCGGTCGAAGAGACCGCCTGGCGCTAGGCGCCGAGGCGGTCGAGGCAGGCGCGCAGCCCCTCCCGCCAGTTGGGAAGGCGCGGGGCGTCCTTCTCGCTCCGCAACACCGAGTGGGCCGGGCGCAGCGCAGGCAGGCCGTACTCCGCCGCCGTGATCCGGTTCACGCGGCACGCAAGGCCGGCTTCCTCGAAGATCGCTTCCGCGAAGTCCGCCCACGTGCAGTCCCCCTCGGCGGCCACGTGGTACATGCCGTACGGCCGATCGAGAAGCTCGCCGGTCGCCTCGGCCAGATGCCCGACGTACGTCGGCGAGCCGCGCTGGTCGTCCACGACCGACACCTCGTCCCGCTCCGCGCCGAGGCGCAGCATCGTCCGGAGGAAGTTGTGCCCCGTCCAGCCGAAGAGCCACGACGAGCGCACGATCCAGCCGGCCTGGATTTCCAGCTCTCCCTCGAGCTTCGTCCGCCCGTACACGCCGAGCGGGTTCGGGACGTCGCTCTCGACGTACGGCTCGCGCTTCGTGCCGTCGAAGACGTAGTCGGTCGAGTAGTAGACGACGGGCGCGCCGAGCTCGACGACGTTGCGTGTGCCTTCCACGTTCGCCCTGCGGGCCCCGTCCGGGTCCGACTCGGCGTCGTCGACCTTCGTCCACGCGGCAGCGTGCAGGACGAGGTCGGGACGCTCGGCGAATGGGTACGGCTCGGCCACGTCCCATTCCACCCGCGTGACGGCACGCGCATCGGGGAAGGCCTCCGCCAGCGCCGCGCCGAGCTGGCCGCCGGCGCCGGTGATCAGGATCACGGCTTGTTCGCGCCGTTCGCTCGCACGAAGTCGTTGACGGCGTAATACGCGTCGATCGACTCGCCGGCGTCGCCCCAGAAGCCCTCGAGGATGTCGTACTCCATCGTCCCGCGGTCGATGAACCAGTTGTTCACGTCGGTGATCTCGAGCTCGCCGCGGCCCGACGGCTCCAGCTGCGGGATGATCTCGAACACCGCCGGCTCGTAGAAGTAGATGCCGGTGACGGCGAAGGAGCTCGGCGGGTCCTCGGGCTTCTCGTGGATGCGGACGACCCGGTCGCCGTCGAGCTCCGGCACACCCAGGTGACGGAGATGCTCGGGGTCGTCCTCGCGGGCGAGCAGGATCCGAGCCCCCCTGCCCTGCGTCTCGAAGTTGTCGACCGCGTGCTTGATCGACCGCTCGACGACGTTGTCCGCGAGCATGACGACGATCGGGTCGCCGCCGGCGAACCGCTCGGCGAGGCCGAGTGCCTCGGCGATCCCGCCGGCCCGCTCCTGATATGCGTACGAGAGCCGGTCGATCCCCCACTCGTGGCCGTTCCCGAGCAGGCGCAGGAACTCCCCGGCGTGCGTCCCGCCGGTGACGACCATCAGCTCGCGCACCTCCGCGGAGACAAGCGCCTCGATCGCGTACGTGACCATCGGCCGGTCGTAGATCGGCAGGAGGTGCTTGTTCGTGATCCGCGTGAGCGGGTGGAGCCGGGTCCCGCTGCCGCCGGCGAGGATGACGCCCTTCATCGGACGCCGATGGTAAGGGTTAGGCTGCCGCCGTGAGCGACAACGAGCGCGAGCACATCGTCGACGCGGAGGAGCCGATCCCGATCATGGAGGGCGAGGACGAGTTTCCCGTCCAGCCGGCGCCCCCGGTCGACGCCTACACGCCCGAGCCCGGCCCGAGGCCGGGCGAGGAGCGAGCGTTCAACATCATGCGCTGGGCGTGGGTCCCGCTGCTGATCGGGGCGCTGCTGATCCTGATCGCGTTCGTCCGCTAGCTACTTCCCGGTCGGGCGGAGCGCCGGCGCCGACGCGGTCTCGAGCGGCGAGGGCTTGACGCGGAAGATCTTCGCCGCGCCCTCCGGCAGCCACCAGTTCCAGCGCCCGAAGATCTTCATCGCGCTCGGCACGAGCAGCGCGCGGATGATCGTCACGTCGATCAGGATCGCCGCGGCCAGGCCGAGCCCGAACTGCTGCAGCCCGACGATCGAGCCGGCGACGAAGCCCATGAAGGCTGCCACCATGATCAGACCCGCAGCCGTGACCAGCCGCCCGGTCTTCGCCAGGCCCTGCCTGACCGCCGCCTCGTTGTCCTTCGTCGCGTCCCACTCCTCGCGCATGCGCGAGACGAGGAACACCTCGTAGTCCATCGAGAGCCCGAAGAGCATCGCGAACAGGAAGACGGGGATCCAACCCTCGATCTGGTCGAACTGCGTCAGGCCGAGGGGCTCGCCCCAGCCCAGCTTGAACGCGAGCACGAGGATGCCGTAGGCCGCGCCGATCGAGAGCAGGTTGAGAGTAATCGCCTTCAGGGGCAGGACCAGCGACCGGAAGGCGCGCACGAGCAGGACGTAGGTCAGGAGCAGCACCGCGAGCACGAGCCAGGGGAAGGCGCCGTACGTGATGTCGAGGAAGTCGACGCCGAACGGCGGGCCGCCGCCGGCGAGCACCTCGACGTCGTCCGGGAAGGCCGCGGCCGGGATGATCACGTCACGCAGCCGCTCGACGAACTCCTGCGAGTCCGGCAGGCCGTACTCGTGCTTGCCGATCGCCTGCACGTGGAGGTAGCGGCCGCTCTCGTCGACGACCTGCGGCCCCGCGGCGATCACGTCGGCGACCTCCGAGTCGCCGCGGAGCAGGCTCGCGAGCCGCTCGACGCCCGCCTGCACCTGCGGGTCGGTCGCGCCGCCCTCACGGCCCGTGTCGATCACGATGTCGGTCGGGGAGAGCGCGCCGGCGCCCACAGCCTCGCTCAGCGTGTTCAGGCCCTGGACCGCCTCCAGGTCCTGCGGGATGCCCTCGTTGGAGCCGGGGCCGAGCTGCAGCGCCAGGATCGGCGCGGCCAGCAGGATCAGGGCGGCGGTGGTTCCGGCGGCGAAGGCGACGGGCCGTCGCATGATCGTGTCCGCCAGGCGGGCCCAGAAGCTGCTCTCCGCGTTCTCACGCCGCTCGATCACACGCTTAGGGATCAGCCGGACGCGGTCCATCCGGTCCTCGAGCCAGTACATGAGCACCGGCAGCAGTGTGATCGCCGCGGCGACGGAGACGAGCGGGATCAGGAGCCCAGCGAGACCGAAGCCACGCATGAACGGCAGCGGCATGAAGAGCATCAGCGCGAGGCCGATGGCGACCGCGGTTCCGCTGAAGACCACGGCGCGGCCCGCGGTGTTCATCGTCACCGCGACGGCGTCCTCCTTCGCCCTGCCCGCCCGCCGCTCCTCGCGGTAGCGGTGCACCATCAGCAGCGAGTAGTCGATCGCGATCCCCAGCCCGATCAGCGTGACCATGTTGGTCAGGTAGGTCGAGAGCGTCATGAAGTTCGCGAAGATCCAGACGAACGCGAGCGTCGTCGGGATCGCGACCGCCGCGAGCATGAAGGGGAGCAGGAACGCGAGCGTCCCGAAGACGAAGACGAGGATCACGAGCGCGATCGGGATCGCGATCAGCACCTCGCCCACGAAGAGGTCTCGGTTCTGCACGGGCTCGAGGTCGTGCTCGATCGCCGACTGGCCCGTGACGTAGAGGGTGGCGCCGGGGATCTTGCCGGCCGCCTCGCGCATCGCGCCGGTGTAGCCCTTGGCGTCGGCCGGCTGGAGCTGGGAGACGATCGTCGCCGCGACGACGTCGCCCGCGACCGGACGGACGTCCTGCACCTTGCCCGTGTCGAGCGCGCCTGCGGCGCGGGCGGCGGCGGCGCGCGTCGGCTCGAGGAGCGTCTGGGCCGAGCCCGGCTTGCCCTTGACGACGACCGAGAACGACCCTTCAGGCCGTTGGCCGTACTGATCCTTGAGGATGTCGCCCGCCTTCTCGCTCTCGGCGCCCGGAAGGACGAAGCGGTTCGTCAGCAGGTCGGTGAGTCCGGCCGACGCCATCCCGGAGACGACGACGACCACGAGCCACGTGGCGAGGACGAACCAGCGAAAGCGAATCATCGTGCGGGCGAACTGCTCCATCAGGAGCCCCCTTCTCCGATACCGTTAGTGCTCACTAAGCTAGTGGCCGCTAAGTTAGGCAAGGCGGAACCCCTTGTCAAGGCTACGATGGGTGCCGCGAATGCCACGTAGGAGAGACCTCAGGGAAGAGATCGACGAGCTGTTCGCGGACCTCTGGCAGGTCTCGCGGCTCGGCGGCCTGCGCAGGGGCTTCCGGCCCCAGCTGGACTGCTACCGGACCGAGGATCCGGCCACGTTCACCGTGATCGTCGACATCTCCGGAGTCGACCCCGAGTCCGTGAACGTGACGACCGCCGACGGCTCGCTCGTCATCGCCGGCGAGCGCCGCCGCGCCGACTGCGAAGGCCGCTCCTACCAGCAGATGGAGATCGAGTACGGGCCGTTCCAGCGGGTCGTCCAGCTCCCCGACGACGCCGACCCCGCCGCCGCCGAGGCGACCTACGACAAGGGCCTGCTCCGCGTCGTCATCCCGATCGCGAAGCCCGCGCCGCGGGCGAAGCCGGTGCCGATCCAGGTGAGGAGGGACGCATGACGGACGTCGAGTTCGACGCCCTCGAAGCGACTGCGCCCGACGACGTCGAGCTGCCGTCGGCGCTGCCCGTCCTCCCGTTGAAGGAGACCGTCGTCTTCCCCGACTCGGCGACCCCGCTCGCGATCGGCCAGGAGCGCTCGATCAAGCTGATCGACGACGTCGTCGCCAGGGACCGGCTGCTGGCCCTCGTCACGGTGAAGAACCCCGACGTCGAGCAGCCCGGCTGGGACGACCTCTACGACGTCGGCACCGCGGCGATCGTCCACAAGCTGATCAAGGTCCCGGACGGGACGCTCCGCATCCTCGTCCAGGGCGTCGAGCGCGTCCGGCTCGAGAGCCGGCTCCAGGACGACCCGTATCTCATCGGCTCCTTCGAGCCCGTGGCCGACGTGCTCGTCGAGACGCCCGAGCTCGAGGCGCTGACCCGCAACGTCCAGATGCTCTACGGCCGGATCGTCGGCCTCGTCCCCTACCTCCCGGCCGAGCTGGAGCTCGCCGCGGCGAACGTGGATGACCCGAGCGCGCTCTCGTACCTCGTCGCGTCCACGCTCCGGCTCAAGACGGACGAGAAGCAGCAGCTGCTCGAGCAGGCGAACGTCGAGGTCCGGCTCCGCGAGCTCTCCCGGATCCTCAACCGCGAGCTCGAGGTCTTCGAGCTGGGGACGAAGATCCAGTCGCAGGTCCAGTCCGAGATGGAGAAGGGACAGCGCGAGTTCTTCCTCCGCCAGCAGCTGAAGGCGATCCAGGAGGAGCTCGGCGAGGGCGACCCCGAGCAGGCCGAGCTGCGCGAGCTGCGCGAGCGCGTCGAGTCCGCCGACCTCCCCGACGAGATCCGCAAGGCGGTCGAGCGCGAGCTCGGCCGGCTCGAGCGCCTGCCCCCGGCGGCCGCCGAGTACGGCGTCATCCGCACCTACGTCGACTGGATCCTCTCGCTGCCCTGGGCGCAGACGACCGAGGACAACCTCGACCTCGAGAACGCCCGCACGGTCCTCGACGAGGACCACTACGACCTGGAGAAGGTCAAGGACCGCATCATCGAGTACCTCGCCGTGGCGAAGCTGCGCGGCGACGTCTCGGGGTCGATCCTCTGCTTCGTCGGCCCGCCCGGCGTCGGCAAGACCTCACTCGGCCAGTCGATCGCCCGCGCGCTCGGGCGCAAGTTCACGCGCATTTCCGTCGGCGGCGTCCGAGACGAGTCGGAGATCCGCGGGCACCGGCGTACGTACATCGGGGCCATGCCCGGAACGATCATCCGCGCGCTCCGCGACGCCGAGTCGCGCAACCCGGTCTTCCTGATCGACGAGATCGACAAGATGGGCGCGGACTTCCGCGGCGACCCGGCGAGCGCGATGCTGGAGGTGCTCGACCCGGAGCAGCACCACAGCTTCCGGGACCACTACCTCGACCTGCCATTCGACCTCTCCAAGGTGCTCTTCATCTGCACCGCGAACCAGGTGGAGACGATCCCGCCGCCGCTCCTCGACCGGATGGACGTCATCCACCTCTCCGGCTACACCGAGGACGAGAAGCTGGGGATCGCCAAGCGCTACCTCGTCCCGAAGCAGCTCGAGGCGCACGGCCTCACGCCCGAGCAGGTGCGGTTGAGCGACGGCGCGCTCCGCACCGTGATCCGCGAGTACACGCGCGAGGCCGGCGTCCGGAACCTCGAGCGCCAGATCGCGGCGCTCTGCCGGAAGGCGGCGCGGCGCGTGGCGGAGGGAAAGGCGAAGGGGACGACCCGGATCGACGAGCGCCGCGTGCGGAGCTGGCTCGGCCCGCGCCGCTTCGCGGGCGAGATCCGGAAGCGGACGGAGGACCCGGGCGTCGCGACCGGCCTGGCCGTGACGGCGACGGGCGGCGACGTCCTCTTCATCGAGGCGACCGCGTACCCCGGCCGGGGCAGGCTGAAGATCACCGGCCAGCTCGGCGAGGTGATGCAGGAGTCGGCCGAGGCGGCGCTCTCGTGGGTGCGCTCGCACGCGGACCAGCTCGGGCTCGCGCCCGAGTGGTTCGGCGACCACGACATCCACGTCCACGTACCGGCGGGCGCTGTCCCGAAGGACGGGCCCTCGGCCGGGATCACGATGGTCACGGCGATCGTCTCACTCGTGAGCGGCCGCCCGGTGTCGGAGGAGGTCGCGATGACCGGCGAGGTGACGCTGACCGGGCAGGTGCTCCCGATCGGCGGCGTGCGTGAGAAGGTGCTCGCTGCACAGCGCGCCGGTGTGGGGACGGTGATCCTGCCGAAGGAGAACGAGCCCGACCTGGAGGACCTCCCGGCGGAGACGCGCAAGGGGCTGGAGTTCGTCCTCGCCGAGCATGTCGACGAGGTGCTGGGCGTCGCGCTGGACGGTGCGGTGCCCTCCCGCAGGCCCAGCGGAGTAGGATCGCCAGAGCGAAAGGCCGCGCTGCCGGCGTAGTTTGCGCCTTCTGCAGCGGGGGTATCCGGCCAGCAAACGAGATGAAAGGACGAACGTCCCAAATGGCCAAGGCACGAGACCGAGTTACCGACATGAAGCCGTACGTCACCCGGGCGCTCCAGGACGAGGAGGTCCGCGAGAACGTCAAGCACGCGATCGCAGCGGCGCGGGACATCTACGACGAGCTGCTCGGCGGGCGGTCGACGGCCGCCGTCGCCACCCGGGTCGCCACCGACAAGGAGATCCAGGACCAGCTGAAGACGGCGATCGACGACCTGCGCAAGGCCGCGAACCGCGTGCAGGGGAAGAAGGAGCACAGCACCCGCAACGCGACCCTGCTGATCGCCGGCATCGCGCTCGGCATCCTCTTCAACCCGATGACCGGCCCGCAGACGCGGGAGTGGATCTCGAACAAGCTGCTCGGCGGCGGCGAAGAGGGCTCCGGCTCGAGCCCCGGCTCGAGCGGGAACAACAAGTCAGCCTAGGGGCTCGGGCCGCCGAGGGCTCTCGCGAGGGTCTTCAGCCCCGCGCGCCCTCGCGCGGTGATGCCTGCGAGCGAGCCGTCGGCGCCGGCGGCTCCCTCGGCGCGCAGCGCGCGCCTCAACGAGCCCGGCTCGAGGCCGCTCGCGCTCGAGATGTCGCGTGACTGGAGCAGGATCGCGCCCGGCTTCGGCGCCCGGCTCGAGTCCGCAAACGGCGGCGCCCAGCCGGCCACAGCCGTGAAGGGCAGGTCGGTGAGCCGCTTCCACGCCATCAGGTAGGGGTAGGGCGGCACGGCGCTGCCGTCGTAGCCGCGGTAGAGCAGCGAGACCGGGTGGATCTCGAAGTGCAGGTGGTACGGCGTGTGCTCCGCGTCGCCGGTGTTGCCCACGAACCCGATGACGTCGCCGGCGCGGACCTGCGCGCCGTTGATCGCGAGCGGCGAGAACGCCGAGAGGTGGGCGTAGTAGAACTCGTTGCCGGCGAGATCCTGGAGCCAGAAGCGCAGGCCGCCGACCTTGTTCCAGCCGACCGAGTACACGATCCCGTTCGCGACCGCGAGGACGGGGGCGCCGAGCGGGGCGAAGATGTCCTCTCCGTGGTGCCACCCGCCCACATAGGCGCCGCGCGGAGCCGCGAAGCTGTTCGTGAACGACGCGGCGCCGTAGACCGGAAAGACGTGGCCGCTCGCCGTCAGCCGCGGGATCACATCCGTGGGGACGTTCCGCACCGGAGGAACCTTCGGCCGGGCCGCCTCGCGCCTGTCGGGCCTGTTGACCTTCGGCTTGATCCGGCGCTGCGTGTCGTCGCCCGGGCGCGCCACGGGGCGGCGCTGCGGCAGCGCCGCCTCGGCGGCGACGTCGGCGTAGCCCACCACGATGTCCGTCCCCGCCGGGAGCCCGGCGTGGTCGGCGTTCAGGTGGATCTGCAGCGCCGTGACCCCGGCGTTGTACCCGCGCGAGCTGTTCAGCCGGTAGGCCGAGCCCGATTGCCGGAGCACGGTCGCCGTGCCCCAGTCGCCGAGCGGCACGGAGCTGTTCGGATTCGTCGCCACCGCCTGGCCCGCGACGACCATGCCGGTGACGGACGAGCCCACCGTGCCCCCTGACGCCGCCTTGGCCGAAGCCTTCGCGTCCGCCTTGACCGTGATCGAGCCGACGGTCACCTCGCCGCCGAACAGCGAGAGGCCCGAGACCGCGACGGTCGCGCTCGAGACGCCTCCGTCGGCGGAGACGTTCGAGGCGATGGACGTAGCCTGGGCGACCGAGCCGTCCGCCGGGTAGGCGAACGACCCGCCCAGTCCGACCGAGTCCGGCGGGGCGGAGAGGGCACCGCCGGTCGACCCGCCGCGGCCGGGAACGGAGACCTGGATCGCGAACGCCTCCGCGCTCGACGTGCCGCCGCCGACAGCGGACGACACGCCGCCCGATCCCGTCAGTACCAGGACCGCGGCGGCGCCGAGCAGGAGTGTCGCGCGCCTGACCACCCCTGGACATTATTCGCAATCGGGCGGCGATTCGCTCCCCGGCATCAGCCGACGCAGGCGCCGCAGCGTCCACGGAGGACGACGTCGTGCTCCTCGATGCGGAAGGCGGCTCCCCGAGAGGCACTCTGAATCGCGCGCTCGAGGCCCTCGTCGCTGAACGCCTCGACCTTCCCGCAGTCACCGCAGACGAGGTGGTGGTGGTGGTCGCCGCTCGGCTGCGCCGCCTCGTAGCGCGCGCCGCCGGGGCGCAGGTCGAGCCGGTGGACGAGACCGAGCTCGGTCAGCGTCTCGAGCGCGCGATACACGCTCGCGATACCGACCCCCGGGCGCCGCCTCCGCACCTCGTCGTGGATCTCGCCCGCAGCCAGGCAGCACTCCTGGTCCCCGAGGACGTCGATGACGGCGCTGCGCGCGCCGCCCGGCTTGAGGCCTGCGCCGCGAAGGGCGCTCTGCGCGTGCTCCGACCAGGTCACGGACGCGGAATGATACCGGTTCTCATTCTCATGTACGCTCGCAACGCATGAGTTGGATCGCCATCCCACTCGCCGGCCTGACGGTGGTCTCCACGTTCGCTGGCGGCTCGCTCGCCCTCCGGCTCCATCGCGAGCTGCGAACGGCGATCGCGCTCTCGGGCGGGATCGTCGTCGCCGTCGCGCTCTTCGACCTGATCCCCGAGGCTTTCGAGGCGGTCGGCGACGAGCACCGCGTCATGACGCTCGTCGGCGCCGGCTTCGTCTTCTTCTTCGTCGCCCACCGGTACCTCGTCCTCCATCACCGGGATGACCTGGACGAGATCAGGGCCCACTCCCGAGTCGGCGCGATGGGGGTCGCCGCGCTCGCGTTTCACACGTTCACCGACGGGCTCGGGATCGGGCTCGCGTTCGGCCTCGACACGACGACCGGGCTCCTCGTGCTGATCGCGGTCATGTCCCACGACTTCGCCGACGGGCTCAACGCGGTGACGTTCGTCCTCCGCCAGGGCGGGACCAGGCGCGTCGCCCTGCGCTGGCTCACGCTCGTCGCCGTCGCGCCGCTGTTCGGCGCCGCGGTCGGTGCGGCCGTCGACGTGTCCGAGTACACGCTCGGCCACCTCCTCGCCTTCTACGCGGGGGTCTTCCTCTACATCGGGGCCTCGGACCTGCTCCCGGAGGCGCACAGCCACGCGCCGTCGAGGCTACGGATCGCGGTGACGCTGGCCGGGTTCGTCGCGATCTTCGCGCTCACGCAGATCGCGTTCCACTAGGCGGCTACGCCTCGAGCCGCCGCCTCGCGAACTCGCGGAAGCGGCGGCGTGCTTCCTCGTCCGGGCCGAGCGGGTCCTCCGCGTCGTACGCCGGGTCGGAGGCGAGCTCCTCCGCGACGGCACGCACCTCGCGCGCGACGGCCTCGCGATGGGCCGGGTCCGCGAGCAGCCTCTCGACCCAGCTCTCCGAGCCGTCGTACTCGTCGACGTCGCTGTCGACGAGCAGCTCGCCGAGCAGGAGGCCGACCCGGATGTAGGCGAAGGTGCGAAACGCGAGAAGCCGCCGCGGCGACGAGACGAGCTCGTCGAGCGCCGGATCCTCCTCCTGGATGTGCGCGACGATGCTCCCGATCGGCTCGTCGACGAGCGGGATCCAGAGCTCCTCCGGCCGCGCCATGCGCAGATCCTAGGAGCGAAGGGAGCTCAGGGCTAGATGCGCAGCCACGCCGAAGAGCAGCAGGGCGAACAGGCGGCGGAGCATGTCCTCGTCCAGGGAGACGGCGGCGCGGACCCCCAGCTCGACGCCGATGATCCCGACGGCGCCGACGAACAGGCCGTTGAGCCAGCTGACGTTGCCGTACCGGTGCTGCTGCCAGGCGCCTGCGACCACGGTGGGCAGGATGGCGGCCAGGGACGTCGCCTCCGCCTCCAGCTGCCCCAGCCCGAGCACGAGCGCGAAGGTCGGGACGAAGATGATCCCGCCGCCCACGCCGAAGAAGCCGGCGATAACGCCTGCCAGGAGGCCGACGGCGACTGCGGCGACGATCTCCAGCATCAGACGAGGAGCACGATCCCGACGACGACCAGCAGTACGGCGAACGCGAGGTTCAGCGAGCGCGCCGAGACGCGCTGCTGCAGCGAGGCGCCGAGGACCGCGCCGGCCGCCGCCGGAAGGCCGACGAGCACCGCGAACCGGTAGTCGACCTCGCCGCGCAGCGCGTAGAGGATCGTCCCGGCGAGGGCGATGACGCCGATGGCCACCAGCGACGTCCCCGTGGCGAGCCGCTGGTCGTAGCGAAGCAGCAGTACGAGCAGCGGCACGATGACGATGCCGCCGCCGACCCCGAAGAGCGCGCTGAAGAATCCGGCCGCGAGCCCGATGAGCACCAGCCGCACCGGCCTATCGTAATGTCCGCGCCGGTGAACGCCCCCGTCCGCCTCGTGCGATTCCGGAGCGAGCCCGAGAAGGCGGCGGTCTTCCTCGACGTCGACGGGACGCTCGCGCCGATCGTCGACCGGCCCGAGGACGCGGCGGTCCCGGCCGAGACACGGCAGGAGGTGGAGCGACTCGCGGGCCGATACGCGCTTGTCGCGTGCATCAGCGGCCGGCCTGCGGCCGACGCGCGTGCGATCGTCGGCCTCGGCGGCGTCGAGTACGTCGGCGTGCACGGCCTGGAGAGCCATCCGGGGGTTCCCGAGTACACGCCGCAGCTCGAGCAGGTCATCGACGAGGTGGACTGGCCGTGGCGGGTGGAGCGAAAGGCCGGCGTCACGGTCGCGTTCCACTACCGCGAGGTGGAGGACGAGGAGTCCGCGGAGGCCGTCGAGCGGGTCGTGCAGACCGCCGAGGGCCTGGGGCTCGCGGTGCAGCGGGGCCGCAAGGTCGTGGAGGTGCGGCCGCCCATCGACGCGGACAAGGGGACGGCCGTGCGCGCCCTGCTCGCCGAGCGCCGCCTCGACCGCGCGCTCTACGCCGGCGACGACACGACCGACCTCGACGCGTTCCGCGGCCTCGACGAAGCCGGGCTGGACGTCGTCGTGAAGGTGGCGGTCGGCTCGCGGGAGATGAACCCCAGGCTGCTCACCGAGGCCGACGTCGTCGTCGACGGCCCCGGTGAGCTCCTGTATCTCCTGCGGACCCTCTAGGCCGCCTCGAGGACGGGCTCCGGCGTCTCTCCCGCCTCGACAGGAGCCTCGAGCTCGCTGCGGCGGATCAGGGCGAGCGAGATGACGATCCCGGCGGCAGCGACGATCGCGCCCCAGACGAACGCGGCCTCGAAACCGTCCGTGAGCGCCTGCGGCAGGGCGGTGCCGGAGGCGACCCCGTCGCTCGTCGTCGACGTGGCGATCGCAGAGAGCGCAGCGATGCCGAGCGCGCCGCCGATCTGCTGTGACGTGTTGAAGAGACCGGAGGCGAGCCCGGCCTCGGACGGCCTGACGCCGGCAAGCGCCGCGATCGAGATCGGCACGAACGAGAAGCCGAGCCCGGCCGCGATCACGAGGAACCCGGGCAGGAGGTCGCCGGCGTACGACCCGCCGACCGAGACCTGAGTGAAGTACACGAGGCCGACGGTCAGGAGCGTCATCCCGGCGACGATCACCGGCTTCACTCCCAGCCGGTTCACGAGCTGGGCGGCCACGCCCGACCAGATGATCGCGGTGCCGGCCACCGCGAGATACGCGACACCGGTCTTCATCGGCGAGTAGGTGAGTACCTGCTGCATGTACAGCGTGAGCATCAGGAACATCGAGAATGTCACCGTGCCGAGGATGAGCCCGGCGATGTTCGCCGCCGTGAGCGTCTTCACGCGGAAGATCGAGAACGGCACGAGCGGCTCCTTCGCCCGCAGCTCCCAGCCGACGAAGGCCGCGAGCATCGCGCCGGCTGCGGCGAAGAGCCCGATCGTCTCCACCGAGCCCCAGCCGTAGTCGTTGGCCTGGGTGATGGCGTAGACGAGCGTGACGAGGCCGCCGGTGACGAGCGCCGCACCGGCCGCGTCGAAGCTCTTGACGTGCGCGTCGCGGCTCTCGGTGAGCAGGAGCGGGGTCAGGGCGAGCGCCGCCAGTCCGACGGGGACGTTGATGTAGAAGATCCACTCCCAGCTCAGGAGGTCGGTGAGGATGCCGCCCAGGAGGACGCCGGCGACGGCGCCGAAGGCGCCGACGCCACCCCATACGCCGAGAGCGGCGTTGCGCTCACGGCCCTCCGTGAAGGTCGTGGTGAGGATGGAGAGCGCGGCAGGCGTGATGATCGCTGCGCCGAGCCCCTGGAGCGCCCGGGCGACGATCAGCGCGTCGTCACTCCAGGCGAGGCCCGAGAGCATCGAGGCGGCGCTGAACACGACGGTGCCGACGACGAACATCCGGCGCCGCCCGAGCAGGTCGGCGGCGCGGCCGCCGAGGAGGAGCAGGCCTCCGAACAGGAGCGCGTAGGCGCTGATCACCCACTGCAGGTCCTCCTGCGAGAAGCCGAGGTCGGTCTGGATCGAGGGCAGAGCGACGTTCACGATCGCGATGTCGAGGACGACCATGAACTGCACCGTGGCCAGCAGTGCGAGTGCCAGCCACTTGCGTTGTGTCTTTTCGACCATCAGTGCGTCCTTTCGGTTGCTTTGCTGAGAAGACGAACGGCGTTCTTCGAAATCGACAGCCACGGCTTGCGAAGCTACAGCATCTACTTTCGTTTTGCAAGTATCTCCTTCTCAAACGCAAGAGTCCGGGTTATACTTCCCGCATGGCCAAGCGATACGAGCAGTACTGCCCGGTCGCACACGCGCTCGAGCTCGTGGGCGAGCGCTGGTCGCTGCTGATCGTCCGCGAGCTGCTCGACGGGCCGAAGCGGTACACCGACCTCGCCGCCGGCCTCCCCGGCATCGGGACGAACATCCTGGCGGGGCGGCTCCGCGACCTCGAGGAGGCCGGCGTGATCCAGAAGCGGCGGCTCCCTCCGCCGGCGGCGGCGAACGTCTACGAGCTCACGCCGTACGGCGAGGAGCTCCGCGAACCGCTCTACGCCCTCGGCCGCTGGGGCGCCCGATCGCTCGGCCCTCCGGCCGTCGGCGCCCGGCTACCGTCCGGCTGGCTCGTGAACGCCGTCCGGGCGACGTGCACCGGTGGCTGCCTGCCCGGCAACGTGTTCGTGCTCCGCGTGGACGACGACGCCGTCACGGCGCGGTTCGAGGACGAAGAGCTCGTCGTCGCGGTCGGCGCGGCGCCCGACGCCGACACCGTGGTCGACACCGACCCGGCGACACTCTTCTCCATCGCCGCCGGTCAGCTCCCGATTCGCGAGGCGATCCGCTCGAAGGCCGTCCGCGTCACGGGCGACCGCGCCGCCGCCGAGCACTTCCTGTCGCTCTTCAGCTTCGACGAGCACCGCAGCCAGTCACGCCTCGTCGAGCACGTCTGACAGGCGCTCGACGAACGGCCCGTCCCAGCGCTCGCCTTCCTCGGTGAGCGGCTCGCCCGGCGGGCGAAGCTGCAGCGCCCGCATCCCCGCCCGCTCGGCGCCCGGCAGCTCGTCGTTCGCGCCGTCGCCGACGAACAGGCAGTCGCCGGCCTCGACGTCCAGCTCCTCGCACGCGATCCCGTAGATCCGGGGATCCGGCTTGCTGACGCCGACCGAGCAGGAGAAGACCGTCGAGTGGAAGAGGCCGTCGAACGGCGTCCGGTCCCAGACTTCCGGCACCTCCGCGGAGCAGGCGCTGATCATCCCCAGGCGGTGACCGCGCCGGCGTAGCTCTTCGAGCGTCGGCACCGCGTCCGGACGCGGGACGAGGTGCTCGAGCGTCCAGTCGCGCCTGAGCGCCACCGCCGCGCCGAGATCGCCCTCGAAGCCGAGCTCGTCGGCGAGAAAGCGCAGGTGGGGCTCCATGGGGCCGAGCTCGCGGTCGCGGCGGCCGCGGAGCCAGAGCTCGCGAAACCGGTCCGGCTCGGCGCCGAAGTGCGCCGCCAGGCCCTCGTACATCCGCTTCGCGCCCTCGACCGGCCACGGGACGAGGGTCTGCCAGAGGTCGAAGACGACCGCCCTGAACCTCATTTCTTCAGCTTCTCGACCTGCTTCCAGGTGCGCGTGTTGACGACCTGGTCCTTCGTCAGCCAGGCGCGCCGCGCCTGCGCGATCCCCAGCTCGGCGAAGTCGAGCGCCCCGACCTCGTGGCTGTCCGTGTTCACGACGATGCGGACGCCCGCCTCGGCCGCCGCCTTCGCGTGGGTGTCGCGGAGGTCGAGCCGATCCGGCTGGGAGTTGATCTCCACGAACGTGCCGGTCTCGACCGCCTTCGCAATGGCCTTGTCGAGGTCGATGTCCGCGCCCTCCCGGCGGTTCAGCTTGCGTGCCGTCATGTGGCCGATGCAGTCGACGTGCGGGCTCTCCATCGCGGCGAGCAGCCGCTCCGTGGGGCTCCTTTCGAACGCCGAGTGGAGCGAGGCCACGACCCAGTCGCACTCGGCGAGCAGGTCGTCGGGCGTGTCGAGCGATCCGTCCGACCGGATGCTGACCTCGATGCCCCGGAGGATCCGGAAGCGTGCGAGCCGGCCGTTCAGGGCCGCGATCTCGTCCCACTGCGCCTGCAGCCCGCCGTCGCGCAGGTAGTGGGCGTGATCCGTGATCGCGATGTAGTCGTAGCCGCGTGCTCTGGACGCCTCCACCATCTCCTCCAGCGTGTTCTTGCCGTCGTTCGACCACGTCGTGTGCATGTGCAGGTCACCGCGGAGATCGCGGAGCTCGACCAGGTTCGGGAGCTCTCCGCGCCGTGCAGCCGCGAGCTCGCCCGCGCCTTCGCGCAGCTCCGGCGGGATCCACTGGTAGCCGAGCCGCTCGTAGAGCTCCTCCTCGGTCCTCGACGTGAACACCTCGCCGCTCTCGACGTCCTTGACGCCGTACTCCGAGACGGACAGTCCCCGCTTGACGGCGTCCTCGCGCAATTCGACGTTGTGGCGCTTCGAGCCGGTGAAGTGCTGGAGGAGGTTGCCGTAGGCGTCGGGCGGGACGACCCGCAGGTCGAAGACGAGCCCGTCGTGCGAGACGACCGTCGCCTTCGTCTTCCCGTGCGCCTTCACCTCGGCGACCCACCGCAGCTTCGTGAGGTACTCCGTCAGCGCGGCGGGGTCGGAGGCGGTCGCGATGATGTCGAGGTCCTTCACCGTCTCGGTCCGGCGGCGGACGGAGCCTGCCTCGGAGACCTCGTTGCTCGCCGGGTGGTCGCGCAGCACCTCGACGACGCTCTGCACGGCCGGCAGCGCCCGCGCCAGCAGCGTCCGCTTCTCCCTCGGCTTCTCGGCGAGCGCGCGGAGGATCCGCTCCTCGGTCTTCGCGCCGAGTCCCGGCAGGGCGCGCAGCTGCTCGGCCTCCGCGGCCTTGCGGAGGTCGTCCATCGTCGTGATCCCGAGCTCCTGCCAGATCCTGCGCGCGGTCTTCGGACCGAGGGCCGGGAGCCGCAGGAACTCGGCGACGCCGGCTGGGATCCGGGCCTTGCGCTTCGTCAGCGCCTCGATCTCGCCGGTCTCGACGATCTGGACGATCTTCGACTCGATCGTCTTGCCGATCCCCGGCAGGTTCTTGGCCTCGCCCTCGAGCGCAAGTTCGGCGATCGGGCCTGCAGACGCGCGGATCTGCTCGGCCGCACGCCGGTAGGCGAGCACGCGGAACTGCTCCTCGCCGTCGAGCTCGAGCAGGTCGGCGAGCAAGTCGAACTGCTCGGCCACCTGCGCGTTCCGGGGCAGAGTGGTCGCCACGTCACGATCATAGGGACGTGCTGGTCGTCTGCCTGCCGACCTACAACGAGCGCGAGAACCTCGAAGCGATGGTCTCGGCTCTCGGCGAGCTCCTGCCCGAGGACGGCCGAATCCTCGTCATCGACGACAACTCCCCCGACGGGACCGGGGAGGTCGCCGACCGTCTGGCGGCCGAGCGGGACGACGTCGAGGTGCTCCACCGCGCGCGCAAGGAAGGCCTCGGCCCGGCGTACCTCGCCGGCTTCCGGCGGGCGCTCGACCTCGGCGCGGACCTCGTCGCCGAGATGGACTGCGACTTCTCCCACGACCCGGCGGACCTGCCGCGACTCGTCGCGGCGGCGCAGGACGCGGACGTCGTGCTCGGCTCGCGTTATGTCGACGGCGGCGGGACGCGGAACTGGGGCCTGCTCCGGCGGCTGATCTCCCGCGGCGGCTCGCTCTACGCTCAGATCCTGCTCGGCCTGCGCGTCCGCGACCTGACCGGCGGCTTCAAGGTCTACCGCCGAGCCGTCCTCGGGACCATCGACCTGGACGCGATCGACTCGAAGGGCTACGCGTTCCAGATCGAGACGACGTACCGCGCGCTGCGGGCCGGCTTCCGGGTCGTCGAGGTGCCGATCGTGTTCGTCGACCGGGAGGTGGGCGGCTCGAAAATGAGCAAGTCGATCGTCCTCGAGGCGATCTGGAAGGTCCCGGCGCTGCGCCTGAGTAGGCTTCCAACCCGTGCGTGAGGTCACCGACGCGAGCTTCGACCAGGAGGTCCTGCGGGCGGACCGCCCCGTCGTGGTCGACTTCTGGGCGCCCTGGTGCGGACCCTGCCATGCGCTCGAGCCGGTGCTCGAGCGGCTGGAGGACGAGGCCGGCGGCCGCGTCGGGTTCGCGAAGCTGAACGTCGACCAGAACCCCCTCACGGCATCCCGGTACGAGGTGCTTGCGCTCCCCACCGCGATCCTGTTCGCGGGGGGCGAGGCTCGGGACGCAGTCGTCGGCGCCCGCTCGCCCTCGCACTACCAGCGGGCCTGGGCTACGTGGCTGGCTGCGTCGCCGACTCCGTGACGGTGCGGGCCCGCTCCTCGCGGCTCGGGGCTCCCTCCGTGCGGCGGTCGGCACGGGCCCGCGGATCGATCAGGCCGTAGGCGACGTCGATCACGAAGTTGACGACGATCACGACCATCGTCGTGTAGATCGTGATGCCGAGGAGCACCGGGAAGTCGCGCCGGGCGAGGCTCGTGGCGAAGAGGCGGCCCAGCCCGGGCAACCCGTACGCCGTCTCCACGAACAGCGTCGCGCCGAGCGAGACGGCGACGTCCATCCCGAGCATGGTCACGACGGGGAGCATCGCGTTGCGCAGGACGTGCGAGCGGACGACGAGCCATTCCGGCGCCCCCTTCGCCCGGGCGGTCCGGACGTAGTCTTCGTTCAGCGTCTCGAGCGTGCTCGCGCGGATCATCCGGGTGTAGATCGCCGCGTACATGAGCGCGAAGGTGAACCACGGGAGGAGCAGGTGGTACGCCCACTGCGCCGGCCCGCCGCAGTTGGTTGCCGGGCTGAAGACCTCGCAGTAGCCGCCGGTCGGCGTGAGCCCGAGGCGGGCGCCGACGACGTACGAGAGCATCAGCCCCATCCAGAGCGGGTGCGCGGAGATCCCGACGAGGACGAAGATCGTGGTCGCGCGGCTGAGCGCGCTTCGCGGGCGCAGGGCGGCCAGCAGGCCGGTCGGGATCGCGATCAGCATCCACAGCAGCGCGCCCCCGATGACCAGGGAGAGCGTGACCGGCGCGGCGCGCACCAGGATGTCGTTCACCTCCTGGCCGCGGAGCACCCACGAATCGCCCAGCGAGCCCTGGGTCACGATCTTGCGGAGGAACTCGGCGTACTCCTCGTAGATCGGGCCGTCGATCTGCACTGTCGTGCGGACGTCCACCTCGGCGCCGCCGCGTCCGAGGCTCGCCTGGTCGTCCTCCGAGGGGATGACGAAGAAGATGATGAACGTGACGACCGTGACGGCCAGGAACATCACGACCATCCAGGCCGCACGGCGCAGGAGGAACGAGGCCACGGGGAACCGTTAGCACGGTACGCCGACGGGCGCTAGGCGGATTCAGGAGGAGCGGAAGTGGTCCCAGCCGTTCAGGTCGTAGGTGCGGCCGGCGCGCGCGAGCTCGACGCCTTCGCCCTCCTCGCAGCGGCCGACAACCTGGAAGCTGGGCTCGGGCACGGCTGCGAGCAGCTCGAAGTCCTCGCCGAAGCCGAGATCGTCGAGCGTCGCTCCCGGCGCGAGCGGCACGCGGTCGAGCTCGACCACGCACCGAACGCCGGAGCGGCGGGCGAGGTGGCCGGCGTCGCGGGCGATCCCGTCCGAGATGTCGAGCATGGCGTGGGCCGTTCGGGCGAGACGCCGGCCTTCGTCCAGGCGGAGCGGGGGACGGACGTAGCGCTGCTCGCGATAGGCGACGCTCGCCGCCCCGAGGGGACCGGTGACGACCAGCAGATCGCCGGGGCGGGCGCCGGCGCGACCCGGAACGCGGTCGGACCGGCCCACCGCCGTCACCGAGAGGATCAGGGTGTCGGAGCGCGTGGTGTCCCCGCCGATGACGGGGACGCCCGCTTCGCCGATCCCCTCGTAGAGCTCGACCATGTCCTCGACACGGTCGTCCGGGGTGGCGCCGATCGAGATCACGAGACCGGACGGCGTCGCACCGGAGGCGGCGAGGTCGCTGAGGTTGACGGCGGCCGCGCGGAAGCCGAGGTCGCGGAACGAGATCCAGTCCAGCCGGAAGTGCACGCCCTCGACGAGCGCGTCCTGGGTCACGACGAGGCCGTCGACCTGAGCGGCGTCGTGCTCGATGCCCTGCACCAGGCCGCGCCGCTCCAGCTCCTCCAGGAAGCCGAGCTCGCCCAGCTCAGAGAGCCGCACTGAGCCTCGCGGCGTCGCGGGCGGCCCGAATCACGGCGACGCCTGTCGCGCCCTCGTCGATGCACGCGCGCGCGTTCGAGGCGTCGATCCCCCCGATCGCCACGACCGGAATGGCCACGGCCTCTGCGATGGCGCGCAGGCCCTCGAGCCCGATCGGCGGATCTGCGTCCATCTTGCTCGGCGTCGGCCAGACGGGCCCGGCGCCGATGTAGGACGCGCCGTGCTTCGCCGCGTCGACCGCCTCCTCGACGGTCGCGGCCGAGCGGCCGAGCAGGAGCTGGGTCTGGATCGCGAGCTCCACGCCCTGATCGTCGCTGCCGAGATGCACTCCGTCGGCACCGAGCTCGAGCGCAGCGTCGACGTCGTCGTTCACGACGAAGGTGAGGCCGGTCTCGTCGCAGAGCTCGCGGAACGGCCGGCCCCGCTCGACGCGCTCCTCCGTCGAGACGTCCTTGAGGCGCAGCTGGATGACCGTGGCGCCTCCGTCCGCGGCGACGCGCGCCGTGTCGAGGTCGTCGACGATCGCGTGGAGCCTCACTCGGCGACCTTCGCCCTGGCGTCGAGCGAATCCGGGTCGAGGTTGTAGAGGGCGTCGTAGAGGCCCGTGTGGAAGGTGCCGGGACCTTTCGCGTCGCGCGCGGCGTCCTCCCCCGCGACGCCAAAGGCGACGAGCGCCTCCGCCGCGGCTTCCAGCGGCTCGGCCGGCTTGGCCGCGAGGAAGGAGGCGGTGACCGACGTGGACATGCAGCCCGTGCCGGAGACGGTTCCGAGCAGCTCGTGGCCGTTCTCGACTGCGAGGACGCGCTGCCCGTCCGAGACGTGGTCGGTCGGGCCGGTCACGGAGACGACGCAGCCGAGTGTCCGGGCCGCCTCGCGGGCGAGCTCCGAGGCTGGGGTCTGCGCGCCGATCGACTCGACGCCGCGGATCTCCGCCTCGTGGCCGGCCAGGGTCGCCACCTCGGCGGCGTTCCCGCGGACGACTGTGATCCGGAGCTCGTCGAGAAGGCGCTTCGCGGTCTCGGTGCGAAAGCGGGTCGCGCCGGCGCCGACCGGGTCGAGGACGATGGGTGCGCGGGTGGCCTTGCCGGCGAGCAGCATCGCCTCGATCCAGTGCTTCGAGAGGGTGCCGATGTTGAGCACGAGCGCGCCGGCGACGGCCGCCATCTCCTCGACCTCCTCCGGCGCGTGGGCCATGACGGGCAGCGCGCCGAGCGCGAGCGTCGCGTTCGCCGTCTCGTTCATGACGACGTAGTTCGTGATCTGGTGGACAAGCGGCTTACGCGCGCGCAGCTCGCGCAGCGTCGTCCCGGGCGAGACCGCCATCGCGCTCCTTCACGTTCAGGACGTCGACCGGGCCGTCGCCCGCGCCGATGTCGGCGAGTCCGTTCTCGACCGCCTGCGCCGCCGCGTGGGCGGCGCCGCGAGCCGCGTCCTCGATCGAGGCGCCGCGGGCGAGCAGGGCCGCAAGGGTCGCCGAGTGCGTGCAGCCCGCGCCGTGCGTGGCCGCGACGTCGTGGCGCTCGACGGGGATCTCGACGTGCCGCTCCCCGTCGAAGAGGTGGTCGACCGCGTCGGGCCCGTGCCCTCCGGTGACGACCACGGCGGGCGCGCCGAGCTCGACGATCGCCTCCGCGAGCGCGCGCCGCTCGCGAGGGACTGTCCCTCGGACGTGGCTCGCGAGGGCCTGTGCTTCGTGCCAATTCGGTGTCACGACCGTCGCGAGAGGGAACAGCTCGCGCACCAGGGCCTCGACGGCGACATCCTGCAGGAGCTACGCGCCGCTGCTTGCGACCATGACCGGGTCCACGACCAGGGGAACGGGGACGTCGGCGAGATACGCGGCCACGGTCCGGATCAGGTCCCGTGAGAAGAGCATCCCCGTCTTCGCTGCGTCGACGCCGATGTCCGAGAAGACCGCCTCGAGCTGCTCGCGCACGAAGTCCGCCGGCGCTTCGTGCACCGCGGTGACGCCCACCGTGTTCTGCGCCGTCAGCGCCACGATCGCGCTCGTCCCGTGGCACCCGGCAGCCGCGAACGCCTTCAGGTCGGCCTGGATCCCGGCGCCGCCACCGGAATCCGACCCGGCGATCGTCAGACAACGTGGAACCTGCACAGACCTCCCTTCGCCGGCATGACCCGGATCAGGTTCGACGGGTGTGTTCTCAGCCGCCCGCGCGGCACCCCGGTGAGAGGAGTCTAGCGCCGCCGCAGCGTGCTGATCCGCCCCGACGCATCGATGCGGCGGAGGCCGCCGGCTGCACCGCTCTGGAGGACGTAGAGCACGCCGTCCGCCGCCGGGACGACGTCGAACGGCTCGTCGAGCCGCGCCGCGGTCGCCGGGCCGCCGTCCCCCGTGTTCCCGCGGACACCGGTGCCGGCCACGACCATCCTCGCTCCCGACGGATCGACCCGCCACACGCGAAGGCCCTCGCGCTCCGCCACGTAGAGAGTGCCGCCCGGCCCCACGGCCAGGCCGACCGGCCCGTTCGCAGCCGACAGAGCGGTGATCACGCGGGTCACCGGATCGATCCGACGGACACGATTGTTCCCGGTGTCTGCGACGTACAGCGCGCCGTCCGCGCCGATGACCAGGCCGTGCGGCGCGAACAACTCCGCCTGCAACGCCGGCCCGCCGTCGCCTCCGCCACCCTGGAGGCCGGTGCCGGCGTACGGCGTCACCGCCCCCGTCCCGCCGTCGATCCGGAAGATCCGAGTCGCCGTCGAGAAGAAGAGGTTCCCCGTCCCGTCGAGGGCGAGCGGGCCGACGTCCTCCCCCGCGTCGGCGAGCGTGGTCATCCAGCCGCCGGGCTCGACTCGAACCACCCGGCTCTCGGACGTTGCGTAGAGGACGCCGGACGGCGTCAGGGCGATGCCGTACGGCTGGACGACCCGCGCAACCGTCGTGCCCCGCCCGGTCTGCGGGTCGATGCGCGCGATCCGCGTCTGGCCGCCTTCGGCGACCAGCAGCGA
>DASSSO010000203.1:0-2489 GCA_035776735.1 Gaiellaceae bacterium | reverse complement strand
GCGCAGGCGCTCCTCGACGCCGGCCTGGACGGGCTCATGTTCTTCACGAGAGGGCTGTGGACGCCCGAGGAGGTCGCGCTCGCCGGGGAGGCGATCGGGAAGCTCCGCGCATGAAGCTCAGCCTCTACGTCGGCGAGACGCAGGACATCGAGCGCTCGCTTCAGGCGATCGCCGAGGCCGAGCGGCGCGGCCTGCACGGGGTCTGGCTTCCGGGCGGGCTCGCGCTCGACACGCTCACGGTTCTTGCCCTCGCCGCCGGGCGCACCAGGCGGATCCGGCTCGGCGCCGGGATCACCTACGCCTGGCCGCGCCACCCGCTCACCCTCGCCCAGCAGGCGCTCACCCTTGCCGCCGCCTCGGGCGGGCGCTTCGAGCTCGGGATCGGCACCGGCCACCGGCGCATGATGGAGCAGACCTTCGGCCTTCCCTGGGAGGCGCCGGTCGAGCGAATGTTCGAGTACGGCACGGTGCTGCGTGCCTTGTTTGATGAGGGGCGAGCCTCGCACGCGGGCCGCCACTACCGGGTCGAGGCCGCGCTCTGGCTCGCCGAACGGGCGCCGGTGCCGATCGTCGTCGGGACGCTCGGGGAGGAGATGTGCCGCGCCGCCGGCCGTTTTGCCAACGCGATCATGACTTGGCTCGCGCCCGCCTTCTACCTCGCCTCCGTCGTCCTTCCCGCCGCTCGGCAGGGAGCCGAGGAGGCGGGACGGCCCGTGCCGCGGATCGTCGCCGCCGTGCCCGCCGCGCTTGCGAGCGAACCAAGTGCCGTGCTCGACGGGCTCAACACCGCCTTCGGCGGCATGGCCCGGGCGCCCTCCTACCTCGGGATGCTCGAGCGGGCGGGACTCGCCCGGCCCGCCGACGAGCGAGGCTGGACAGAGGAGATGCTCGACACGGTCGTCGCCTGGGGCGACAGGGCCGGTGTGCACGCACGGGTGCGCGAGCTCGAGGACGCGGGCGCCGACGAGGTCGTCCTCTGGCCCTTCCCCGCAGGTGACGACCCCGCCGCCTCGCTCGCGGCGACGCTCGACGCGATGCAGGAGCTCGCCGCGCGATGAGAGCCGCGTCGCAGCTCGCCGCGGAGCCCTACTGCTACCTGACGACGCGGGGACGGGTCACAGGGCGCCCGCACCGGATCGAGATTTGGTTCGCGCTCGAGGGAGACACGCTCTACCTGCTCTCTGGCGGCCGCGAGCGCTCCGACTGGGTGAAGAACCTGCGCAAGACGCCGGGGGTGACGGTCGACCTCGGCGGCCAGGTCTTCGCCGGGCGGGCGCGGATCGTCGATGACCCCGACGAGGACGAGCGCGCACGGGCGCTCGTCCACGACAAGTACGCAGGAAGCTACGGCGGCGACCTCACCCGCTGGCGGCGCTCCGCGCTGCCGGTCGCCGTCGACCTCGGAAACGACACGAGCGAAGGAGGATCGCGATGAAGGTCGCAGTGCTTGGGACAGGCATGGTCGGACAGGCGATCGCGGGGAAGCTCGCGGAGTTGGGCCACGAGGTGGTCGTGGGAACCCGGGATCCGGAGGAGACATTGGCGCGGACAGAGCTCGACTACCTCGGCAATCCGCCCTTTCCAGTCTGGAAGGAGGCGCACCCCGAGGTCGGGCTCTCAACGCCTGCGGAAGCGGCCGCCGAAGCCGAGCTCGTCGTGAACGCGACGAACGGCGCGGCCTCGATCGCGATGCTCGAGGCGGCCGGCGAGCAGAACCTGGTGGGGAAGGTGCTCGTCGATGTCGCCAATCCGCTCGATACCTCGCAGGGGCTGCCGCCGTCGCTCTTCGTCTGCAACACCGACTCGCTCGGCGAGCAGATCCAGCGCGCCTTTCCGCAGGCACGGGTGGTGAAGGCGCTGAACACGATGAACTGCGAGGTGATGGTCGACCCGTCCAAGGTCCCCGGCGAGCACGACGTCTTCCTCTGTGGCGAGGACGAGGGCGCCAAGGGGCAGGTACGCGAGTTGCTTCAGAGCTTTGGCTGGCCCGCCGAGCGCATCCGCGACCTCGGGAGCATCTCCTCGGCCCGGGGGATGGAGATGTACCTCCCGCTCTGGATTCGTCTCTGGCCCGTGCTCGGTACCGGGCACTTCAACATCGCGGTCGCGCACGCGCCTGCGAGCTCATCGTTGTGATCGAGGGCACCTCGAATCGCGAGAGTCGTCCACGTCCACCGGCGTCGAAGCGTGGATCTATGTCTGCGCGTCCCGCGGTTAGCCTCGGCGACGGCCGCGCGATCCCGCAGCTCGGCTTTGGCGTCTTCCAGATCCCACCCGGCAAGTCGACGCAGGCGGCCGTCGAGGCGGCGCTCGCCGTCGGCTACCGGCACGTGGACACCGCGGCCGTCTACCGCAACGAGGTCGACGTCGGGGCGGCGATCCGGGCGAGCGGCCTCGAGCGGGACTCGGTCTGGGTGACGACGAAGCTTGCGAACGCCGACCAGGGCGCCGCGACCGCTCGCCGCGCCTTCGAGGCGTCGCTCGAGCGA
>DASSSO010000153.1:0-11064 GCA_035776735.1 Gaiellaceae bacterium | reverse complement strand
GCCGACCGAGTCACGTTCGAAGGCGAAGAGCGCGAGCGGGACGCGCAAGAAGGCCGCAGCAGGCGGCCGGCGGAAGTAAGGACAGCCCGCCGCTGCCGCCGAGGGTCAAGGAAGCGCCCTGCGCTAGTCCGCCGCGCGCCGCGAAAGCGGCGCCCGGCTTCACACGGTCACTGAAAGTCGTGAGACTTTCAGTGATGGCGGTCCGCAGGAGCGCCGGCGCCCACCGCCTGGAGCTGGGCGGCGAAGAGGGTCTTGTCGATCTTCCCCTGGTAGATCGGGACGCCCTCCTGAACGCAGAGACGGATGACCTGCTCGCGGTCCATTCCGATCTCCTTGGACAGCTCCTCGGGCGTCAGGTGGTTCGGCATGCGACTCCTCCTCGCAAGGCGTAAGGGCACGAAAAAAGCCCGCCGCCGCAAGGCGTGACGGGCTCGAAAGCTCGCGTGTCGGCTGGGCGGCTCATCACTCGCTCAGCCTCCTGGTCGACACGCTCACAGCTTACACCGGGACGGGGACGTCGATGAACTCCCAGTCGAGGGAGAAACGGCCCGCCAGCTTCTCGGCGAGCGCCTTGATGCCGAAGGTCTCCGTCGCGTAGTGACCGCCGGCCAGGAAGTGGATTCCCAGCTCGCGCGCGAGGTGGAGCGTGGGCTCCGCCGGCTCGCCGGTGACGTAGGCGTCGTACCCGCCGGAGGCGGCCTCGCGGACGAGCTTCGCCCCGCCGCCGGTGATGACGGCGACGCGCTCGATCCGCTCCGGGCCGCCGTCGAAGACCTGCGGCGTCCGGCCGGTCGTCTCCTCGAGGCGGCGGGCGAGCTCCTCCAGGCTCGCCGGCTCCGCGAGCCGGCCGCCGAAGCCCCACTCGAGGAACCGCTGCGGGTCGGCGATCCCGAGCTCGCGCGCGACGATGACGTTGTTCCCGATCTCCGGGTGCGCGTCGAGGGCGAGGTGGTAGGCGGCGAGGGTGATGTTCCCCTCGAAGAGCGCCTGCAGCCGGCGCCGCATCGCCAGGTCGACGATGCGAGGGTCGCCCTCCCAGTACTGCCCGTGATGGACGATCAGCAGCTCGGCGCCGGCGTCCTTCGTCCGCCGGAAGGCCTCCAACGAGGAGGAGA
The DNA here is from genome assembly GCA_035776735.1 of Gaiellaceae bacterium. Classification (GTDB taxonomy): domain Bacteria; phylum Actinomycetota; class Thermoleophilia; order Gaiellales; family Gaiellaceae; genus JACDAN01. The sequence goes on along the minus strand of DASSSO010000153.1, from coordinate 9,949 downwards.
CGGCGGCCGCGACCTTCGTCACCTCCTCGGCGCCGACGACCTGCAGGCCCATCGGGCCGTAATCGTGGAAGCTGTCGAGGTCGAGCAGCTCGCGGGCGTAGTCGAGGATTTCGTCGCGAGCTGCCAAGGCGCTAATCGGGGTGCCCAGATTTGAACTGGGGACCTCTCCGACCCGAACGGAGCGCGCTACCAGGCTGCGCCACACCCCGAGAGGCCACAGGTTAGCCGAGGTTCCGATGGACGACTGCGGTGCAGAGGTCCTCGACGTAGTCGAGCCCTCCTTCCGTCGCGATCCTGCGCGCCTCCTCCGAGCGGATGCCGAGCTGAAGCCACAGCGCCTTCGCGCCGGCCTCGACCGCCTCGCGCGCGTGCTGCGGCGTGTGCTCGGGACGGCGGAAGACGTCCACGAGGTCGATCGGCCTGTCGACCTCGGCCAGGGTCGCCACGCAGGGCACGCCGAGGACGTCGTCGCAGTCGAGCGGGCGCACGGGAACGACGTCGTAGCCCTGCGCGAGCAGGTAGCGCATGACGCCGTGGCTCGGCTTCAGCGGGCTCGGCGAGGCGCCGACGAGCGCGATCGTCCTCGACTCCCGGAGGATCTGCTCGGGCGTCCTCATGCCGCGGTCCGGACCGTCCTCGAGGCGAGCGGCGCGATCCAGAGCACGGCCGAGAGCCCGAAGCCCACGAGCAGCAGCGTCGCGGGCGAGAAGGACTCGGCGACGGCGGCCGTGAGCGCATAGCCGACGGGAACCAGCGCGAAGGACCCGAAGAAGTCGAGGCTCGTCACCCGCGCGAGCTTGGACGACGGCACCTGCTGCATCAGCAGCGTGCTCCAGACACCGATCCCGTAGCCGATGCAGACGCCGCGCAGGGCGACGAACAGGCACGCCAGCTCGAACGAGTGCGTCAGCGCCATGGCGATCACGCAGACGTCGTTCGCGGCGAAGAGCAGGTACATGATGATCACCCGCCGCCGGCTCGGATTCGTCTGGCCGAACGCCAGGCTCCCGACGGCCATCCCCAACGACTGGAGCGTGAAGAGCGTGCCGTAGGAGCCGACGCCGCGGTTGAATTGCTCCTCGACGAACGCGGGCAGGAGCGCGGTGTAGGGCGCCATCGCGATCATCAGGATGAACGAGGCGAGGAAGATCGTGATCCAGAGCCACGGGATGCCCAGCACGTAGCGGAGGCCGTCGGCGATCTCCTTGAGCGTTCCCTGGGGCTCGTCCCGCTCGAAGGACCGAGGGCGCGCCATCCACATGAGCACCGCCGCCACGACGAAGCTCGTCGCATTCAGGGTGAAGACGGCCGACGAGCCCGCAATGCCGTAGAGCGCGCCGGCCAGCGCAGGGCCGACGACGAAGGCGGCCTGGCGCGAGAGGCCGGTCAGCGCGTTGGCCGAGGCGAGGTGGTGCTCGTCGACGACCAGCGGGACGATGCCGCCGTACGCCGGATAGAAGAACCCGTCGCCGAACCCGTAGAGGACGGCGAGCGCGATCAGGCTCCACAGCTCGAGGTTCCCGCTCGCATCCACGGCGATGAGGGCGACCATGACCGAGCAGCGCGCGAGGTCGGAGACGATCATCAGCGTGCGGCGGGGATACCTGTCGGCGAGGGCGCCGCCGATGAGGAGCGTCGTGAGCATCGCCGTGCCGTGACCGAGGAGGACGAGCGCCAGCGTGCTCCTCGACCCCGTCAGCTCGAACGACTTCCAGCCGAGGGCGACGAGGAAGGCCCCGTCGCCGACGAGCGAGATCGTCTGCCCGGTCCAGAGCAGGCGGAAGTCCCTGCTGCGCAGTGCGTGGAGGGCGCGGGCGCGCCCGGACGATTGTGCGACCGCCTCCAAGGACGGGGCTATCCTGCCAGCGGATGTCGGACACGCTTCGAGTCGCCTGCGTCCAGCTGACGAGCAGGGACGACAAGGCGGCGAACATCGAGAAGGCCGAGCGGCTCGTCGCCGAGGCGGCGGCGACCGGCGCCGACGTGGTCGTCCTGCCGGAGAAGTGGAACGCGATCGGCAATTCCGAGGTGCTGCATGCCGCCGCCGAGACGCTCGAGGAGGGCGAGTCCGTCCGGGCGATGGCCGAGTGGGCGAGCCGGCACGGGATCACCCTTGTCGGCGGCTCGATCACCGAGCACCGGGACGGCCGGGAGAAGCTCTCGAACACGAGCATCGTCTTCGACTCCGAGGGCGCGATCGCGGGCCTGTACCGGAAGATCCACCTGTTCGACGTCGAGGTCGGCGGCCACGTCTACCGGGAGTCGGACGCCGAGGAGCCGGGCGACGAACCGGTGGTTCTGGAGATCGAGGGCTGGCCGACGGGGCTGACGGTCTGCTACGACGTCCGCTTCCCGGAGCTCTACCGGATCCTGGCGCTGGAGGGCGCCCACCTGGTCACGGTGCCGGCCCACTTCACGCTCTACACCGGCAGGGACCACTGGGAGCTGCTGCTCCGGGCGCGGGCGGTCGAGAACCAGTACTACGTCGCGGCCGCCGCCCAGATCGGCGAGACGCTTCCGGGCCGGCTCAGCTACGGGCGCTCGCTGATCGCCGACCCGTGGGGGATCGTCGTCGCGTGCGCGCCGGACGAGGAGACCGTGATCTCGGCCGAGCTCGACCGCCGGCGGCTCGACGACGTCCGCGAGAAGCTCCCCTCGCTGGCCAACAGGCAGGCAGACGCCTACCGGTGGCCAACACCGACGCAGTAACGGCATGGACATCCACGCGGTTCTCTTCGATCTCGACTTCACGCTGGCGAAGCCCGGGCCCGACCTCGGGCCGGAGGGCTACGAGCGCATGGGCCGGCGCTTCGGGCTCGAGCTCGACCCGTCCCTGTACAGAGAGGCGCGCGCGAAGGCGGTGGAGGGGCTGCACAAGCACCCGGACTTCCGCCACGACGAGGAGATCTGGATCGCCTTCACCGAGCGGATCATCCGCGGGATGGGAGGGAACTCCGATCGCGCGTACGACTTGGCGGTCGAGATGACGAAGGCCTGGGAGCACGCGCACAACTTCGACCTGTTCGACGACGTCCCGCCGGTGCTCGAGAACCTTCGGGAGCGCGGCCTCAAGCTCGGCCTGGTCTCGAACACGGGCCGCGACGTCGACGAGTTCCTCGCGCACCACAACCTGCACATGGACGCCGCGCTCTCCTCGCGCGTCCACGGGAAGGTGAAGCCGCACCCGACGATCTTCCAGGCTGTGCTCGACCGGCTCGGCGTCCCGGCCGAGCAGGCGGCGATGGTCGGCGACTCGCCCGAGGACGACCTCGAGGGCGCGCGGGCCCTCGGGATGCACGCCTTCCTGGTCGACCGCGAGGGGCTCTACCCGGACGCGGAGGACCGTCTCACGGACCTGTTCGCACTGCCGGCCGCACTCGGCCTAGCACCGCTCTGAGTCCGGGCAGGTCGCGAGGATCCTGACTGCGGGCGGCCGGCGGCGGCCGTTGGGCCAGGCCACGCGGACCGCCACCGAGGCAGCGTTGTTCTCGTACCGGAGCTCGCGGATCTCGGCAGACGGGTTCGCCCGGTTGACGAGCACGTAGCGCCCGGCGGGCACGCGCGTCAGGTCGACGTTCTGGCCGTCGAGCCGCGAGTGGTATCGATCGGAGTAGCCGACCGACGTCCCCGCGTCGACCTGGGCGGCCGTCGGCTGGTAGAGGTTGCAGTAGCCGCGGAAGACGGGGCGCGGCGTCCTGTTCGCGATCCGGCCGGGCGCGACGCCGTAGCGGTCGCCGATGCAGAAGCCGCTCTTACGGTCTCGGACGAGCACTGAGCCGTTCCCCTTGCGCAGCTCGTAGCGCTGGAACGCGAGGAGGTGCCAGTGCGAGTGATCCGGCGTGGCGTTGTAGCGCCAGACGCCGATCTCCGGGTAGGTGCGGAACGACCCACGGAGGAGTCTGACGCGCTGGTACGCCCGCATGGCGCCCGACCTCGTGCGGCGGCCGTCGACGATGAATGGCCCGAGGCCGACGTTGTCCGCCGCCGACGTGAACCAGAGGAGGAAGCGCCGTCCCGTCCGTCGCACCTCGAGGTGGCGGGGCGGCTGCTGGTCGAAGTCGGGAAGCAGCTCGAACGCGTCGGACACGGGGCGGGCGTCCGGGTGGGCCGGAAGCTCCATCGGCGCGACCGGAGTGGGCGTGCCGCCGGTCGCCGGGACGCCGACGATTTGCTCGGCGCCCGCGCGATCGCTGACGAAGAGCACGCGGCGGCCGTTCGCCGCGAAGGCCGGCTGGGTGTCGACGGCGGGGTCCGCCGTGAGCTGCGCGATCGCTCCGCTGCGGAGGTCGAGGACGCGAATGTCGGGTGCCCCAGTCTCGTCGGAGACGAACGCGAGCCGGCGGCCGTCGGGCGCCCAGGCCGGACTGCTCTCGGACGCCGGGGAGGTCGTCAGCCGCTGCGGCTGTCCGCCTGCAGCACGGACCACGTAGAGGTCGCCGTCGGCCGAGAACGCGATCCGCCGACCGCCCGGCGACCAGGCCGGTTCCGCGCCTCGTGCCAGCAACCGGAGCTCGCGGCCGTCCGCGCGGACGAGGACGATCCGCCCGGCCCGCTCGACGGCGATCCGCCGTCCGTCGGGCGCCCACGTCGGCGAGGTCTCGTCGAGGTCGGTCGTGGTGAGACGGCCGCGGTTGGTTCCGTCCGCGTCGGCGACGAAGACGTCCGCGGCTCCGTCCGCTCCCGGGGCGAGGTACGCCAGCCGGCGCCCGTCCGGAGACCACGCCGGGTCGGTCGCGGCAGGGATGACCAGCCGGGTGCGGCCGCGGCCTGCGACGTAGACACCGCCGCCCGACACCTCGGACTTCGAGAACGCGAGCGTCGCCCAGGGCACCGGCGACCGGACGGTCGCGGGGCTGGCGAGGGACAGCGTCAGCGCAGCTGCCCCGGCCGCGGCGAGCGAGAGGAAGAGGAGGGCCACGCGCGCCGTCATCGAAGCTCTGCCGCCGCCTCCTCGAGCGTCGCCACCGGGCCGACGGAGACGTCCTCGTCGTCGAAGAGCTCGAGCCAGTCCGCGAGCGGCCTGGAGGCGATCCGCTCCGCCAGTGCGTCACCGAGCATCTCCTGCGCCTCGGGGTCGAAGTGGCGGTCGACGACATGGGAGAGGTCGAGCAGCTGGCAGAGGCGGGCGAAGAACGCAGGCTCGAGCGCTCCCACCGTGAGGTGGCGGCCGTCCGAGGTCTCGTAGATCCGGTAACAGGCGAGGCCGCCGGTCAGGAGCCGCTCGATCGGCTCGCCGCCGAGCCGGTGGGAGACGAGGCGGTGGGCGCTGTCCGTCAGCGAGACGACGATGTGCGCCCCGCGGCCCGTCCGCTCCCGCTCGAGCAGCGCCGCGAGGATCCGGGTCACCGCGGTGAGCGCTCCGCCGGCCAGGTCCGCGATCTGGGTCGGCGGCATCGCCGGCGCCGTGTCGGCCAGCAGCCCCGCCCAGCCCTGGTAGTTGAGGTCGTGGCCCGCACGTTTCTCGTGGCGACCGCCGAGCCCGAAGCCTGTGAACGAGCAGTAGACGACCGAGTCCGGCAGGTCTCCTGGGCCCACGCCCAGGCGGTCCGCGACACCCGGCCGGAAGCTCTCGAGCACGACGTCGGCCTCGGCGCACAGCGCCCGTCCCGTCTCCGGGTCCGCCTTCAGGTCGACCTGCACGGTCTCCTTGCCGGCGTTCAGCACCTCGTGCCAGGCCGGCGCAAGCAGCTCCATCGGATCGCCTGCCGGCGGGAGCAGCCGGACGACCCGCGCACCGAGCTCGAGCAGCTCGCGGCTCGCGAACGGCCCCGGCAGGTAGCGGCTCAGGTCGACGACGGACAGACCCTCCAGCGGCCTCACTGCCGCGTGGAAGCTATCAGCGGGGTCGGGCGTTGCTCATGAGAGGATCGATCCGAGGGAGGGAGGCGCAAATGGCAAACGACGGCTACGCCAAGCAGGTGCTCGTCACGACCGACTGGCTGGCGGAGCACCTGAACGACGACGACCTCGTGGTCGCCGAGGTGGACGAGGAGCCCGATCTCTACGAGGAGGGCCACATCCCCGGCGCGGTGAAGCTGCACTGGCGCGACGACCTCGAGGACCCGATCGAGCGCGACCTCGTCGAGAAGGACGCGTTCGAGCGGCTGATGGAGCGGCTCGGCATCTCGAACCGCACGACGCTCGTCCTCTACGGCGACAAGAACAACTGGTTCGCCGCCTACGCGTACTGGTACCTGAAGATCTACGGGCACGAGGACGTGCGCATCCTCGACGGGGGCCGGCAGAAGTGGATCGACGAGGGCCGGGAGCTCACGACCGACGTCCCCTCGCGCGAGCCCAGCTCGTATTCGGCGAAGGAGCGGGACGAGTCCATCCGCACCTACCGCGACCAGGTGCTGGAGAACCTCGACGCCGCAGGGCGGGCGCTCGTCGACGTCCGCTCGCCCGGCGAGTACTCGGGCGAGCTGCTCGCGCCGCCCGGCTACGAGCAGGAGGGCGCGCGCCGCGGCGGGCACATCCCGTCGGCGCAGTCGATTCCGTGGGCGACCGCGGTCCAGGACGACGGAACGTTCAAGAGCGCCGAGGAGCTGCGCGAGATCTACACGAAGAAAGGCGTGACGCCGGAGACCGAAGTGATCGCGTACTGCCGGATCGGTGAGCGCTCGGCCCACACGTGGTTCGTCCTCAGAGAGCTGCTCGGCTACGAGAACGTCCGCAACTACGACGGCTCCTGGACGGAGTGGGGCAACCTCGTCGACGTGCCGATCGAGCGGAGCTAGGAAGCGGCGGCGGGCACGAAGGTCGCTTCGTGTCCGCGCCGGTTCGCCTCCGCGAGCCGCTGCTCGTCGAGCGCGCCGATCCTGAGCAGCAGCTCGAACTCGTCGCGGAGATGCGTGCGCATCATCTCGGGGCCGTCGGTGGCGATCGTGAACGCGATCTCGTTCTCGGTGAAGGCGCGGAAGGTGTCGCGGACGGCGTCCTCGCTCTCGAGCGCCTTCGTCAGCAGGTTCGAGCTCGGGCAGATCTCGAGCACGATCCCCGCTTCGCGGATCCCGACCATCAGCTCGGAGTCCTGGGCGGCGAGGATCCCGTGGCCTATGCGGTCGGGCCGGAGCGTCGAGACGACCTCCCGGATCTCCGCGATCCCGAACTCCCCGCCCTCCTCGCCGACGTGGATCGTCACCCCCAGCCCGGCCCTCCGGGCCTGCTCGACGAGCGGCAGCAGGTCGCGGTAGGGGTAGGGCCCGTTGCCGTCCGGGCGCGGGCCGGCGATGTCGATGCCGACGATCCCGCGCGGGGCGTAGCGGATCGCCTTCTCGACGATCACCTCGTTCTGCCGCTCGGTGAACGTCCGGTCCATCATCAGGATCAGGCCCGCGCGCACCTGCGGGTACTCGAGGCTGGCGCGGTCGAGCCCGCGGATCGCGGCCATGATGATGTGGTCGAGGTCGCGCTCTCCGCCCCGGTTGCGCTTCATCGGGTTGAAGCGGAGCTCGAGCGTCGTGATCCCCTGCGAGCGGTAGGCCCCGCCGATGGCGGCGTGGACCGAGCGCTCTACGGCGAGCGGGCTCGACTGGATCAGCTCGGTCCACTTGTAGATCTGGTCCAGCGCAGTGAGGTCGGGGACGCCGCGCGGGTCCGAGACGGTCACGAGCTCGTCGAACTCCCAGTAGTCCTTCACCGGGAGCGCGATCCCCTGCTCGTGGGCGAGCGTCCACATGATGTCGGAGGCGACCGATCCGCCCAGGTGGGTGTGGAGCTCCGCGAGCCCGTCCGTCGTCGGCATCCGCCGAGCCTAGCGTCCCGCTCAGTCAAGCTAGGCGCATGAGGAGGAACGACCTCTACGGCCTGCCGCTCGAGGAGTTCACGCAGGCGCGCGACGCGCTCGCCAAGGAGCTGCGTCAGGCGGGCAGGAAGGAGGCGGCCGACGAGGTCAAGGCGCTGCGCAAGCCGTCCGTCTCGGCGTGGGCGGTGAACCACGCGGCCAGGAGGCGGCCGCAGGAGGTCAAGGCGCTCGTGAAGGCCGGGGACGAGCTGCGAAAGGCGCAGCGGGGCGTCGTCAGCGGTCGGGATCCGAGCGGCCTGCGGGAGGCGGCGGCGGCGCACCGGCGGCTCGTCGAGGAGCTCACGGAGGCGGCACGAGACGCACTGGAGGAGCGCGGCACGGTCTCGCCCGCCACGGTGACCCGGATCGCCCAGACTCTGCGCGCCGCCTCGATCGACAAAGAGGCCTCGAAGGCGCTGACCGCAGGGATCTTGAGCGAGGATGTCGAGCAGGCCGGGTTCGGGCCGCTGCTCTCGGCCGTCCCCGAGCCGGGACGCCGGCGGCGGAGGCCCGCTGCGCGGGCCCGGCTCGAGCCGAAGCCTGAACCGAAGCCCAAGTCAAAGCCAAAACCGAAGCCGCCGCCGAAGCCGAAGCCCGACCCGACGCTCGCCCGGCGACGGAGGCTGGAGCGACAGCTCGAGACGGCCCGCGCCCGCGTGCGGGCGCTGGAGGCGCAGCTCGACGAGCTCGGTCGCTAGCAAAACCCTCCGGCCGCTCCGGTCCAGGGCAATCCGACCGGCTGGGTCGTCCGTCGCGGACAGCCTCCGCCGGCACGCCGCTGTCTCATCCTCGCACCGACCGGATGAACGAGCCGCGTCGTGAGAAACTCGGCGCACTCTCGGCACACGAGACACGGCCGCGCGCGCCGGGTCCGAGGGACAGTCCCTCCCGCGCCGCGGCCGCAGCCGCCGCAGAGCTGGGTAGGGTCCAGGCGGTGAAGGTCGGGATCGTCGTCCCGTATTCCTGGTCCTTCTGGGGCGCCGTCGTCGAGCACGCGGAGCTTCAGGCAGACGCGCTCCGGTCGCTCGGCGTCGAGACCCGGACGATCATGGGCAACGACCCTCCGGGCCAGTTCACCCGGGCGCTTCACCCGCGCGAGGGCCGCGACGGGCCGCCGCCGCCGGACGTGATCCCGGTCGGCCGCTCCGCGATCGTGCCGGCCAACGGTTCGCTGCCGAACATCATCCTCGGGCCGCGCTCCGTGCGGCGCATCAAGCAGGCGCTCGAGCGCGAGCGGTTCGACGTGCTCCACCTGCACGAGCCGCTGACCCCGACGCTCTGCATCGCCACGCTGGCGATGGCGAAGTGCCCCGTGGTCGCGACCTTCCACGCGTCCGGCGAGCTCACTTGGGCCCGGTTCGCGATGCCGATCTGGGGGTTCCTCTTCGACCGGATCGACGCGCGGATCGCCGTCTCCGAGCAGTCCCGCGCCTCGGCGAACGGCTACGCACCCGCCAACTACGAGGTGATCCCGAACGGCGTCCTCATCCCGCCGCAGGCCGATCCCTCCGGCCGCGAGCACCGCATCCTGTTCGTCGGGCGCCAGGAGGCGCGGAAGGGCCTCTCGATCCTGCTCCGCGCGTGGCCGGAGATCCGGCGCCGGACGGGCGCGACGCTGCGCGTGATCGGCGCCGACCCGCTGGCCGTCAGGCTGCTGATGGCGAAGCTCCGGACGCCGCACGACGGCATCGAGATCCTCGGCTTCCTGCCGCAAGAGCGGCTGACCGAGGAGCTGCTCTCCGCGAAGGCGATGGCCGCGCCGTCACTGGGCGGCGAGAGCTTCGGGATGGTGCTGACGCGCGCCTTCGCCTGCGCGACCCCGGTCGTGGCCTCGGACATCGAGGGCTACCGGGAGGTGATGACCCCCGAGACCGGTCTCAGCGTCCCGCCCGGCGACCCGGTCGCGCTCGCGGACGCGATCGCTCGGCTGCTGGCGGACGAGCCGAGCCGCTGCGAGGCCGGCCTCGCGGCCCGCAGGCTGGCCGAGGAGCGCTACTCCTGGGACGAGATCGGCCGGCGGCTGGTCGCCGTCTACGAACGGGTGCTCGGGCGGGTTCAGGTGGCGGCATGAGCACGTCGCGGCACCGCCTGGTCCGAGTCGCCATCGTCCTGTCGGGGCTCCTCGCCCTGCTGCTGTTGCTCTGGTGGCGCGGCCCCGACTGG
>DASSSO010000109.1:0-19725 GCA_035776735.1 Gaiellaceae bacterium | reverse complement strand
TCGTGTGGACCGAGCCGCTCTGAGGGCGCTGGGGCTGCTGGCGGCGGCCCTCGTGCTCTCCATGACGACCTGGTTCTCGGCGACGGCCGTCGTCCCGCAGCTCCGCGAGGAGTGGGAGCTGGGCAACACGGCGGCGGCGTGGCTGACGATCGCCGTCCAGGTCGGGTTCGTCGCCGGTGCGCTCGCCGGAAGCGCGCTCAGCGTCGCGGACGTCCTCCAGCCGCGGGTCGTGATCCTCGTCGGCTCGCTGGGCGCAGCGGCCGCGAACCTGGTGCTCGTCGTGGCCGACGGGCCGCTGCTCGGAATCGGCGCGCGCCTCGCGACGGGGTTCTTCCTCGCCGGGGTCTACCCGCCGGCGCTCAAGCTCGCGTCGACCTGGTTCCGGCGCGGGAGGGGCACGGCCCTCGGGATCGTCGTCGGCGCGCTCACGCTCGGCTCTGCGGGACCGCACCTCGTGAACGGGCTCGGCGGGCTCGACTGGCGCCTCGTCGTCTGGGTGACCTCGGCCCTGACCGCCGCGGGCGGACTGGTCGTGTACCTCCGCGTGCCCGAGGGGCCGTTCTCGTTTCCGTCCGCGCGCTTCGATCCCCGCCAGGCCGGCCTCGTGCTCCGAAACCGCGGCGTCCGGCTCGCGTCGCTCGGCTACTTCGGGCACATGTGGGAGCTGTACGCGATGTGGGCGTGGTTCCTCGTCTTCTTCGCGGCGGTGGCGGCGGACGGGCGGGCCGCGGCGTACGCGACCTTCGCGGTGATCGGGGCCGGCGCGGCCGGGTGCTGGTTCGGCGGCGTGCTCGGAGACCGGTGGGGGAGGCCGGAGACCACGGCGGCGATGATGGCGGTGTCCGCCTCGTGCGCGGCCTTGATCGGGCTGGCGGCGGACGCGCCCGCCGCGATTGTCCTCGGCCTGGGGCTCGTCTGGGGATTCACGGTCGTGGCCGACTCGGCGCAGTTCTCGACGCTCGTGACCGAGCTCGCCGAGCAGGCCTACGTCGGGACCGCGCTCGGGCTCCAGATGGCGGTCGGGTTCGCGCTCACGGTGCCCACGATCTGGTTGCTGCCCTTCCTGGAGGAGGAGGTCGGCTGGCGTTGGGCGTTCGCCTTCCTCGCTCCCGGGCCGGCGCTCGGGATCGTCGCGATGCTGCGGCTGCGGCGGCTGGAGCCCGGGGTCCCTTAGGGAAGGCGCACCCGGCCTCCTCCCCGCGGCGAGCGTAGCGAGTGCCGGCGCACGCGTGGGGCACGAATTCGTGCCGGAAGTGCGCCGGTGCCGTTGGCCTAGGGTCGGACTTCCTCGGGCGGCGGCGCCGGCGCGTGCTCCTCGAGCAGGTCGATCGCGTCCGGCGGCAGGTCGAGCTCGACCCGCCCCTCGGTGATCGAGCGCACGCGCTCGGACGGCACGAACCTGGCCTTCGATGCGAGTCCGGTGAGCAGCCCGCTCGAGACCGCGATCCCGCTGAAGATGTCGCTGCCCGGGTCGCCGACGACCTCCTCGACGCGGCCGGCGTTGCTACCGTCGGCCGCGACGACCTTCCAGCCCGGCTCGATCATGAACCAGGAGACCGGGTCGCCGGGCACTAGACCGACCGGCCTTCCAGGTACCAGACCGGGCCCTGGGTCATCACCAGCTTCGTGTCCGCCAGGGAGTGGAGAATCTCGACGCGCGCGCTGATCTCCTCCTCGTCGAGCCGTTCGAAGCAGCGGCGGGCCATCTCCGGCGCCGCGCCGTAGCCGTGGCTTCCGACGCGGAAGCGGTAGCAGACGGCGCCCCCGTGGCGGGACGGGTTCACCGGCCCGAGCAGCAGCGCGCCGCGGTCGAGGAAGTCGCTTGACGCCAGCTCGACCTGGGCGTAGACGTCGGTCCAGTCCTGCGGAAGGTTCGCGAGCGCCGCATCCCACTGTTGGGCCGCCGGCGGCCATTCCACGCGCGCCGCGACGGCCTGCGGCGCCGCCTCGGACGCGGTGACGAGCTCCAGCGTCCCCCTGATCGCCTCGCGGTCGATCCGCTCCAGCATGCGCCGCGCCTGCTCGAGCCGGCCCCCGCGCCGCGGAACCGAAAAACGAACCTCGCTCCCGACGCGTCCCGGTGCGAACGCGGTCAGGAGCGACGCGGCCCGGTCCGCCCGGCCCGCGTCGTCGACGGTCAGCACGAACCGGGCGTCCACCCAGTCAGGCGGAAGACGGGATTCGAGCTGCAGGTACTGCTCGGCGACACGCACGCCACGAGTCTAGTGGGCAGGACTTCGGCAACTAGACTGGCGCTCGTGGCCAAGGTCGAGAGGAAGGGGGCGGTCTCGCCCGAGCTGCTGCGCGATTTCTTCCGCGAGATGCTGCTCATCCGGCGCTTCGAGGAGAAGGTCGAGGAGCGCTTCCGCGCGGGCGAGCTCCCGGGCTTTCTGCACGTCGCGATCGGCCAGGAGGCGGTCGCCGTCGGGGTCTGCCGCGCGCTGGAGGAGGGCGACGTCATCGCCTCCACGCACCGCGCCCACGGCCACACCCTCGCCAAGGGCACGCACCCGAACGAGCTCATGGCCGAGCTGTACGGAAAGCTCGAGGGCTGCTCGCACGGGTACGGCGGCTCGATGCACCTCTACGACGTCGAGCGCGGGAACCTGGGCGCGAACGCCGTCGTCGGCGGGGGCCTGCCGGCGATCGTCGGCGCCGCGCTTGCCTTCAAGTTCCGCGACGAGCCGCGCGTCGCGGTCGCGTTCTTCGGCGACGGGGCGACGAACATCGGCACCTTCCACGAGGCCATGAATCTCGCGCAGCTCTGGAACGTCCCGGCCGTGTTCGTCTGCGAGCACAACCACTGGGCGGAATCGACACCGGCCAGACAGCACATGCCGATCGAGGAGATGACGAAGCGGGCGGAGGCCTACGGGATGGAGTCGGTGCAGGTCGACGGGCAGAACGTCGGCAAGGTCTACGAGGCGGCCGCCAAGGCCGTCGAGCACGCGCGCTCCGGCCGCGGGCCCGTCTTCCTCGTCGCCGAGACCTACCGCCTCACCGGCCACTACATCGGCGACCCGCAGGTGTACCGCCCGAAGGAAGACCAGCAGCGCCTCCGCGAGACGGAGGACCCGATCGACAAGCTGCGCGCTGAGCTCGACCTCTCCGACGACGAGTTCGAGGAGCTCGACGCCGAGGTCACCGAGCTCGTCGAGGCGAGCGTCGAGTTCGCCAAGGCGGGCACCGACCCGAAGCCCGAGGACGCGCTCAAGAACGTCTACGCGTAGTGGCCGAGCTGTCGTACAGAGAGGCCGTGCGGGATGCGCTCGCGACCGCGATGCGCCGCGACGAGGACGTCTTCATCATGGGCGAGGACATCGCCGAAATGGGCGGCTCGATGGGCGTCACGCAGGGCCTGCTCGACGAGTTCGGCCCCGAGCGAGTCCGCAACACCCCGATCTCCGAGATGGGGATCGTCGGTGCCGGGATCGGTGCCGCGATGCAGGGCATGCGCCCGGTCGTCGAGATCATGTACGAGGATTTCCTGACGCTCTCGGCGGAGCAGGTCGTCAACCAGGCCGCGAAGCACCGCTACATGTCCGGTGGGCAGCTGAAGGTGCCGCTGACCATCCGCACCCAGGGCGGCGCCGGATGGTCTCCCGGCGCGCAGCATGCTCAGCAGCTCGAGGCGTGGTTCGTCCACATCCCGGGCCTGAAGGTCGTCTTCGCCTCGACCCCGACCGACGTTCGCGGCCTGCTCTACAGCGCGATCTACGAGGACAACCCGGTGATCTTCTTCGAGCATCGGACGCTGTACGGGCTCAAGGAGGAGATGCCGGACGAGCTCGAGCCGATCCCGCTCGGGCAGGCCCGGGTGCTCCGCGAAGGGGAGGACGTGACCGTCGTGGCCACGGGCCGGCTCGCCCACGAGGCGCTGACTGCCGCGGGCCAGCTCGAGGAGCAGGGCGTCTCGGTCGAGGTCGTCGACCCGCGCACGCTGCAGCCGCTCGACGAGGAGACGATCGTCGCGTCCGTGAAGAAGACGAACCGCTGCGTCGTCGCCCACGAGGCAGTCACGCGGATGGGCTTCGGCGCGGAGGTGGCGGCCGTCGTGCAGCACCAGGCGTTCGACTGGCTCGACGCGCCGATCGAGCGCGTCGGCGCCAAGTTCACGCCGATCCCGTTCGCGCCCGTGATGGAGGAGTTCGTCGTGCCCCACGCCAGTGACGTCGTGGAGGCGGTCCAGCGCACGGTGGCCCGCTCGGATGGCGACTGAGGTCAAGCTCCCGCGCCTGGGACAGGGCATGGAGTCCGGCGTGGTCGTGCGCTGGCTGAAGCAGGAGGGCGAGCGGGTCGAGAAGGGGGAGCCGCTCTACGAGCTCGACACCGAGAAGGTCACGCAGGAGGTCGAGGCCGAGGCCGCCGGAATCCTGCTGAAGATCGCCGTCCAGGAGGGCGAAGTCCCCGTCGGACAGACGGTCGCCGTGATCGGCGAGGAGGGCGAGGAGGTTCCCGCGGTCGAGGTGGAGGAGACGCCGGAGGAAGAGGGATCTCGCGCGCCGGCGAGGGACGCCGAGCGCCGGGAGGGCGCCGAGGCGGCCGCCGCTCCCGGCACGCCGGGGCCGGTGACCGAGCTCCGCGAGCCGCAGCGCGACGGCCGGGTCAAGGCGTCGCCGCTCGCCCGGAGGATCGCCCGAGAGCGGGGCGTCGACCTCGCGAGCGTGCGCGGCACGGGCCCGGACGGGCGCATCGTCGCCGAGGACGTCGAGCGCGCGGAAGTTGCGCCCGCCGAGGCGCCGGCCGCGGCTCCGACGGCGCCGCCTGCGGCTCCGGCCGAGGTCGAGGTCGTCCCGCTCACCTCGATCCGGAAGACGATCGCGCGCCGCCTGACCGAGGCGTGGGAGGCGCCGGTCTTCCAGATCTCGATGTCGGCGGAGATGACGCGGTCGGTCGAGCTGCGTGAGCGGCTCGTCGACCTCGCGAAGGACGGGCCGAAGCCGACGATCTCGGACGTCCTGACGAAGATCGTCGCCTCTGCGCTCATGCGCCACCGGCCGTTGAATGCCGAGTTTGCCGGCGAGGAGATCCGGATCCACCCGACGGCGAACGTGGGCATGGCGGTCGCGACCGACCGCGGTCTCGTCGTGCCGGTGATCCGCGGCGCCGAGCGTCTGTCGATCCAGGAGATCGCCGCCGCCCGCGTCGATCTGGTCGAGCGCGCGAGAGGCGGGAAGCTGCAGCAGTCCGACCTCGAGGGCGGCACCTTCACGATCTCGAACCTCGGGATGTTCGGCGTCGAGCATTTCGTCGCCGTGCTCAACCCGCCGCAGGTCGCGATCCTCGCGGTCGGCGCCGTCGAGGAGAAGCCGGTCGTCCGCGACGGCGAGATCGTCCTGCGGCCGCTGATGAGTCTGACCCTGACGTGCGACCATCGCGCGGTCGACGGCGCGGACGCGGCGGACTTCCTCCGCACCGTCCGCTCGACCCTCGAAGAACCTGCGCTGGCGCTCTAGGATCGGCGGATGAGGGTCTGGTACCGCGTCCGGGACCTCGACGCCGCGCGCCGCTGGTACACCGGCAACCTGGGCTTCGTGGAGACGTACTACGACGAGCCCGGGCGCTGGGCGAAGCTCGAGCGCGGGGGCATGGTGATCGCGCTGGCCGAGGGCGAGCCCGAGGACGGCGGCGTCGCGACGGTCGACGTGGACGACGTGAAGGCTGAGGCGGAGCGGCTGCGCGGGCGGGACATCGAGGTCGGCACCGTGCTCGAGCTCCACCGCGAGGTGCGGATCCTCGACGTCTTCGACCCGGACGGGAACCGGGTCCAGCTCGTCGAGGAGCTCCGGCCGTGATCCGGCGCGGGAACCCGCAGGACGTCCGCTTCCTCAAGGACATGCTGCGCCACGCGTTCTACTGGCGCTCGGCCGGCCCCGTCGAGGACACGTCGCTCTGGCGGTACGTGTCCGGCTGGGGGCGGCGCGGGGACACCGCGGTCGTCGCGCTCGAGGAGGGGTTCCCGATCGGCGCGGCCTGGTTCCGGCTCTTCTCGCACGACGAGCCCGGCTTCGGTTTCGTCGACGAGCAGACGCCGGAGGTCGCGATCTCGGTCGTCCCGAGCCGGCGCGGCCGCGGGATCGGCTCGGAGCTGCTCGACGAGCTGATCGCCGTCGCGCGGGAGCAGGGGTACGGCGCGCTCAGCCTGTCCGTCGCGGACGACAGCCCCGCGATGCACATGTTCGAGCACCAGGGCTTCGAGAAGTCGGACAAGACCGACGGCTCCTGGACGATGCGGCTCGACCTCTAGCCCGACCGAGACGCTCTTCGCGTGCGAGGGACTGTCCCTCGGACGCGGCTCGCGGCGCCATGGAGTTCGTGCCGAAACAGTGAATTGACCGGGGCGACTCGTTCCTCTGGCGGCGGAGACGGGTCGCGCCCGGTCATCCTCTGCCCGCGGCGCGCCGGCCGACCGGCCGAAAGGGACACCCGAGCGGCGAGGCTCGTCCCTGCCCGCCGCCAGTAGGATCGAGCCGAGAAATCGACCGAGGAGCAGAGACCGATGGAATGTGACGTTGCCGTCCTGGGAGGCGGCCCGGGCGGCTACACGGCCGCGATCCGCGCCGCGCAGCTCGGAGCCAAGACCGTCTGCATCGAGAAGGAGCCGGAGCTCGGCGGCACCTGTCTCCGCGTGGGCTGCATCCCGACCAAGGCCTGGGTGCAGACGGCCTTCGCGATCAGGGAAGCCGAGGAGACCTTCGCCAAGCTCGGCGTCCAGGTCGGCGAGCCGCAGCTCGACTTCGCGACCGCGAACCAGTGGAAGGACGGCGTCGTCAAGCAGATGACCGGCGGTGTCGCCCAGCTCTTCAAGGCGAACGGCATCGAGTGGGTCAAGGGCACCGGCCGCTTCAAGGACGCGAACACGATCGCGGTCGAGGGCGGGGAGGACGTCACCTTCCGCAGCGCGATCGTCGCCACCGGCAGCTACCCCATGCGGCCTCCGATCGAGGGCCTGGACTCGCCGCGCTGCGTCGACTCCACGGGCCTCTTGTCCCAGACGGAGCTCCCGCGCCGCCTGGTCGTCCTCGGCGGCGGGATCATCGGCTGCGAGTTCGCCTCGATCTTCCGCCGGTTCGGCTCCGAGGTGACGATCATCGAGATGCTGCCGAGCCTGATCCCACAGGAGGACGCCGACGCAGCCAAGGAGCTCGCGAAGCAGTTCGGGCGCCGCGACATCGCCCTCCACCTCGAGAAGCAGTGCACGAAGGTCGAGGACTCCGGCTCCGCGCTCACCGTCTACTTCGGCGAGGGCGAGACCGTCGAGACGGACCTGATGCTCGTCTCCGTCGGGCGGGCGCCGCAGGTCGAGAACCTCGGCCTCGAGGAGATCGGCGTCGAGCTCGACCGCCGCACCGGGATCGCCGCCGACGAGCACCGCCGGACGACCGTCGAGCACATCTACGCGGTCGGCGACTGCGCCGGCTACTGGCAGCTCGCCCACACCGCCTTCCGCGAGGGCGAGGTCGCCGCCGAGAACGCGATGGGCCACGAGGCCGTGGTCGACAACCGCGGCGTCCCGCGCCCGATCTACACGGATCCGGAGATCGCGAGCGTCGGCCTCACCGAGGCCGAGGCGCGCGAGCAGTACGGCGACGACGTCGAGGTCGGCCAGTTCCCCTGGGTCGCCAACGCCCGCGCTGTGATGCAGAACGAGACGGTCGGCTGGGTGAAGTCGATCCACGAGAGCCGGTACGGCGAGCTCCTCGGGCTCGTCATGGTCGGCCCGCACGTCACCGACCTGATCGAGGCCGGCGTCGTCGCGCTCGACGCCGAGTCGACGGTGGAGACGATCGCGGACGGCATGGCCGCCCATCCGACCCTCTCGGAGGCGATCAAGGAAGCGGGTCTGGTGGCACTGGGGCGACCGATTCACGTGGCGAAGCGGAGGCGGGCGGCAGCGCCAGCCTAGGTCCGTCCCTGACCCCGTCCAGCGGCAGCACGGCGAGGCACGGGACGGCGATGAGGAGCGCCGCGCCGACGAGGACGGCGTCCTCGCCGACCACCTAGGCGAGCGATCCGCCAACGCCTGCCCGACCGGCATGAAGAGCAGGGAGCGCGCGGCCACGGGGCTGTAGGCTCGGGCCATGGGAATCGTCAACAGACGAAACGCCGTCCTCGGCTGGGCGACGTGGGAGCTGGGCAAGCTCGCAGCGAAGCGGAAGGCGAAGGCCTCCATCCGCGAGGAGGGCTCGAGACGCCCGAGCAAGGGCGCGATCGTCTCGGCGCTCGCGGCCGCCGGCGGGGCACTCTGGTTCTGGCGCCGCCGCCGCCAAGGCGGCGACGAGGGCGAGAAGTAGCCCCCGCCGCCGCCGCGCGGCAGTCGTTCCGCTAGGAGCTCGGCTTCGCCGTCCGGACGCGGACGAGGCGCCGCGTCGAGACGCCCGCGAGCAGGTTGTCGCCTTCCTTCCGAGCGCGGATGAACTTGACCATCGAGCCGCCCCGGACGAGCCGGAGGCGCGTGGTCGGCTGGATCTGGAGCGTCGCGAGGCCGTCCACGTTCGTGCGGACCTCCGCGGGTGCCTGGATCCACCCGAGCGGGACGCCGGTCACGAGGACGATGGCGTCACGCACGATGTAGCCGCGCGTGTCGGTCACGCGGAAGCGGCCCGTGTACGGGACGCGCGACCGGATGACGCTCGGGACGAACTCGACGCCAGAGATGACGAGGCGGTGCGGGAGCCGCACGCTCGACGCGGGGATCGAGTAGCGGCCGTCGGACAGACGGGTGGCGCCCTCCGGCGGGGTCACGACAGCCGTCGGCTGCGAGTTCGCCGTCGTCGAGCCGGTGACGTTCTTCGCCGTCACCACGACGCGGAGACGGTTGTTCACGTCCGACGTCTGTACCGCGTACGTGCGGCCGGTCGCGCCGGCGAGGTTCGCGCAGTTGAGCCCGTTCCCGTCGCAGCGCTGCCACTGGTACGAGTACTCGATCGGATCGGTGCCCGTCCAGGTGCCGTCGCTCGCCGTCAGGGTCTCGCCGTCGCGCGGCGTCCCGGAGATCGACGGCGGCGTCGTGTTCGTCGGGGCGACCTCGGCCTGGGCCTCGGCCAATCCGGCCACTGCGGCGAGCGCTGTGAGCACGGACGCGGCCGCCGCGGCCCCGAGAAGCTGGAGCTTTCTCATCTGCTTGTATCCCCCTTCGCTTTCATCGTGTGCCGATGTACCTGGAGGGATACCCGGGTCGTTTGAGGTGAATCCTCGAAGTCGGTAAGGATTGTCTGAACACGGATGAGGAGGGCGGCAATGAGAGTGGAGAAGTCGGTGACGGCTGTCACATGGATCCCCTCCGAGGCGATCGAGGGGATGCCGAAGCTGCCGTTCGAGCTCGGAATGACCTCGTACGACGACCCGCCGCCCGACCACCTCGCGCGCGGTGAGCTGGAGGCGCTGCGCGACCGGAACGGCTTTCGCGAGGCGAACGAGCTGCGCGCCTGGATCGACGTCGACGACGGCAAGATCGTGGACGCCGGCTACTCCGGCGGCGCGATCATCGGCACGACGCACGTGAAGGTCGGCCCGAAGACGCTCTCCTTTCCGGGCGTCAAGTACCCGCTCCTGCAGGCGGAGCCCGAGATCGGGCCCGACTGGGTGAAGTTCGTCCAGAGCGCCGGCGGGCGGATGGGCCTGCCGGCCCCGCGCCGGGTCAGCGGCAAGCCGTTCTTCCAGCTCGCCTCGGCCTCGGCCTGGACCACGCTCCAGCTGATCATCTACGCCGACGGGACGTCCAAGCACCGCCTCTCGGGCGCCTCGCCCTTCCCGCGCCACTGGATCTACGACGACAGCGGCACCCTCGTCGAGAAGAGCGGCGAGATCGACTTCGAGCGCTGGTGGCGCGAGTCCTACGGGCCGAACACGCCTTGGGGAGGAGACGACTCTCCGGCGCTCGTCGCGGCCGTCGAGACCGAGCTCGAGCGCGAGCTCTCGCAGATCATCATGGCCGAAGCCAGGGCCCTGACCCGCCGCGAGATCGCCAAGGGTGAGACGCTGGTCGAGCAGGACGAGCCCGGCACGGCGATCTTCCTCATCCTCGACGGCATGCTCGACGTGGAGGTGGACGGCGAGGTCGTCGCAGAGGTCGGGCCGGGAGCGATCGTCGGGGAGCGCGCGTCGATCGAGGGCGGGATGCGCACGTCGACCCTCAGGGCCGCCTCGACCGTGCGGGCGGTCGTGATTCCCGCGAGCTCGATCGACGTCGGCGAGATGACCGCTCTCGCCTCCGGCCATAGGCGGGAGATGGCGTAACCGATTCCGCATCCGTGCGGGCCGGCGCCTGACCCTGCGGCGCCTCTTCTTCCGGCTCCTCGTCGTCTCGCTGACGGCGACGGGCGGTCAGGAGGTCGAGCGGTCGGTGGAACGCACCCAGGTCGGCCCGTAACCACATCCGCCGCGGAACGGGCCGTGCCCGTTCCGCCGCGGCGACTGCTGGAGAAGGAAGCGCCGTTGCGCGTCGCCGCCGCGCGCCGGCGAAGCCAGCGCCCGGCTCCAGAGAGTCGCTGAAAGTCGTGAGACTTTCAGCGAAGCGGCGCCGGCGCTAGCCGCCGAGATGCGGCGCCAAGGCGATCCAGTCGCGCATCGACTGCTCCGCCTTCGAGTGCTCGACGATCCGGCGGATGAAGGTGTCGCGCTCGAGCATCGGCTTCCGCTTCAGGATCGAGAGGTGGTGCCGCCGCACGCCAGCCGCGAGCCGCTGGAACTCGAAGAACGCCGGCTTCCGGCGCCCGGCCGACGACACCAGGCCCGACTGCCACCCGGTCGCCCGCCCCTCGTCCCGGACCAGGAACCAGAGCATCATGTCGATCCGCGGGTTCCGCCTCGCGATCGTGTACGCCTCGCGCATGTACTGCGCCTGGCGCGCCCAGGAGACGCCGAACGTCCAGTCGGGCGGGTTCGTCTCGTAGCCGTACTCGGTGATCCAGATCGGCTTCTCGCCGTAGTGGATCGTGACCTCGTCGATCAGCTTGTCGATGTTCGCCATCGTGATCGCGCGCGAGTTGCGCGGCTTCTTCGACGGCGAGTACTTGGGATCGCCGGCGTAGGGGTGGTGGGCGTAGGCGTCCATCGTCCGCATCCCTGCGGCCTTCGCGGCCCGCAGGAACCCGATCGGGGAGGTGGACGGCCGCTTCGTCGCCGGCGCGTTGTTCCCGCGCGGCGAGGTCACGCCGCAGGCGACCTTCTGGCCGAGGAGCATCGTCAGGTGGACGCCCTCGTAGACCGAGTTGCAGATCCGGGCGTAGTCGCGCGCCGACTGGATCACCCAGCGCCCGTTGATCCTCCGCCACTGCGGCTTCAGCCCGAGCGGCAGGTTCGGCTCGTTCCAGGCCGTCCAGAGCGAGACGCGCGGCAGGATCACGCCGTCCGGCCGCCGGTACCGGCCGCTGTAGCGGAACGCCGCGGCGAACGCGAACTCGCGCAGGCGGTTGAAGTTCTGCGGCGCCTTGTTCTGCGGCTCGCCGCCGTTCGCCCACCAGGGGGTGCCGAAGATCGTGAACATCACCTTGACGCCGCGCGACGACGCGGCCAGCACGGCGGCGTCGTACCGGTCCCACTCGTAGGCGGGATCCTCGGGGTTCGTCCCGTCCTTCGGCCGCTCGCGCGCGGCCCCGAGCACGCCGCCCCAGAAGAGCGTCACGCGGACGATCTGCGGGCGAAGCGTCTGCATCGTGTTCGAGAAGCGCGGCGTGTTCCCGATCGCCTCGCTCGTGTCCACGAGCCCGAGCTGGAGCCAGTTCGACGCGCTCGCCGGCGCCGCCACCACCAGCGTGGCGAGCACGGCGACGAATGTCATGCGACGCATCACAAGAGAACGTATCGGGTGGGTGTTAGGTCAGCTTGAAGCATGGGTATGCGAATGAGAAGCAACCGAAAGGGGTCACGACATGGCCGAAGTGCATGAATCCGTCGAGGTCGGCGTTCCGGTCTCGACCGCGTACAACCAGTGGACGCAGTTCGAGGAGTTCCCGAGGTTCATGGAGAACGTCGAGTCGGTCACGCAGATCGACGACGCCCACCTGCGCTGGGTCGCCGAGATCGGCGGCAAGCGGCACGAGTGGGAGGCGGAGATCGTCCGGCAGGAGCCGGATCGCGTCGTCGCCTGGCGCTCCGTGGACGGCAAGGGCACCTCGGGCGAGGTGAAGTTCGAGCCGCTCGGCGCCGACCGCACGAAGATCGACGTCACGATCTCGTGGGAGCCCGAGGGCCTGATGGAGTCGCTGGGCGCGAAGATCGGCGCCGACACGATGGGCGTCAAGAAGGACCTCGACAACTTCAAGGAGCTGATCGAGGGCCGCGGCGTCGAGACCGGCGCCTGGCGCGGCGAGGTCACCGCCGGCGAGCGGATCGACCGCTAGCTCGCGCTGAAGATGGGAGCCGGCGGGCCGTCGAGCCCGCCGGCTCCATCATCGAGACCCTAGTTCCGGCGGAGCACCCAGAGACCGGTGTTCATGTCGCTCGCGTAGATCAGGCCGTCCTCGACGACCACGCCCCACACCTGCGGCGTCTGTGAGAGCACGCCGCGCTGCGACGGCTTGACCGGGTTGTGACCTGCGGGCGGCACGAAGTAGCCGACCTCTTGCAGGTCGGTCGGATCGCTCGCGTCGACGATCCGCACGCCGTCCGAGTACCACGAGATGTACACGTCGGTGCCGGATACGAACGGGTTGTGAATCGTGTAGTCGCCGGCCGCCTTGTCGCCGATCGCCAGCGAGTTCCGCGTCCGGAATGACCCGATCTGTTGCGGCGACGACGGGTCCGCGTAGTCGTAGACGCGCAGGTAGCCCCAGCCCTTCTCGATGCCCGGTCCGGAGTTGGGGCAGAAGTCCTCGTCGGCCGTGAAGAGCAGCCGGCGAGCATCGTCGTAGTTGGACGAGTGCGCATCGCCGTCGGCGTTCGCCGGGTAGGTCGTCCGCCCCTCGAAGACCGGGCTGGACGGGGTCGAGACGTCGAGCTTGACGAACCCAGAATCCCAGTAGGAGAGGTAGACCTCGGTTCCGTCCGCGCTCGGCTCGGCGCCGTGGCCGTAGTTCGGGTCGGCGTCGCAGCCCTGGCCCGCCGTCCACGGCCCGCCGGCGTCCTGGACGCCCCAGTCCGACACCTGCGTCGGGTGGGACGGGTCGGTGATGTCGATGAGCCGGAAGTCGCCGTCGCCGTTCTCGTCGCGGAAGCCCGACGGCGTCGCCGGGTCGGGATAGCGGCTCGTCGGCACGGTCGCGTAGGCATACGTGCGGCCGTTCGCGTGGTGCTCCACCTCGAACTCGTGGATGCCCCGGGTGCAGCACGCCGTCTTCAGGTAGCCGACCTGGACGGGCGCGGCCGGATTCGTCACGTCCCAGAGCATGAGCCCGCGGTCCGCGTCCGGGTCACTTCGCGAGCCGCCGCACCACTGGAGGCCCGTGGCCGCGATGTCACGACCGTCGTGCGCGGTGTAGACGACGACGTCCTCCGCCGAGGTGCCCGGCGGGTTCTGCAGCGTCGACACACGCGTCGTCGTCCCGCCGTCCACCTTGACGACGGCGACGCCGCTCTTTGGCGCTTCCGGGCAGAAGCGGTTCTTCGACCCGTTCGCCCAATCCTGGAAGCCCCAGTGCCCGACGTAGGCGTAGCCTTCGTGGGCCCAGACGTCGCCGTTGAAGCCCCGGTCGCCGAGCGAGTCGTGGGCAACGACCTCGAGGTTGGGCGAGATCTGCATCGCCTTCTGGCCGCCGTTGTAGGTCTTGGTCGACTGCTCGAGGAAGTGCTTCTCGTCCTTGAGCAGCTCGTCGTCGTTCGACGGCGCGGTCAGCGCCACGCCCACGAACATCAGCGCCGCAGCTGCGAAGCCGAGCGCCCCCAGCGCCTTTCGCTTCAGCATTACGCCACCCCCCAGTGGTCGTTTGCGGAACGCGTGAAGGATAGGGTCGATCGGGAGAAGTGGGAGGCCTAGTCCGAGGCGCGGCCGGGCTCGGCGGCCGCGAGCTCCTGCTCGAGCTCGTCGAGCGCGGCGCGCAGGTACTGGATCCGCTCGGCCACCGGCGCCGGACCGACCCCGATGATCCCTTCCTCGCCGGGCATCAGCCGCTTGCGCCGCTCGAGCTCCCGCGCCTCCTCCATCGAGTTGAGGACGATCCCGATCAGGACGTTGATGACGATGAAGGCGGCGGTGAGGATGAAGCTGACGAAGAAGACCCACGACCACCCGTGGATCTCCATCCCCGCGTCCATGTAGACCGGGAAGTTCTCCAGCGTCAGCATCACGAACAGGGTGAGCATCGCCTCCCCGATCGTCCCCCAGTCCTCGGGCAGCTCGTCGCCGAAGAGCTGCCAGCCGACCATCCCGTAGACGAACAGGATCAGCGTCGTCAGGATCGCCATGCTCGCGAGCGGCGGCAGGCTGCGGATGACGGCCGTGATCAGGATGCGCACGTCGGGGAGGAGGTGGACCACCCGGACGATCCGTGCCAGGCGCGCGAGCCGGAGGACGGTCGAGTTCGACCGCAGCCCGGGCACGAACGCGAGCCCGACGGCGAAGAAGTCGAAGACGTTCCAGCCCTCGAGGAAGAACTCCCACGGCCGCGGGAGGTAGGCGGCGACGCGGAGCGAGATCTCGACGACGAAGAACCCGAGGCAGATCGCGTTCAGCAGGTCGAGCAGGTCGCCGTACTCGCGGTCGAGGCTCGGGTAGGTCTGCAGCCCGAGCACGAGCGCGTTCGCCAGGATCACGGTGACGACGGCCGCGGTGAACCCGGGCGAGTCGACGAATCGGCGGAGCGGGTTCATTTGGCCGCTGAATCTAGACGCTGCGGGTGAGCCGGCGGGCCTGGGCGGCCCGCCGGCTCACAGGCTCAGACGCGGATGAGCTCGCGCTCGGGCTCGCGCTCAGGCTCGGGCTCGACGGCCTCGGGCTCGGAGGCGACCTCGACCACGCGCGGCTCCGCTTCCTCGCGCCGCTCCTCCTTCAGAAGCTCCCAGTCCTCCCACGTCGTGTGGTGGCACATGCGGCGCTCACCTCCTCCCCGCCAGCCTAGCCGCTCATCGAGGCCATGAACTCCTTGGAGCGCTCCATCATCTCCTCGGGCGTGAGGTCCTCGACGTGCGTCGCGAGCTGCCAGGAGTGGCCGAACGGGTCCGTGACCGTCCCGAAGCGGTCGCCCCAGAACATGTTCTCGGGCGCCATCGTCAGCGTCGCACCGGCGTCGACGGCCTGCTGGATCACCTCGTCCACGTTCTCCACGTACGTGAAGATGCCGGCGCTGGTGCCTCCGAGCTCCTTGGGCGGCTTCACGCTCGACTGCGGAAACGGGTCGGAGAGCATGAAGGCCGAGGTCCCGATCACGAGCTCGGCGTGCGCGATCGTGCCGTCCGGCCCGGGCATGCGCGACCGCTCCGTGGCGCCGAACGCCCGCTGGTAGAAGTCGATCGCCGCCGTTGCGTCGTCGACGCAGAGATACGGGGTGAGGGTCTGGTAGCCCTCGGGGACCGGCTGTGTCGCCATGTCCTCACCTCCGTGCGGTTGGGTCGTTCGAGACTAGCGAGCCTTCGGTCCCGGGGAGGCGTTCCGCGTCCCAGGCCGAACGCGACCGCAAGCACTAGCAAATCGACCGCCCGGGTGCTTCACTCTTGCTTTCCGCAATCGCCCACCCCAGGAAGCCTCGCCTGCGCCACATCCGCCCGCGGACCCGTCTCCTAGTCGTCTCACTGATCGCAGTCGCCGTCCAGGTCGTCCTGCACCTGCCGGCCTGGGACTGGGACGAGAGCGCGCCCGAGGTCGTGACCGCTGTGGGCCTGGCGGTCGCCGTCGCCGCCGGCGTCTTCGGCGGGGTGGTTCCCGCAGCCGTCGCCGCCGCTGCGGGCTGGTTCTTGAACTTCCTCTTCGTCGCCGACGAGTCCTGGAGCGCGTTCATCGCCCTGCCGTTCTGGCTCCTCGCGGCCGCGGCGGCCGGGTGGCTGGCGGCGCGCCTGCGGGACGGTGCTCGTCGGCGCCGGCTCGCGGAGAGCCGCCTCGAGGCGATCCAGAACGCCGCCGGCGACGCCGTGCTCCGGATCGACTCCGAGGGCGTGATCGCCGTCTGGAGCCCGGCCGCGAGGGAGATGTACGGCTACGGAAGCGGCGAGATCGTCGGCCGTCCGCTGGCCGAGCTGTTCGCCGGGCCCGACGCCGAGGAGCAGGCGGCGCGCGTCCTCGACGGCGAGCCCCACCTCGGCGAGCTGCTGGAGCAGCAGCGGCGTGACGGCACCGCCTTCACGGCGTCCGTGACCGTCACCCCGGACCGGGACGAGCCGGGAAACCCCGGCCATGCGATGTTCGTCGCCCGCGACATCGGCGAGCTGCGGCGGATCCGGGACGACCTCGGCAACACCGAGGCCCGGTACCGCTCGCTGACCGAGCACCTTCCCCTCGTCACCTACGTCCGCTCGTTCGGGGGCGACCGCGAGACGACGTTCGTCAGCCCGCAGATCGACCGGCTCCTGGGCTACACGCCGGACGAGTGGCTCGAGGATCCGGAGCTCTTCCTCCGTCTCGTGCATCCCGAGGATCGGGAGGAGGTCGCCGCCCGGGAGGAGGTGGACGCCGCCAAGGGCAGCCGGTCGACCTTCCGCATGGTCGCGCGCGACGGGCGCGTCGTCTGGGTGCGCGACGAGGCCGTGGCCGTGCTGGACGAGTCGGGCCGGCCGCTCTGCGTCCAGGGCTACCTCCTCGACGTCAGCGAGCGGAAGACGGCCGAGCAGGAGCGGAGCGAGCTTCGCGCGGCGCAGGCGGCGACCGCCGAGGAGGCGCGCGGTCGCCAGCGGCGGATCGACTTCGTGGCCGAGGTTGCGTCCATCCTCGCCTCCTCGCTGGACGTGAGGTCGAGCGTGCAGCGCGCGGCGGCGCTCGCCGCCCGCGAGCTCACGGAGTGGTGCGTCGTCGACGTGCTCCACGACGAAGGGACGGTGACCCGCTGGGCGGCGGAGGGAGCCGAGTCGGCGTCGTCCGTCGAGCCCGAGGTGCACCCCGAGCCGGAGATCGCCGAGCTGATGCGGCGCGGGCAGCACGAGCTCTCGGAGTCGCAGATCCGGCTGCCGCTCGTCTCGCGCGGCCGTCGCGCGGTCGGAGCGCTCACGCTCGTGCGGGGCGAGCACGCGGCGCCGTTCGGCTCCGACGACCTGCCCTGGGCGAAGGCGCTGGCGGCGATGATGGCCGTCGCGATCGACAACTCGCGCCTCTACACGGAGGTCGAGGCACGCTCGGACGCGCACAAGGTGCTCAGGCACGTCGGCGACGGCGTCTTCCTCCTCGACCGCGGCGGCGTGATCCGCCTCTGGAACCCCGCCTCGGCGGCGATCACGGGTGTCTCGGTCGAGGCCGCCCAGGGCAACCCCGCGTCCGACGCGATCCCGGACTGGCCCGAGCTCTCGGAGCGCGTGCCGGTCGGCACGGCGCGCGAGCCCGTCCGTCCGCTGACGCTGCCGCTGGAGACCGAGCGCGGCGAGCGCTGGCTCTCGATCTCGGGCGTCGAGTTCGGGAGCGGAACGGTCTACGCCTTCCGCGACATCACCGAGGAGCATCAGATCGAGGAGCTGAAGGCCGAGTTCATCGCCACCGCCTCGCACGAGCTGCGAACGCCGCTCGCGGCCGTCTACGGCGCCGCTCAGACCCTGCGGCGGCACGACTTCGCGCTCGACGAGGCCGGCCGCGAGCGGTTCATCTCGCTGATCGTCGACGAGTCCGACCGCCTTGCGCACATCGTCAACCAGATCCTGCTCGCCAACCAGCTTGAGGTCGGCCGGGTCGACCTGGAGCCGGAGCCCTTCGAGGCCGTGGACCTCGTCGAGCGCGTGGTCGAGTCGGCGAAGACGCACGCACCCGAGAACGTCCGCTTCGACGTCAAGATCGGGGCCGGCGTCCCGCCGGTCTCCGCCGACAAGGACCGGGCCCAGCAGGTGCTCGTGAACCTCGTCGAGAACGCCGTCAAGTACTCGCCGCGGGGCGGCCAGATCGAGGTGGGCGCGGAGCGGGCGGACGGCGGCGTGGTGTTCCGCGTCGTCGACGAGGGGATGGGGATTCCGGCTGACGAGCAGCGCCGGATCTTCGAGAAGTTCTACCGCCTCGACCCGAACTTGACCAAAGGGATCGGCGGAACCGGCCTCGGGCTCTACATCTGCAGCGAGCTCGTCGAGCGGATGGGCGGGCAGATCTGGCTCGAGTCGGAGGAGGGCAAGGGCTCGGCGTTCTACTTCCAGCTGCCGAGCGTGGGCTCGTCTCCGGTGCTGCCGAAGGCGCGGGAGCTGGAGAAGGAGCGCGCGAAGTCCGCTAGCTAGGAGGGCTTGGCGAAATAGCGGCTGTGCCGCCGGGCCGCGCTGCTCGCCCCGAGGACGGCGTCCTCAGTCGCGCCCGTATCTCATTCGATACGGGCGCTCCCTGCGTCCTTGTCTCGGAACGACCAGCGCACCCCGACGACGAGCGCCATTCCGCCAAGCCCTCCTAGGCGGCGCGGCGGTCGCGCTCGGCGATCCAGGCCGCGAAGCGTCCGCGCGCCGTCGTGAGCCAGGCGGCGAGCTGGGCGTCGAAGGCGGCGATCTCGTCGCGGAGCTGGAAGAGGCGGAAGTCCAGCGCCCGCTCCCGGTCACACGTGTGCGAGGCGGCCGCCGTCCGCTCGACCGACGTCCCGCACTCGGTGCAGGGCATGTAGCGGGACTGAGGGAACGAGCCGAACATTGGTCTCGATAAACGCGCATTCATCATTGGTCAGGCGCGCGGCCGGCACATCCCCCGAACGAGGGGGCCGCCGGCGCGGCGACCCCCTCGAGCATCTCAGGCCGTGCCTGCAGGCATGGTCTCCGGGACCACGCCGAGCTGCTGCAGCATCGAGAGCGTGTCCCAGATGATCCAGCTCTCGCGGAGCTTTTCGTCCGTGATCCGCGAGTACGAGATTCCCTCGATGGTGACCTGCTTGCCGGTGGCCGGGATTCCCAGCAGGTCGCTCGTGTTCGTGCCACGCGCCGTCCAGCGCGTGGCGACGATGTCGCCCTCGGCGATCTGATGGTCGACCGTGATCGCCCCGTCCGGGAACGCCGTCAGGTACATCGTTATGAACTCCCGGAAGCCGTCCCGGCCGCGAAGCGGCTCGGGTGATCCGGCGACGTACCCGATGTAGTCGTCCCCCACGAGCTGGAGGGCGTCGTTGAGCTTGCCGCGCCAGGGATCCTCCACCACGCGGCGCGCGATCTCCTTGATCTCCATACGACCTCCTCTCCGCAGCCGGCGGCGGAGCGAGATCGCGCCGGCCACGAACGCAAGCGCGCCGACAGCGGCTGCCGCAAGCCGTGCCGTTCTCGATCGGCTCATGCCTCCCTCCTCGGAGTCGCTCCCCGTGAGCCGAGGTCGATACTCCTCCCGCCGGTGGGTCGTGTCAAGCGCCGGTTCGCCGCGCCAGACTTGGAGGACGATGGATCGGACCGAGCTGCGCGAGCGAGTCGCGGCGGCCCGCGTCGCCCGTCTGGCGACGCTCGGCGCCGAGGGTCCGCACCTGGTTCCGATCTGCTTCGCCCTCGACGGTGAGGTCTTGTACTCGGCGGTCGACGAGAAGCCGAAGCGCTCGCGGAGGTTGCAGCGCCTCGAGAACATCCGTGCCCGCCCGGCGGTCTCGGTGCTGGTCGACCACTACGAGGAGGACTGGACGCGGCTCTGGTGGGTGCGGCTGGACGGGACGGCGAGGGTGCACGAGGACGGGCCCGAGCGCGAGCGCGGCCTCGAGCTCCTCGGCGCCAAGTACG
>DASSSO010000014.1:0-22614 GCA_035776735.1 Gaiellaceae bacterium | reverse complement strand
CGGCGATCCCGACCAGGTGCGGGACTCGGTCATGCGCCTGATGGAGCTCCCGCCCGAGACGCGCGTCTACCCCGGCCACACGGACGAGACGACGATCGGCCGGGAGTGGGAGGAGAACCCGTTCGTCCGCGTCTGGCGCGGTCTGGAGCCCGAGGGCACCGAGCGCTGCCGGGTCGCAGGCCGGGAAGGGACGATCGCCGTCTGGTCGCCCGACTACGACGGCAAGGGCAAGGCCTGGGTGCGGTTCGACGACGGAACCGGCCGCATCCTCGGTGCGTCGCGCATCGAGCGGCTGTGAGGCGGTGAGGGTCGGGCTCCTCTTCCCCGGCGAGATGGGCGCCGCCGTGGGGCAGGAGACGAACGCCGAGGTCGTCTGGGCGAGCGAGGGACGAAGCGCGGCGACGGCGAAGCGCGCTTACCGGTTCACCGACGTGGGGTCGGTCGAGGAGCTCGTCCGCACGAGCGACGTCGTGCTTTCGATCTGCCCGCCGGCGATCGCCGAGGAGACAGCCGAGCAGGTCTTCGGCCTCGGCTTCGGCGGGACCTACGTGGAGGCGAACGCGATCTCGCCGGAGCGCATGCGGCGGATCTCCCGGCTCGGCCCGGGGATCGTCGACGGGTCGATCATCTCGGCAAGAGGGATCAACCTCTACCTGGCCGGGCCTGACACGGCCCGGATCGCCGGCCTCTTCGACGGCTCCGATGTCCGGGCGATCCCGATCGGCGAGACGATCGGCGCCGCCTCCGCGCTGAAGATGGCGTTCGGCGGCTGGAACAAGATCGGGATCGCACTGACCTCGCAGGCGCACGCGATCGCGAAGGCCTACGGCGTCGACGAGCACCTCGAGGCGGAAGGCGTGCCGGCCGACCGGCTGCAGTGGGTGGCCGACCGCGCCTGGCGCTGGGCGCCCGAGATGGAGGAGATCGCCGACATGTGCCGCGAGCTCGGTCTCTCGGACGCGATCCCACGCGGCGCGGCCGCGTTCTACGCGGAGCTCAGCTCGCGAGTACCGCGCGAAGCTGCTCGAGGCTGATATTCCCGCCGCTGCAGACCAGCGCGACGCGCTGACCCGCCAGGCGGTCGCGCAGCCGGAGGGCGGCTGCGAGCGGTGCGGCGCCGGCCGGCTCGACCAGGTTCCGCGTCCCCTCGATCATCAGCCGCGTGGCCCGGAGGATCTCCTCCTCGCTCACGAGCACGAACTCGCGCAGCAGCTCCCACAGGATCCGCTGGGGAAGCTCGAAGGGGACGCGCGTCGCGAGGCCCTCGGCGGCCGTCCGCATCTCGCCGGCGTCGAGGTTGTGGTTCTTCCAGGCGAGGTACGCCGCCGGCGCAGCCTCCGACTGCACAGCGATCACCTCCGCCGATCCGCCCAGCCCCTGAGCGGCGATGCAGGCGCCGGCCGCGCCGCTGCCGCCCCCGACCGGGACGATCACGACGTCGATCCCGGGCTGCTCTTCGAGGATCTCCAGCGTCTGGGTCGCGACGCCGGCGATGAGGTCGGGCTCGTCGCCGGAGTGGACGTAGCGGTAACCGTGCTCGGCGGCGAGCGCCTCGCAGTGCTCCCGCGCCTCGTCGAAGTCGCGCCCGGCCGTGACGATCTCGGCGCCCAGCGCCTCCATCGCGCCGACCTTGAGCGGGTTCGCGCCCTCGGGCACGCAGACCATCGCCCGGACGCCGTGCAGGCGCGCGGCGAACGCGACGGACTGGCCGTGGTTCCCCGTGGAGGCGGCGATCAGGCCCCGCCGCCGCTCGTCCTCGGAGAGCTGCGCCACGAGGTTGACCCCGCCGCGCACCTTGAAGGCGCCGACCGGCTGGTGGTTCTCGTGCTTGACCCAAATCTCGGCGCCGACCAGCTCGTCGAGCGCCGGCCAGTGGAAGAGCGGCGTCGGCCGGAGGTGCGGCGCGATCCGCTCCCGGGCGGCGAGGACGTCGTCGAAGGTGGGCGGCTTCACCGGAGGAACGCCTCCAGCCGGGCCGCCTCGTCCTCGACCTCCCGGCGCACGGAGCGGGGGAGGGGTGCGAACGGCTCCAGGCTCACCTTGCCGCCGTCGTGGGCCCAGCGACCGGCGACGACTCCGTCGACCAGGAACGTCGGATGCACCCAGCCGCCGGTGATCACCGCGCTCGTGTACTCCTGCGGCAGCACCCGTGTTCGATCGGCGTGCGAGAGGAGCAGCGCGTCCCATCTCGGGAGGAAGCGGACCGGGGCGGGTCTCGCCGGATCCGGTCGAGGCGCGCGCGGCAGGTCGACGAGCTCGCGGCCCTGACCATCGCGGAACCGGCGGAGCCTCGGCTCCAGGGCCTCGAGACCGGGGTCGACGTCGGCGACGCGGAGGCCCGAGAACTTCAGGAGGTCCTGCCGGGTGGCCGGCCCGAACGCGCCGAGGTACCGGCGAACGAGGAGCGGCGAGGCCTCGGTCGACGGCGGAGCGGGCCGCGCGAGCCACCGCTCGGCGGTCGTCAACCGAACGCGTGAGTGCCCCCACGTTCCCGAGGGAGGAACGTGCACGAGCGGCGTGACGCAGCGCACGCGAAACGGGCGTTCGCCGAGCTCGGGCGCCACTGTTGCAGCGTCGCGGTACGTGAACGTGCCTTCGCTCGCAAGCCGGTCGATTCTCGTTGCGAGCTCGTCGACCGGGATCCCCTCGTCGAGAAGTCCCTCCCTCCAGCGCTTGTGGACGACGGCGGCGAAGGCTGGATGGTCGCCCGCGGAGACGAAATGGAGCGTGATCCGGAAGAGCGTCGCTCGTACGACCAGGCGGCGCTCGAGCGCGGCGGTCAGCCGCTCCTTGCGAAAGCCCGCGACGCGCGTCCAGAGGCCGAGGTATGCCTCCTGAGCCGATTGCGCCTGCAGCGCGCAGAGCCGCTCGACCGCTCTCGGCACGGACACCCGGGCCCGCTCGAGGAGCAGCTGCCGCGCGAGCGTCGCCCGGTTCAGCTCGCGCTGGGTCAGGGTTCGAGGCTTCACGGTGAGAGACTTGAAGAGTGACGACCACGGCCGTCTTCGCCGAGATCCTCGTCGTCGGGCTCGAGGCCGAGGCCTGGCTCGCCGTACTGATCCTCGCGATCTTCGGAACCGAGTGGGTCGACATCGGGGCCGTGGATCAGTGGACGGCGTTGCTCACCATCTTGGTGCTGGCCGCGGCGTATGTCCTGGGGATCATGGTCGACCGCCTGGCCGACACGTTGGTCCCGCCGAAGAAGCGAGGGCACGAGGACGATGATGACGGCCGGCCGGGGTTCCAGGACAAGCGCCTGCTGATCCTCCACAAGAGCGGCGGGGACGGGATGGCGAAGTTCCTCGACTATCAGCGGAGCCGGATGCGCGTCGCCCGCGGCACCGTCTTCAACATCGCGCTTGCGATCCCCGCCGTGGTCTGGTTCCTGTGGGCCCGGACCGAAGCGGCGCCCGCGTGGATCATCGGCGCAGGCGCCATCGGGATGCTGATGCTCGCGCTCGCCTTCTACACCAACGAGCGGATCAACCATGCCTACGCCGAGAATCTCGAGGCGGCATTCAGGATCGTCGAGCGTGCCTAGGCCTGGCGGAGTCGCGGCGACGATCCCGTACCGGGTCACGGACGACGGCGTGGAGGTGCTGCTCGTCCGGACGAAGGGAGGCGACAAGTGGACCTTTCCGAAAGGGCATGTCGAGCCGGGCGAGGATCCGGCCGACTCGGCGCTTCGTGAGGCCCGCGAGGAGGCGGGAATCACCGGGAGGATCGCCGAAGGTCCGCTTGCCGAGTACGCCTACCCGAACACCCGTGGTCATCGAGGCGACGACCGTGTCGTCGCGTACCTGCTCGAGGTCACCGAGCAGCGTCCGGCGCGGGAGAGCTTCCGCGAGCCGACGTGGTTCGCACCTGACGAAGCGCTGGACAAGTTCGCCGAAGGCGGGCGCGAGCGCCGGTACGTCGAGGAGCACGCACGCGTCCTGAGCCGTGCGCTCGAGCAGGTCGGCTCGAGACGCTAGGCGTGGAACGCGGCGAGGCGCCTCGCTTCGCTCTCGAGTGCGCGCCGCTGCCCGCGAGGGATCGCGTCGAAGGCGTCGAGCTCGATCCTGCCGCCGTCGTACCGCCAGGTGCCGGCGACTTGGCCGTCGAGGAGGAACGTGTTGACGGAGTGCGGCGTCTTGACGTTGAACACCTTCGCCCGGTGCTCCTCCGGGAGGATCTGCGTGCGCCGCGCGTGGACGAGCAGCGTCGCGTCCCAGACCGGGAGGAAGCGCGGCGGCGCCGGCGTGTCGCCGTCCGGCAGCGGCGCTCGGGGGAGGTCGAGCAGCTCCTTGCCCCGCTCGTCGCGGAAGCGCCGCAGGCGGAGCCGCTCCAGCGTCCTGTCGACCGCCGCGACCGGCAGCATGGCGAAGGCCGCGATGTCCGTCTTGTAGGCGGGCCCGAAGGCGGCGAGATAGCGCCGAACGAGCAACTCGAGGCCGTCGTCCTCGCTCGAGTCGTCCGGGCCGACCCAGTCGTCGGCCAGGGCGTAGAGGTCGGCGCGCCGCTGCTCCCACGTCCCGGACGGCGGGATCCGGACGAGGTCGACGTAGGCCCCGATCCCGAGCGCCTTGTCCCGGCCGAGGTGCTCCTCGATCTCCTTGCGCCGGCGAGGCCCATCGCGCAGGAACCGCCGCAGCTTGCGCGCGGCGGCCCGCATCTCGCGCGGGTCGTCGTTCGGGTGGACGCGCTCCCACCAGGCGAGGCGGAAGGCGCGGATCGCGGCCGTCAGCGGCCAGTAGTCCGCGCGCGAGACGAGGTGGACCGTCGCCCGCATCATCGTCCCCTGGACGACCGAGCGCCGCTCGAGCGCGCGGGTGACCGCGTCCCGCTCGACACCTTCGACGCGCGACCAGAGGCCGATGTACATCGCCGGGGCGTACTGCGCCTGGATCCCGCCGATCCGCTCCAGCGCCTTCGGGACTGTCATGCGGCCGCGCTCGAGGAGCAGCTGACGCGCGAGCAGCGCCCGGTTCAGCTCACGTGTGGTCAGGACCCGCTCGCTCACAGGCCGGCGAGGAAGACGATCATCGTCTCGCCGACGGCGTCGAGGCTGTCCTCGGAGACGGCGGTCAGGTCGTCGCACCGCTCGTGCCAGCAGGGGAAGTCGAAGTCGATGAGGTCGATCGCCGGGATCCCGCGCCGGATGAACGGGACGTGGTCGTCGAGGACGGCTCCCTGCTCGCGCGCGGGGAAGTGGCGGGAGCGGCCCGCCCGCGCCGCGGCCGTGCGGAGACGGCTCCAGAGCCGCCGGTTCGAGAGCCGCTCGCGTGGGATCTCGAGGTCGCGGTCGCCGACGAAGTCGAGGACGATCGCGGCCTCTGCGCTGCGGAAGGCGCGCGCCGCCACCTTGCTCCCGCGGAGCCCGTAGCGCTCGAACTGCCCCTCGGGCGCGCCGCGCGGCGACTCCTCGCCGTCGAAGAAGACGACGATCAGCGTGGGGCGGAGCTGCCGCGGCTTGATCGCGCGGGCGAGCTGGCGCACGACCGCCGTCCCGGAGGCGCCGTCGTTCGCACCCACGAAGCCCGGGAGGTCCTTCGTGTCGTAGTGGGCGCCGAGCACCACCTTGCGGCGGGGGTTCCGCCCGGGGATCGTCGCGACGACGTTTCGCAGCCCTCCCGGCACCGCCTGGAAGCGGGCGCCGCGGATCGAGCGCTGCAGCATCGTCGCGAGCTCGCGGGACTTCCTCGAGCCGGCGGGCCGCGGCCCGAGCGCGACCTGGCGCTTCAGGAATGCCCAGGCCGCCTGCCCGTCGAACCGGTTCGGCGCCGCCTGCTCCTCGGCGCGGCCGGAGCTCCAGGCGGCGGTCCCCGCGAGGAGGGCGAGCAGCGCGAGCGAGATCAGAACCCGGCGCACGCCGGAATCGTGCCAGCGTGCGCCGGGTGTGCTGCGATCAGCTCGCCGCGAGGCCCGCCACGGTCGGCGGCACGCCGCCCCACGAGCCCACGGGGTCGAGGCGTCCGTCCTCCGCGACCGCCCAGCCGAAGATCCGGCCGGCGTCGGCGTCGATCGCGTACAGGAAGCCGCCGTCGGAGGTCAGCGCCTCGTCCCGCAGCCCCGGCTGCCCCTCGACCGACGCCGCGGCGACCGCGTCCTCGAGCGCGATGGTTCCGTCCGGCCCGATCGCGTAGCGCGAGACGGCGCCGTCGGCGAAGTTCGTCGTGAAGACGAAGCGCTCGTCCTTGCTCACGACCGCCCAGCAGATCTCGCTCCGGCCGTTCGCGACCGAGCGGGAGACCGGCGTCGCCGTGCCGCCGCGCACGCGGTAGGACGACGCGGCGGCCTTGCCCTTCTGGGCGCCGAACGCCTCCGTGACGAGCAGCGTGCCGTCGCCGGTGAACGCGAAGCCGTAGGGCGTCTGGCCGGACGAGGGCTGGATGCGAGGCTCGCCGAGCCTTCCGTCCTTCTCGACCGGGAAGAACGCGATCGCGTCGGTGCCGCGGTCGGTGACGACGACCGCCGAGCCGTCCGGCGTGAAGCCGACCTGCGCCGGGTCGCTCTCGGCGCCGAGCTCGACGCGCACGCCTAGCGGCTCCAGCCCGCCGTCTGCGAGCCGGAAGCCGACGAGCGAGCGGTCGCCGGTGTTGACGGCGTACACGAGCCCGTCGTACTCGGCCACGCTCTTCGGCGCCGGTCCGGACGGGACCGTCTGAAGAAGCTCGAGCCCGTCGTCGGCGACCGCGAAGACGCTGACGTCCCCGCTCCCGGCGTTCGTGACGAGCAGCCTCGTCCCGTCGCCGGACAGCACGACGGAGCCCTGCGACGTCAGGTGCGGGACGCTGTCACCGGCGCCGCCGGTCTCGTACGACTCCATGCCCTCGAGTCTTCCGTCCGCGCTCCGGCGGAAGGCGATCACCCGGTTGCGCTCCGCCTCGTTCGTCTGGGCGAAGACTCCGGCCTGGTCGTGCGACATCTGTGCCTCCAATCTCGGGTTGACGGCTCTCTGTCAGCCCAGAGGCCCGATCCGTTACAGCTGGAGGCTGCGCAGCCCGCGGAGGTCGATCCAGACCCGCTCGCCGTCGGTGGCGATCTTCATCAGCACGTCGTCGCAGTGCGGGCAGCGGAGGACGACGCCCGGCGCTTGCGTGTACGCGACGAGGGCACCGACCGCGGAGACCGACGAGCAGCCGTCGCAGGTGCCCGACGCGGCCGTGACCTCGACGGCGAAGACCTGACGCAGGAGGCCGGCGGCGGCGTTTCCGTCCAGCTTCAGACTGTCCATCTCCATCTCACCCTCCCGTCGGTCCGAAGCGCTCGGTTCGGATCAGCGCCGGCTCGTGGCCGAGCTCCACGAGCGACGACGCCACGGCCTCGACGAACGGCGTCGGCCCGCAGACGTAGACGTGTGGCCGTTGCTCCACCGGAGGGCCGACCTCGGCCAGCATCTCGGCGTCGACGCGGCGCGCGTAGCCGTCCCAGCCCTCCGGCTGCGCGCGCGTCAGCGTGTGGGCGATACGGGTGGTGCCGCCGTCCAGCCGCTCCAGCTCCTCCCGATAGAGCACGTCCTCCCAGGAGCGGGAGGAGAAGAGCAGCGTCGCCGGCGTTGCGTCCGCCGTGTCGGCGCGGTGGCGGAGCATCGCCATCAGCGGGACGACGCCCGAGCCGCCGGCGACGAGGAAGAGCGGCCCGCCGCGCGACGGCTCCCAGACGAAGTAGCCGCCGACCGGGCCGCGCAGCTCGAACATGTCGCCTGGGCGAAGCTCGTCGGTGAGGTACAGCGAGACCTCGCCGTCGTCGATGCGCTCGACGGTCAGCTCGAGGTTCTCCGCGCCCGGCGGGGAGGCGATCGAGTAGCT
Source organism: Gaiellaceae bacterium (assembly GCA_035776735.1). Classification (GTDB taxonomy): domain Bacteria; phylum Actinomycetota; class Thermoleophilia; order Gaiellales; family Gaiellaceae; genus JACDAN01. Next base: position 14,824 of record DASSSO010000014.1, on the reverse strand, counting down.
CCGCTGCGCCTGGTAGCCGTCCTCGGCCGTCAGGCGGACGTCGACGTGCTGCCCGGGCAGGTGGCCCGGCCAGCCTGGGACGTCGAGTCGGATCGTCTTGACACGCGCGGTCTCGGGGACGACCTCGTCGACCTCGGCGACCTGCCAGGTCAGTCGCCCCAGTACCGCTGTTCCCGCCACGGGTCGCCGTAGAGGTGGTAGCCGTTCGTCTCCCAGAAGCCCGGCTCGTCGACGGAGGTCAGCTGCAGGCCGCGCACCCACTTGGCGCTCTTCCAGAAGTACAGGTGCGGGACGAGCAGCCGCGCCGGGCCGCCGTGCTCGGGGTCGAGCGGCTCACCGTCGTAGCGGTACGCGACCCACGCCTTGCCGTCGACGAGGTCCTCCAGCGGCACGTTTGTCGTGTAGCCGCCGTCGCAGAAGGCGACCGCGTACTCGGCGGCGGTCTCGACGCCTTCGAGCAGCGTGTCGACGCGCACGCCCTCCCAGACGGTGTCCAGCTTCGACCACTTCGTGACGCAGTGGATGTCGACGGTGATCTCCTCGCTCGGCAGCGCCCGGAACTCGTCCCACGTCCAGCGCCGGAGCTCGTCCACCTCGCCGACGATCGCGAAGTCCCACTCCTCGAGCGGCACGTGCGGCGTCGGCCCGGCGGACAGGACGGGGAAGTCGTCGGTCAGGTACTGGCCCGGAGGGACGCGGTCGGGCGGGCCGTCGTCACGCCGGCGGCCGCGGAATCCCCGGGAGACGATCGGGCTCAACTCGCCATCCAGTCCCGGAAGGCCCGCCGCAACGCCGTCTCGGCCTCCGGCGTGAGCGCCTCGGCCTTGAGCTCGCCCGTGACGCGTAGCGTCGTCCGCATCTGGTCGACGTAGGTGTGACAGCCGTCGCATATCGCCAGGTGCTCCTCGAACCGCGCCCGCTCGTCCTCGGGCAGCACGCCCTCGAGGTAGTCGGTCACGAGCTCCACGAGCTCCTGGCAGCTGAGCTGTTCGACGGGGTTGGTCACGCAGCCTCCGAGAAGTAGTCCTCCAGCGCGCGCCGGACCTTCGACCGGGCGCGGTGGAGGAGCACCCGCTGATTTGTCTCGCTGACGCTCAGGGCGTTACACACGTCCTCCGCGGGCCAGCCCTCCACGTCGCGCAGGCTGATCACCGCGCGCTGGGCCGGCGGCACCCCCTCGATCGCCTGCTCGACGACGCCGCGCACCTCGCCGCCGAGGAGGCGCTCCTCGGGCGCGTTCCACTCGGTCGGCGGCGACGACCAGTGCCCGGGCCAGGCCGTGTCGTCGGGCGGGCGGAAGCGGTCGGGCTCGACCGCGGCCTCCGGGACGGCGCCGGGCCGCTGCAGTGCGGAGAACGGCAGCGTCCGTCCCTCCCGCTGCGCCCGCGTCTTCGCGATGTTGGTCAGGATCCGGAAGATCCACGTCTTCAGCGAGGACCGGCCCTCGAAGCGCTCGAGCCCGTTGAGGACGCCGATCCAGGTCTCCTGCACGACCTCCTCGGCGACGGCCCGGCTGGAGACGTAGATCTGGGCGACCCGGAGCAGCGAGGCGTGGTACTCCCGCGCGAGCGCCGCGAAGGCGGCCTCGTCGCGCTCGCGGAGCGCCCGGACGACCTGGGCGTCGTCGCGCAGCAGCGTCGCCATCAGCCGCGCACCTCCAGCCTGAGCACGTCGGGCCGGTGATAGTGGCCGGCGGGGTCGAAGCGCTGCCGCTCCTCGTAGAGCCGGGCCGGCTCGAGCGTCGCGTACAGGATCGCCTCGTCGTCGTAGATCGGCCCCGCGAGGTACGACCCGTCCGGCGCGAGGACCGCACTCCCACCGCGGCCGATGACGTCGAGTCCTTCGAGCGCGCCGGCGAGGGGGAAGTCCTCCGGGTAGGCCGAGGCCCGCTGGAAGTGGCTCGGCGCGACGACGAACGCGCGGGACTCGCGCGCGATGTGGACGAGCGTCGCCTGCCATGCCTCCCCGTCGTCGGCGGTGGAGGCGATGTAGATCTCGACCCCCGACTCGTACAGCGCGAACCGCGCGAGCGGCATGTAGTTCTCCCAGCAGATCAGGCCGCCGAGACGGCCGAGCTCGGTCTGCATGGCGCGCAGCCCGCCGCCGTCGCCCGGTCCCCAGACGAGCCGCTCGTGGTTCGTCGGGACGAGCTTGCGGTGCTTGAGGGCAAGCCTGCCGTCGGGCGCGTGGTAGAGCAGCGTGTTGTAGAGCGTCCCGGGCCGCTCCGGGTCGATTTCGGTCACGCCGGTCACGAGCCAGACGCCGCTTGCCGCGGCCGCCGCGCCGAGGCGGTCCGCGGCAGGGCCGGGCACGGTCACCGCCTCCTGCGCGATCCGCGCGAACGCCGCCTTCGCGCCCTCGTCTCCCCAGCCCGCCAGGTGGCGCGCCCAGACCGAGGACGGGTAGACGGGGACGAACGCCTCCGGGAAGACGACGAGCTGCGCGCCCTCGCCGGCCGCCTCCGCCGTCAGCCGCTCGAGCTTGCCGAGCGTCGCGTCGCGGTCGAGCACGACGGGCTCGGCCTGCACGCATGCAACCGTGACGGGCGAGTCCACTCGCCGACTGTAACGATCCGCGTGCAGGCGAGACTTGCGTCCCCATGAAGGCAATCGCGGTTCATCCGGGCAAGGCCGGGTCGATCCACCTCGAGGAGGTCCCGAAGCCCTCCGTCGACGACATTCCCGACGGGCGCGGAGTCCTCGTGCGCGTGCTCCGGGTCGGCGTCGACGGCACGGACAAGGAGATCAACGCCGCCGAGTACGGCGCGGCGCCGCCCGGCGACGACTACCTGATCATCGGCCACGAGAACTTCGGCGTCGTCGAGGAGGTCGGGCCGAACGTCCCGGACACGATCCGGCCCGGCGGCTTCGTCGTTGCGAGCGTACGGCGTCCCGGCTCGTCGATCTACGGGCAGATCGGCCTCCAGGACTTCACGACCGACGACGTCTACTACGAGCGTGGGATCAACCTCCTGCACGGCTACCTGACCGAGCACTACGTCGAGGACGCCCGCTACGTCTTCCCGCTTCCCGAAACCCTCCGGGAGGTCGGCGTGCTGCTGGAGCCGACCACCGTCGCCGAGAAGGGGATCAACCACGCGTTCGAGATCCAGCGCCGGCTGAAGGTCTGGGAGCCGCGACGGGCGCTGGTCCTCGGCTCGGGCACGATCGGCCTCCTGATGGCGCTCGCCGCACGCCTCCGCGGGCTCGAGCTGACCGTCGCCTCACTGCCCAGGGCGCCGTACCGCAACAGCGGGCTCGTCGAGGAGCTCGGCGGCGCCTACCGCTCGACCCAGGACATGGACCTCGCGGCGATCAGCGAGGAGCGGGGCCCGTTCGACCTGATCATGGACGCGACCGGCTTCTCGCCGATCGTCTGGGAGGCGGCCGAGGTGCTCGGCAAGAACGGCGTGCTCGTCCTCTCGTCGATCACCGGCGGCGACCGGAAGGCGGAGATCAACTCCGACCGCATCAATCAGAGCTTCGTGCTCGGTAACAAGGTCATGGTCGGCACCGTGAACGCCTCGCCCGCCGATTTCCGGAGCGGCGTCGACGACCTGATCAAGGCGCAGGCGCTCTTCCCGGGCTGGCTCGAGCAGCTGCTGACGACGCCGATCCAGGGGCTCGAGAACTACGAGGAGATGATCCGCGCCCTCACCGAGGACGCTGACGCGATCAAGGTTTACGTGGAGGTGGACGGCTCCAGCCGCTAGCGGCGAATCAGCACGGCGCGGGCGGGCGCGCCGTCGGCGCCCACGACGCGGAGCGGCAGACATACCAACTCGTAGCGCCCGGGCTCGACTCCGCGCAGGTCGAGCCCCTCGACCGGCACGACGCCGGCCTCGAGGAGCGCGTGGTGTGCCGCCTCGTCCCCGACCGAGAGGTAGTCGACTCCGACGAGCCGGACGCCGCGCTCGACGAGGAGGCGGGCGGCCTCGCCGTCGAGCCGCGCGAAGTCCTCCGCGAACTCGTCGCTCGCCCAGAGCTCCGAGTTCGGCGTCTTGAAGAGCACGCGCTCGACGCCCTCCGGCGCCCGAGCGACGGACTCGCGCGTCAGGTCCGGAGCCTCCACGACCTCGCACGGCCCGATCAGCGCGTCGAGCGGGACCTGGTCGATCCCTTCCGCACCGTCGAGGAAGTGGACGGGCGCGTCGACGTGCGTCCCGGAATGGAGCCCGAAGTCGATCCGGGTCAGGTTGACGGGCGAGCCCTCCGCGATCGACGCGGCGCGCTCGAGCTCGACGACCGGATCGCCGGGGTACGTGACCATCCCTTCCCGCAGGGGGACGCTGACGTCGATGATCTCCACGCCGTAGATGTAACACCTGCCGCCCTGCTGCGACTGTGAGGCACGACACGAGCTGGAGGAGGATCCATGGCGGACTACGACTTGATCGTGATCGGCGCCGGCTCGGCCGCGCGCTCCGGGGCGGAGAAGGCGGCGAAGGAGCACGGCGCCAGGGTGGCGATCATCGAGCGCGAGCGCTGGGGCGGCAGCTGCCCGAACGTCGCCTGCCGGCCGACCAAGGCCTACCTGGTCGCCGCCGAGCTCGCGCACGACATCAACACGCTGGCGGACACGCTCGGGATCGAGGTCGGCCCCGCCAGGGCGAACCTCGCGAGGATCAAGGCGCGCAAGGACTCGATCCGGGCGACGCAGGAGCAGTGGCGCGAGCGCCTGAGCGGCGCCGGCTACGAGCTCGTCGACGGCGTCGCCTCGTTCGAGGACGCCCACACCGTGCGCGTCGGCGACCGGCGCCTCTCGGCGGAGCGCATCCTGATCGCGACCGGCTCGCGCACGGCGGTGCCGCCGGTCGAGGGCATCGACGAGATCGACTGGCTCGACCATGTGTCCGCGCTGGAGCTGACCGAGCTGCCGGAGTCCCTGCTCGTCGTGGGCGGCGGCGCCGTCGGGCTCGAGTTCGGCCAGGCGTTCGCGCGCTTCGGCTCGAAGGTCACGATCGTGGACGCGGTCGACCGGATCGCGTTCCGCGACGACCGCGAAGCGGCCGCCGAGGTCGCCGCCGCGCTCGAGGACGAGGGCATCGAGACCGTGCTCAACACGTTCGTCGGCTCGGTCCGGCAAGACGGCGACGAGATCGTGGCCGTCTTGGCGCCCCGCGACGGCGGGGCGCAGCGCGAGCTACGGGCAAGCCGGGTCCTTCTCGCGGCCGGCCGGGTTCCGAACATCGAGGAGCTCGAGCTCGAGAAGTCCGGCGTGGCGTACACGAAGGCGGGCATCACGGTCGACGGACATCTGCGCACATCGGCGGAGGGGATCTGGGCGGCGGGCGACGTCACCGGGCTCGCCCAGTTCACGCCCATTGCCCAGTACCAGGCGCGGCTGGCCGTCGAGGACATGTACACGGAGAGGGCGCCCGAGGCGGACTACTCGATCCTGCCGACGGCGATCTTCACGGATCCCGAGCTGGCCGGTGTCGGCATGTCCGAGGACGAGGCGCGGGAGGCCGGGCTCGACTTCGATGTCGTCACCCATCCGGTCACCGCCGTCACCCGCGCGCAGTACACCGACTCCAGGCACGGCATCTACAAGCTCGTCTTCGAGCCGGCGTCCCGCCGGGTGCTCGGAATCCACGTCGTCAACCGCAACGCGAGCGACATCGTCCAGGCGCTGGCCCTCGCGCTGAAGCTCGGCGTGACGATCGACGAGCTCGCGGAGGTGCACCACACCTACCCGAGCCTCGGCGAGGGGATCAAGGCCGCCGCGGAGAAGGCGCGGGTCGCGGTCGCAGCGTAGTGGAGCCCGTGGGCGGCGCTACACTGAGCCGCGCGCGGGGCTATAGCTCAGCTGGGAGAGCGCCTGGATCGCACCCAGGAGGTCGCCGGTTCGAGTCCGGCTAGCTCCATCGAGAACCTCTGTAGATCGGCCATCTGCCCTTCCTGCCTGGCGATGGATGGGCAGTTGGTCAGGTCTTGGTCAAGTGGCGATGTCGGACTCGAGAATTCACGTAAGACGCGCGGAAACTCACACAGGAACGTGCCGGTACGAGTGAGGACCAGCGACGCGCGACGAGGCGGGACTGCCTAGCTTGAGCTCAAGAGGCCCTTCGGCGGGGTGACGACGCGGTCGAAAGTGCCGACACCTTTTCGCTCAGGGCTTCCATCCCAAGCTCTTGAGACAGCGCCTTTGCCGACGCGAGGAACTCTCGTGCTCGTTCGCGATCCGCGGACTCACCTCGCGCCATCAGCATGCGCCCAAAGTCGTACTGCGCGTGCGCGAGCCAGGGCCGGGCGCCCATCTCTGCGTTCATCCGTAGCGCGCACTCGAAGTGCTTGACGGCTTCGTGCCATCTCGACATCTCCGCAGCGAGGATCCCGAGGCCCCGGGAAACCGATCCCCGGCACAAGTCCGGCGGCGTCGAGGCGTTGAGGCGCGCGTAGGGTCGCAAGAGCTCGTAGAGGATTTCCGCCTGCTCCACGTCCCCGAGATAGCGGCAGACCTCGGGCAGCAGGTCGATGCTGAACAGCCACTGCATCTCTAGGTAGACCGAAAACCCGTCCCCCGCGAGAACGTCGATCGCGGCCCGCGCGTCGTCCCTCCGCTCGAGCTCGGCGAAGACGTCGGCGAGGACGTACCGCCAGATGGGATAGGCCGAGTAGTCGTCGACCGCACGCTCAACAACTTCGAGGACCTCGCGCAGCCGACCCTGCTCGCGCCGGAGGGCGTACATCTGGAGATCGAATGCCATCTGTGCGTTCGCGCTCTGTGCGATGCGGCCGAGCTCGACTGCTTCGCAGATATCCCGTTCCGCGTCCTCGAACCTGCCCTCGAAAAGCGCAAGCTTGGCGCGATCGACGGTCACGTCCCAGAGCTGAGCCGGCTGGCGGAGCTCATGCGCCAGCCGCGCAAGGGCTTCATGCTGCCCATACGCCGCAGGCATGTCACCGGATTCGAGCAGCGCGTGAAAGCGATAGTCGTGCCCTGCGTACCGTCGCTCCGTGTCGCCGACGTTCTCGGCGACCTGGATCAGCTCATCCGCAATCGCCAGGCGCTCGGAGAGGACCTCCGGTCCCCAATTCGCGGAGCACCTCCCGTCAAGCGCATACGCGAGCGTCGCCCCGTTCCCGAGCCGACGCGCCATGTCGACCGCCTCCTGGCTCATCGCTACCCGCGGCTCGGGAGGGAGGGTGTCTCGCAGGGGGCCTCCCGACAGACGCGCGAGCAGTCGAACGCGGAGCTCGCTGTCCTCCTTGGGCAGACACCTGAGAGCTTCCTCGAGCAGTGGCACCAGCTGCCGGTCGCCCCAGGCGCGGGACCAGACGAATCTGCCGCCGTAGCCGAGGGCGGCGCGGGCCAGATGGTGCGGCGCCCCGGCGGTCCTTGCGGCCTCGGCGGCTCGGAGAAACGCTTTCTTCGCCGCCGGGGTGTCTCCCACCCTTCCCTGGACGTCCCCGAGCCGAAGCAGGAGCTCGCAGCGGTCGAGCTCGTTCCCGGCGGCGTTCGACACCATGGTCTCGAGCCCGAGCGCATAGAGACGCGCGGCCTCCTCGTACGCGAGCAGCGTCGCGGCACGATCTCCGGCGCGCCGAGCGTAGCGGACGGCCTTGTCGGTCTCGCCGGCCGGGACCGCTTCGCAGAAGTGATGCGCGAGCTCTGCGAGATGGGGCTCGGGGTCGTTCGCGTACAGCGCCTCCAAGACCTCACCGACCTGACGGTGCAGCCGTATCCGTCGCGTGGCGGTGAGGTCGTCGTAGAGCGCGTCTCGAATGAGAACGTGCTCGAAGCGCAGGCGGTCGTGAGCGCCGGGTACGTCGCCGACGACTCGCGCGGAGATCGCCTCGTCGAGCAGCTCTAGCAGCGACTCGAGCTCCTGCCCACTCACGCCCATCAGGGCGTCGAGGCGGAACTCCCGCCCGAGGACCGACGCCAGTGTAAGCACGCCCTTGCTGCCGTCGGAAAGGTGACGGAGGCGGTGTCCGATCACGTCGCGGACGCTTGCCGGGATCCTCAATCGCCCGAGGGGTGGTTCGACGGTTTCCTGCAATCGGCCCTCCGCCGCGAGCAGGCGCAGGATCTCGCCGACGAAGAACGGGTTCCCCTCGGTCTCGCGGTGGATTGCCGCGGCCAGGCCTCGCGGCGGCTCGATGCCCTGATTGGCCTCGATGAAACGCGCAACGTCCGCCTCGGGGAGTCCCGTCAGCTTCAACGGCGGGGCCATGTGACGGGCCAGCTCGGTGAGTGCCTCCGTGAGTGGGTGCTCCGGCCCGGCTTCTGTGTCGCGATAGGTCCCCAGCACAAACATCCGCATCTCCGCCAGCTGCTGCGCGAGGAACTCGAGGAGCAGGAGCGAGGGCGTGTCGACGGCATGCAGGTCGTCGAGCACGAGAAGGACAGGGTTGCCTTCGGCCGCACGCTGGAGGAAGGAGGTCGTAGCGTCGAAGAGGCGGAAGCGCGCGCCTTCAGGGTCGAGGGAAGGCGGGGCGCCTACCTCGGGCAGAAGCTGGCGCAACTCCGGGAGCATCTGCGCCACGTCCGCCGCGCCGCTCCCGAGCTGGTCGCGCACCGTTTCGGCGTCGCGACCGCGGACGTAGGATCGGATGGCCTGGACCCAGGGCCAGTAGGCAGGAGCTCCTCCTGCTTCCCAGGCGCGGCCGAAGAGGGTCACGGCGCGGCGTCGCCGGGCGTGCTCCGCGAGCTCGTCGGCGAGCCGACTCTTGCCGATTCCCGGTTCCCCGGCGATCAGAAGGAGACGACCCCGGCCCGAGAGCGCGCCCTCGAGGCCCTCGAGGAGCGCCGCAAGCTCGCGCTCTCGCCCGATGAGGCGACCGCCGTCGTGTCGCGGTTCCTCCACGGAGGCCGAGGCGACCAAAGGCGCCCCCACCGGCCGGGGGAGATCGAGTGCCGAGTCCTGCTCGAGAATCGCCCGCTCTAGCTGCCGTAGGCGCGGACCAGGCTCGATCCCGAGCTCGTCCACGAACATCCGTCTCGACTCCTGGTAGACGCGGAGCGCCTCACTCTGGCGGTCAGAGCGGTAGAGGGCGAGCATGAGCTGGCCGCGCAGGCGCTCCCGCAAGGGATACTTGGCGCTCAGTGCCTCGAGCTCGCCGACGAGGTCGGCGTGCCGTCCGAGCGCCAGATCGGCCTCGATCCGCTCCTCGAGGCCGACGAGCCTGCGCTCCTCGAGCCGGGCAATCTCCGTCTGTGCGAAGGACTCGAACGTGAAGTCGGCGAGGGGCGGCCCGCGCCAGAGCGCGAGCGCCTCGCGCAGGGTCTCGGAGGCCTCCTGCGCGTCCTTGCGAGCGAGGGCACGCCTCCCCTCCTCCAGAAGCTGCTCGAAGCGATTCAGGTCGAGGCTGCCCGGGTCGAGGTGGAGCGCGTACCCGGAGCCCCGCGTGACGAGGAGGCCCTCGTGCGCGTCCTTCGGCTCGCCCTCGAGCGTTCTCCGGAGATGAGACACGTGGTTCTGAACGGCCTTGGGCGCGGTCGCAGGAGCATGCTCGCCCCAGAGCTCCTCGACAAGCCGGTCTGTGGAGACCGTCTCGTTCGCGTTCAGGATCAGCAGGGCGAGGAGGGCGCGCTGTCTTCCGCCGGCGAGCGGGATCGTCCGATCCCCGTCGCGGACTTCGAGCGGGCCGAGGATCCGAAACTCCATCGCGTCTTCACGGTGACGGTACCACCGTCGTTGGCGGCCGCCCAGCGGTTCCGGTCATACCCGGTTGTGACCGAAACGTGGACAACTTCTGACCGCCGTGGCGCATCGTCGTCTCATGACCGCCGCACCAGGAGCGGTGGAGACGAAGAAAGGAGCAGAAGATGCGCACCCACAAGCGACATCTCTTCCGGTGGATCGCGGTCGTCTTCGCGGCCGCCGCCGTCGGCGCTCCCACGGCGCTAGCCGACCCGCGCAGTCTCGACGACATCGACCCGTCGCTCGCAGCCGCCGTCCGGCGAGCGGAGGCGGCGTCGCTGAGCCCCGACGACCGGCCCTTCTACCGCGGGCCCCCGGGCGTGCTCGCGCCGAAGGGCGTGAGCCCCGACGACCGGCCGGTCGCGCGCATGCGCGAGACCGAGTCGAGGGCGGTTGCGGCCGCGGGTGTCAGCCCTTCGCGGGGCTTCGACTGGGGCGACGCGGCGATCGGAAGCGCGTTCGGCCTGACTCTGGCACTGCTCGGCACGGGAGCGATCGTGCTGATCGCTCGCCATCGCCACGGCACGCCGAGGACCGCGTAGGACTCATCAGCCACCTCCCGAGCAGCGAACGTGGAGCCTTCAGGCTCCACGTTCGTCTTGCGATCCGCGACCGAACCCCGCGCCCGGCGTGGCCGCGGCGGCCGGTCAAGTCTTAGTCGAGTAACGGTCACGACCTACGGCGACCAGCGACCAAGCGCCCGAGCGCGCAAGCCCATCGTGAAACCTGGGTGACTGTGGCGTACTGGTGGCGAAGGCGTTCGCCGTGATCGCACCCAGGAGGTCGCCGGTTCGAGTCCGGCTAGCTCCATGAGGAGAAGTCCCCGTTTAGCGGCACAGTTTCGTCCCGAGCCGCGGGCGGTGCCCGCGTCGCGCGCACCGAGTAGCGTCTCGGCCGCGACTCTTCATGGGCCTGCGTCACCTCCGCCAACCGGGCAGCAGCGTGCCGGCGTCGTCCGGTTCTCGGCACCACGTCGTCGTCGTCGGCGGAGGCTTCGGCGGGCTGTCTGCGGTCTCGAAGCTACGGCGTGCCCCGGTCGAGATCACGCTCGTCGACCGCCGCAACTTCCATCTCTTTCAGCCGCTCACGTACCAGGTGGCGACGGGAGCCCTTTCGCCCGGCGAGATCGCCTATCCCCTCCGCGCGATCTTCAAGCGCGACCGCAACGTCCGCGTGCTGTTGGCCGAGGTCGCCGACTTCGACCTGACAGCTCGCGAGCTGCACCTGCGCTCGGTCGCCGGGGTGCCGGCGCCGCAACGGCTCGGCTATGACACGCTGATCGTCGCCGGCGGCGCGCACTATTCGTACTTCGGCCACGAGGAATGGCGGATGCACGCAGCCGAGGTCAAGTCGCTCGAGAGCGCTGTCGAGGTCCGGAGCCGCCTCCTCGCCGCGTTCGAAGCCGCGGAGGCCGAGCCGAACCCGGAGGAACGCGAGGCCTGGCTCACCTTCGTCGTCGTCGGCGCCGGGCCGACCGGCGTCGAGATGGCGGGCCAGATCGCCGAGCTGGCACGGGACACCCTGCGGCGCGACTTCCGCGCAATCGACCCCCGCCGTGCCCGCATCCTGCTCGTCGAGGCCCTGGATCGTGTGCTGACGTCCTTTCCACCCTCGCTGTCGGCGAAAGCCCAGCGGTCGCTGGAGCGCCTCGGCGTCACCGTCCTCACCGGCCGGACCGTGACCGAGATCGACGGTGCCGGCGTGACGCTCGAGGGCCGAGACGGCGAGGCCGAGCGCATCGCCAGCCGGACGGTCGTCTGGGCTGCCGGCGTCACCGCGTCCGGCCTCGCCGGAAGGCTCGCCGAGCTGGCCGGAGCGGACCGCGACCGAGCCGGGCGGATCACCGTCGGAGCCGATCTGACGCTGCCGGGTCACCCTGAGGTGTTCGCGATCGGCGACATGGTCCGCGTCCGTGCCCCGAGCGGCGAATCCGTCCTCCTACCGGGCGTTGCCCCCGTCGCGATGCAGCAAGGGCGGTACGTGGCCGGCGCCGTCCGCGCGCGGCTGCGCGGGCGCGAGCACCGTTCGTTCCGCTACCGCGACAAGGGCAACCTCGCGACGATCGGGCGGGCCGCGGCCGTCGCCGACATCAAGGGATTCCGGCTCAGCGGCTTTCTCGCTTGGGCAGCGTGGCTCGTCGTGCACCTCTGGTACTTGGTCGGCTTCCAGAACCGGCTGCTCGTTCTCATCCGCTGGGCGTTCAGCTTCGCAACCCACGGTCGCGGAGCCCGATTGATCACCCCGCGCCGCTAGAAGTCGGTGAACGGATCGTTGGCGGTCGGGTCATCAGGACCGCCACGCCCGAGAAACTGATGGCGCTTCGTTCGCCAGATTTCAGGTTCCTTTCACGCTCACGGTTCGTCGCTGCGCAGCGGTGGAGCGGCTGAGCCAGTCCTCGTAGCGGGTTGCTGCGAGGCGGGCGTCATCGCCGCGGACGAGTGTGCGCTCGTTCAGCTTTGCGCCGAAGTAACGGGCGTGTGGGTTCGTGATCACTTCGCGCGCATCACCGCGTTCGCTCAGGCCGCGTCGGACGAGCTCGTCGAGACGGAACTGCTCCGTCCCCGCCACCTCCACGATGCCGTTCGCCGGCGGGGCCGACGGAGATCTCGGCAAGCGCACTTGCGACATCGTCGGCCGCCATGGGCTGGAGCCGCCGCGTCCTCGAAAGAGGGGAAGTTCGACACGTCGACGACCACAGCAGCGCCCTCGAGCGCCTCGGCCAGGCCCTCGCCCGTGACCGTGTGTTGACGCCAGAGTCTGGTGAGGCCGGGACCACTTGGTGGCCGTGCTCCCGGAGCTTGTCGACGAGCTTCGAGCCGATGAGCCCGCCCCCGATGACGACGATCTTCATGGCGAGTCCTTTCAGTTGCTAGCCGAAGGTGAAGGCATACGCCTCGACTCCGGGCTCGAGGAACGCGATCTCCAGCGTCCGCTCCCGGACGGCGTCGTGCTCGCGCAGGAGCTGGTAGAGGCGGCCGTCCCGGAGCACGCCGTTCCCAGCCTCGTCCACGTCCACGCCGTGCGACGGGCCCGGAGGCTCGCCGTCGAGGAGCACGCGGAAGGGGATGGGCCCGCGCGCTCCGGGAGAGAGCACGAGATGCGCGTCGCGCGCGTGGAACCGGTAGGCGATGCTCCCGCCGCCCTCGTGGAGCACGACGTTCTCGCGCCCGATCGTCCAGTCGCCGCCGAGGGCCCAGTGCCTGAAGCTCAGGCGCTCCGGGAGCTCGTAGGCCCGGCGTTCGTCGAACTCGGCGCCGTCCGGCAAGCCGAAATGCTCGCTGCGCCCGTAGCCGAGATAGGTCTCCGGCGTCCGCAGGTGGTCCCAGTCGGCCTCCGCCTCCACGCCGAGCCCTTCGACGGAGACGGGCTCGCGCTCGACGCCGAGCAGCCGCTGGATGACGAGCTCGCACTCCTCGTAACGTCCTTCGCCGAAGTGCGTTTCGCGGATGACGCCGTCCGCGTCGACGAAGTAGAGCGCCGGCCAGTAGTGGTTGTCGAAGGCGCTCCAGATCGCGTAGTCGTTGTCGATCGCCACCGGGTAGTCGATCGCTCGCTCCCTCGTCGCCTGCCGCACGAGGTCGGGCTCGTGCTCGAACGAGAACTCCGGCGTGTGCACGCCGATGACGACGAGCCCGTCGTCCTTGTACGCCTGCGACCAGGCGCGGACGTACGGCTCCTGGCGCAGCCAGTTGATGCAGGTCAGCGTCCAGAAGTTCACGAGGACGACGTGACCGCGCAGCTCGGCGGGGCCGAGTGGCTCGGAGTCGAGCCACTCGGTCGCCCCGTCGAGCGCCGGCATGTGAGCAGTCCCGAACAGGGTCATCTAGCGACCTCGGATCAACGCAGTGACCTGAATACGGCTCGCACCTCGGCGGAGAACAGCTCAGGCTCTTCCCAGGCGGCGAAGTGGCCGCCCCTGTCGACCTCGTTGAAGTAGGCGAGGCCGGGGTAGGCCGTCTCGACCCAGCTGCGCGGGGCGGCCCAGATCTCGCCGGGGAACGCCGTGAAGCCGACCGGAACGGAGACCGCCGGAGGAGCCTGGCCGGACGCACCGGCTGCGGCCAGGAACCGTCCGAATTCCCAGTACCATCGGGCGGCCGAGGCGCCGGTGCCCGTCAGCCAGTACAGCGTGATGTTGTCGACGATGTTGTCCCGGGTGAGATTTCCCACCGGCTCGCCGTCGACGAACGCGCGGGAGATCTTGTAGTAGCTGTCCGTGTCGTGGTCGAGCATCCAGGCCGCCAGCCCGATAGGTGAATCCAGCAGGGAGTAGCCGATCGTCTGCGGCCGGGTGGACTGCTCCAGGAAGTAGCCGAAGCCGTCCGTCGTGAACGTCTCGAGCGCTTTGTGCGCCGCGCGTTCCTGCTCGGATTCCGCCGGCAGTTGATCCTTGAGACCGATCGCCAGAGCGAGCAAGTTCACGTGGATGCCGAGCAGCCCTTCGGGCGCTTGGCGGCCCATCGCGTCGGTGACGGCTGCGCCCACGTCGCCCCCCTGGGCGACGTAGCGCGTGTAGCCGAGGCGGTCCATCAGCTCCGCCCACGCGCGTGCGATGGGGCCGTTCTCCCAGCCGAGCTCGGTCGGCTCGCCCGAGAAGCCGTAGCCGGGCAGGGACGGCAGCACCAGGTGGAATGCGTCCTCGGGGGTGCCGCCGTGGGCGGTCGGGTCGGTCAGCGGGCCGATGGTCTCGAGCAGCTCGATGACCGAGCCGGGCCAGCCGTGGGTCATGATCAGCGGTATCGCGTTCTCGTGTTGCGACTTCACGTGGATGCCGAGCACCCCCTCCGGCCCTTGGCGGCCCATCGCGTCGGTGACGGTGGCGCCCACGTCGCCCCCCTGTGCGACGTAACGCGAGTAGCCGAGCCGATCCATCAGTTCCGCCCATGCGCGTGCGGTGCGGCTGGCGTCCCAGCCGAGGTCGGCCGGCTCGCCCGAGAAGCCGTAGCCAGGCAAGGACGGCAGCACGAGGTGGAACGCGTCCTCGGCGCGGCCGCCGTGCGCGGTCGGGTCGGTCAGGGGACCGACCGTCTCGAGGAGCTCGATGACCGAGCCGGGCCAGCCGTGGGTCATGATCAGCGGCAACGCGGTCTCGTGCCGCGACTTCACGTGGATGAAGTGGATGTCCACGCCGTCGATCTTGGTAACGAACTGCGGGAGAGAGTTCAGCCTCGCCTC
>DASSSO010000005.1:0-2969 GCA_035776735.1 Gaiellaceae bacterium | reverse complement strand
TTCTACGGCGTGGTTCCGCCTCTGCCGAAGGAGACGACGTTCGTCTATCGCGGGAGGATCGAGAACATCCCCGCCGGCGCGATCCCGCGGATCTACAACCACTCGTACACGATCAGCGCCGAGCTCGCTGTCCCGGAAGGCGGCGCCGAGGGTGTGATCGTTGCCTTCGCCGATCACCTGGGCGGGTTCGCGCTGTTCGTCCAGGACGGCAAGGTCAAGCACACCTACTCGTTCCTGGGTGTGCAGGAGTACCGCCAGGTGGCAGAGGAACCGCTCCCGGCCGGGGACGTGACCGTGGAGATGGTGTTCGCCGCCGACGCGCCGAAGCCCGCGACGGGCGGCGAGGTGACGCTGCTCGTGAACGGCGAGAAGGTCGGCGGCGGGCGGATGGACCACACCGTGCCCGCGCGGTTCTCGGGCTACGCAGGGATGGACATCGGGTGCGACAACGGACTCGTCGTCGACAAGAGCTATGCCGACAAGGCACCGTTCCGGTTCACGGGCGAGATCAAGCAGGTCGCCTTCGACCTCGCTCCCGACCTGAGCGACGAGGACCGCCAGGCGCTGCACGAGCACGCGTCCCAGGCGCTCGCGGCTCACGGAGCGAACGCGTGACCGGGGCGCGATTCACGAGAGGAGCAGCATGAGCGACCAAGACCAACTTGATGTACTGATCGCCGTCTACCTCGTCCCCGACCTTGCCCGGCAGGACTTCGACTCGTACGTGAAGCTCGTCGAGGAGGGCACGGTCTCGGCGGAAGGCATCGCCGTCGTCACGAAGGACGCGAACGGCGAGATCGAGGTCCTCGAGACGGGCGACCATCTCGGTCGCAAGGGCGCCAAGGTCGGCGGCGGAGTCGGGCTCGTCCTGGGGCTCTTCGCGCCGCCGCTCCTCGCGGCGACCGCGGTGGGCGCCGCCGTCGGCGGGCTCGCCGGCAGGTTCGCGCGCAAGCGCGTGCAGGCGGGAATCGGCGAGAAGATGGACGACGCGCTTCCTCCGGGCTCCGCCGGGATCATCGCGATCTACGACTCGGCCGACGCCGACGCAGTCGCACGCGCGCTCGTCAACTCCATCCGGAGCTCGACGGCGCAGATCGACAAGGCTTCGGCCAAGGAGCTGAAGGCTGGGTTGGAGGAGGCGTCGGCCGGGCTCGCGGGCTGAGGCGTGATCGAGCTGACCAAGGGGCTTCCCGACGGCGTCGTCGGCCTGGAGGCCGTGGGCGAGGTCACGTCCGAGGACTACGCCACCGTCGCCGTCCCTGCCGTGGAGCAGGCGCTCGCGACGCACGAGAAGATCCGCCTGCTCCACGTCCTCGACGAGCGCTTCGCGGGCTACTCGGCCGGCGGACTGCTGGACGACGCCAAGCTCGGGCTCGGCCATCCGCGCTCCTGGGAGCGCATCGCCGTCGTCACGGATCTCCAGAGCATCCGCAGGCTCGTGAAGGCAGCGGGGTGGTCGATCCCGGGCGAGATGAAGCTGTTCTCGAATGCAGAGCGCGCGGAGGCGGAAGCGTGGGTGAGCGAAGGCCTCACGTAGCTCCGCCCGCTCGCCCCGGGAGCGAATCACCCGGGTGAGCGGGCCCGGGCGAGGCCATGCGCGACGAGCCGGGTGTCAGGGTGACGGTGTGGATGGAGTGCGATACCAGCTCGTCGTGGAAGGTGAGCTCGGTCCTCGCTTCTCCGACGCCTTCGAGGACATGCAGGTCGAGGCACACGAAGGGACGACCGTCATCACTGGGACGATCAAGGATCAGGCACACCTCCACGGGCTACTCGACAGGATCGCCAGCCTGGGGATCAAGCTCGTCAGCGCCTCCCCCGAGACCGGTCAGGAACACGCGAGGCTCGCCGGCGGCCCGAAGCGGTGACCGCCGGGCGGGCCGCCTGACCGCGGCCTTGCCGACGTCAGGGCGATGACCCTGGCGCTGGGCATCGTCGTGCTGCTGGTCGCGAACGCGCTCGCGATCGGCCTCATGCTCGCGATCCGGCGTCGCGCGCCCGAGGGCGGCTACCTCGGGACAGCGACCGCGCCTCGGGGGTGTTCGGGATGCTCGCGACCGGCTTTGCGATCTTCGCGGGCTTCGTCGTCTTCCTCGCGTTCACGAGCTACGACCAGTCGCGGAGCGGCTCGGAGGCGGAAGCCCTGACCGTCGTCCAGCAGTTCGAGACCGCGCAGTTCCTGCCGGCCGCGGCTCGGAGCCGCATGACCGGAGAGCTCGTGTGCTACGCGCGCGCGGTCCGTTGTCCATCGCGAGTGGCCGGAGATGGAGGCCGGGAACTCCGGCGACACGATCAACTCATGGTCGGTGGCGTTGTTCCGGAGCCTCCGGGGCGTACAGCCTTCGACCAACCCCGAGCAGTCGGCCTACGACAAGTGGCTGGATCAGACGTCCGACCGTGAGGAAGCCCGCCGAGACCGGCTCCACGGCGCGTCGGGGATCATCCCGACCTCGGTGTGGATCGTGCTGTTCCTCGCCGCGGGAGTCGTCATCGCGTACCTGCTCTTCTACGCCGACAGCGCGGAGCGCGCCCGCTCGCAGGCGATGCTCATCGGCTCGGCAACCACGATCGTCACCGCGACGCTGCTCGTGCTGTTCGCACTGGACAACCCGTACGGGTCGGCGGTCGGGAACATCCGGCCGGTCGCGATGGAGCGCACGCTCCGCCTCCTCGACGAGGCACGCGAAGTGGTCGGTGACGACGGGCCACTGCCGTGCGACGAGGAAGGGCAGGCGACCGGCTCGTGACCGGGGACGCGGAACGCAGTCAGGTGGACCGGCGCCTGGAGCGCCGCCATCGTGCTCCTCGCGGTCTCAGCGGTCGCGACCGCGTGGTGCAGCTACCAGGCCACGCGCTGGAACGGCGAGCAGACGAAGCAGTCGGGCACGACGAACAGGCTCCGGCTCGAGGCGGGGCGCGCGCAAGGCCTTGCGGAGGCGCAGACGCAGGTCGATCTCGCCACGTTCGTC
>DASSSO010000085.1:0-13796 GCA_035776735.1 Gaiellaceae bacterium | reverse complement strand
ATGCGCGCGGAGGTCGTCTTCCCGGCGTGAGGCTCGCCGCATGCGCATCCTGATCGCCGAGGACGAGACGATCATCCGGCTCGACCTCCGGAACCTGCTCGAGGAGTCCGGGCACGAGGTGTGCGCGGAGGCGCGCGACGGGGCCGAGGCGGTCGAGCTCGCCCGTGAGCACCGGCCGGACCTCGCGGTCCTCGACGTGAAGATGCCGCGGCTCGACGGGATCGAGGCGGCGCGGAGGATCCTCGAGGACCGGCCGATCCCGATCGTGATGCTGACCGCGTACGGGCAGGACGAGCTCGTCTCCCGCGCGGTCGAGGCCGGCGTCTTCGGCTACCTCGTGAAGCCGTTCCGCGAGGCCGACCTGCTGCCCGCGATCGCCACGGCGCGGGCGCGCCACGAGGAGCTGGCCGAGCTCCGGGAGGAGGCCGACTCGCTCGCCGAGGCACTCGCCGCCCGAAAGGCGATCGAGCGGGCGAAAGGCCTGCTCATGGAGCGCGATGGCCTGTCGGAGGACGAGGCGTTCACGCGCCTCCGCAAGGCCAGCCAGCTCTCAGGCAAGCCGCTGAAGGTCGTGGCCGAAGCCCTGATCGCGACGCTAGACGCCTGACGACTCGAGAAGCTGCTCCCAGCGGCCCAGCAGCGCCTGCAGCTCGTCGCGGGCGGAGCGATGTGCACGCAGGAGGTCTGTGTTCCCCCAGTCCTCCGCCAGCTCGCGCTCCAGCTGGGCGACCTTCTCCTCCTGCCGCTCGATGTCCGCCTCCACGAGCTCGAGCGCCGTTGGTCCCTTCGGCTTCGGCGGCGCAGCCTGCTTCGGCTTCGCCGCCACCTTGGGCTCGGCCGGCGCCGCCTGCTGCGCAACCTCCTCGCGCCGCCGGACCAGCTCGGCCCAGCCGCCGTCGTAGGACCGCAGGCCGGAGTTCTCGATCGCGAGCGTCCGGTGCGCCACGGCGTCGAGCAGCGCGCGGTCGTGCGAGACGAGCAGCACGGTCCCCGGAAACGCCTCGAGGGCGGCCTCGAGCGCCTCGCGGCTCTCGAGGTCGAGATGGTTCGTCGGCTCGTCAAGGACGAGGAAGTTCGCGCCCGAGGCGACGACGATCGCGAGCGCGAGACGCCGCCGCTCCCCACCGGAGAGGACCGTCACCGGCTTCGACTGCTCGTCCCACCCCGAGAAGAGAAAGCGGCCGAGGAGGTTCTGCGCGGACTGGCGCGGGAGACCGGTCGCACCCTGGGCGCAGTCGAGCACGGTCCCGCGCTCGTCGAGCTCCATCTCGTGCTGCGAGAAGTACGCGGCCTCGACGCCGTGGCCCAGGCGCACGCCACCGGCGGCCGCGGCGCGCCGGCCGAGCATGGTCTCGAGCAAAGTCGTCTTCCCGGATCCGTTCGGCCCGACGAGCGCCACGTGCTCGCCGCGCTCGAGCGCGAAGTCCAGCCCGTGGAGGAGCTCCTTGTCGCCCGCCTTCACCGCGAGCCCCTGCGCCTCGACGACCGTCCGCCCGCTCCTCGCCGGCCTCAGGAAGTCGAACCCCATCGACCGCTTGCGGATCGTGAGGCGGTCGAGCGTGTCGGCCTGGCCGCTCCGCTCGTCCTCGAGCCGACCGATGTGCGTGAGCTTCGCCTGGGCCTGCCTGGCCTTCGTCTTCTTGTACCGGAACCGCTCCACGAAGCGCTCGAGCCGCGCGATGTCCTCGTCCAGCCGCTCGAGCGCCTTCTGGGCGTGCTGTGCCCGTGCCGCCTTCTCCCGCCTCCAGGTGTGCCACGGGCCCTTGAAGAAGAGCGAGCGCCCGCCGGCGAGCTCGAGCACGCCGTTCGTCACCGCCTCGAGGAACCAGCGGTCGTGGGCGACGAGGATGACGGCCGCGTCGAGGGACTGGAGCTCACGCTCCAGCCACTCGATGCTCTCGACGTCGAGGTGGTTCGTCGGCTCGTCCAGCAGCAGGAGGTCGGGGTCCCCGGCGAGCGCGCGGGCGAGGGAGGAGCGCGTCAGCTCGCCGCCCGAGAACGTCTCCAGCGGGCGGTCGAGATCCGTGTCGGCGAAGCCGAGGCCGCGGACGACGCCGGCGGCCCGGTCGCGCCAGGCGTAGCCGCCCGCGTGCTCGAGCCGCGCCTGCGCGTCGGCGTAGCGGGCGAGCGTCGCCTGGCCGTGGTCGCCGCCGGCCATCGCCTGCTCGAGCCGGCGGAGCTCCTCCTCGAGCGCGATGAGGTCGGCCGCGCCGGACAGGACGTACTCGCGCAGGGAGAGCCCGCGCTCGAGCGGCGGCCGCTGGTCGTGCAGCGCCACTCGTGTGCCCTTCGAGAACACGAGGTCGCCGCCGTCCACCGGCAGCTCGCGCGCCAGCATCCGGAGCAGCGTCGTCTTGCCCGCCCCGTTGGGGCCGGCCAGCGAGAGCCGGTCCCGGCGCTCGATCGAGAACGAGACGCCGTCGAACAGGAGGTCTCCCGCGAGCTCCTTCCGGAGTTGGTTTGCGATCACGACTGCCATGGCTTCTCAAAGAGTCGGGGCCGCTTTCGCGGCCCCGAGCATCCGGTTACCAGCGGTGGTCTTGGTAGAGGCGCTTACCTGCTCGGCCTTCGGCCGGCGGCGCGTAGCGCGACGTCCCCCACGCTGGCTAGGCGATTCCCGTCAGGTCACGGGGACACGCCCCTACCCGCTGGTACCTCCACTGCCCGTACTTGAAGACTTCACTCTCGGACCACCTCCTTTCCGCGGTAGGCGAAATGTAGCGGGACCGGCGGTGGTCGGTCAGCTCCCCGTCGGGGGAGGATCGGGCAGCGCGGAGGGCACCGGGCGGAGGACGACGGACAGCTCGAGCCCCCGGTCGAGCGGGACGGTCACGGACTCGAGCGTGGGGTCGGCTTGGCGGGCCCGGGAGTAGGCGCCGAGCGTCTCCTCGTGCGAGAGGGCGTTGTCGGCGACGAACAGCCCGCCCGGCTCGACCTTCGGCCGCGCAAGCTCGAAGAGCGCCTCGTAGTGCTCCTTCTCGGCGTCGATGAAGACGACGTCGAAGACGTCGTCGATCGCGGGCAGCGTCTCGAACGCGTCGGCCTCGACGAGCTCGGCTGTGTCCTCGAGGCCCGCCTCCGCGATGTTCCGGCGCCAGGCCTCGGCCTTGGCCGGGTCGGACTCGAGCGACAGGACCCGCCCTCCGAGGTAGCGGACGCCGGCCGCGAGCCAGATCGTCGAGTAGCCGCGGGAGCCGCCGATCTCGAGCACCTCGCAGTCGGTCTGCGGAGCGACGAGGGCGAAGAGAAACTGACCCGTCGTCCTCGCCACCTGCCGGGAGCGGAGCTCGCGCGCGACGCCCTGCTCGCGCTCGGCGGCGTCCTCCGCCTCGAGGCGCCCGAGCACTGCGCGCACGCGGTCGTCGAGCATCCGCTTAGCCTATTCGGACAGGTCTTGGTGCCTGGCACCTCGATGCGGCCCGGCGAGCGAGGCTCCGTGCAGGTCGCCGCCGTGGGCGCGACCGGCGCGGGGCTCCGCTGTCCCTCCGAGCCGCGTCCAGGTGCCCTGGCACCACGACAGCGGCCGGAACGGTCAGGTCACGTCGACCTTGACGACGCCGTCCTCCACGACGACGGGGAAGGTCTCCACCGGGACATAGGCCGGCAGCGTCAGCGGGCGGCCGGAGCAGATCTCGAACTCCGAGCCGTGGCGAGGACAGATCACGACGCCGCGTTCGGGATCCCAGTCGCCCTCGGCGAGCGGGCCGTCGTCGTGCGAGCAGCGGTCCTCGATCGCGCAGAGCGTGCCGTCGAGGTTGTAGACGCCGACGACGACCTGACCTGCGTGGACGATCTTGACGCTGCCGGGCGGGAACTCCTCCAGCGGCGCGACCTCGATCAGCGCCAACGCGCCCTACGTCACCTTGAACTGGTCGTCGAGCCCGGCCCACTCGTCCGGAAGCGGCGTGCCCTTCGACCGGTGCAGCGCGACCTTCAGGACCCCGAGGCCGAGCAGCGCGCACTTGAGCCTGATCGGGGTCAGCGGAATCCCGATCTCGTCGAGCAGCTCGTCCTTCGACAGCTCGCTGACCTCCGTCGCGGTCCGGCCCTGGACCATCTCCATCAGCATCGAGGTCGCCGCCTGGCTGATCGCACAGCCGCGGCCCGAGAACTTGACCTCCTCGATCGTCTCGCCGTCGTCCTCGAACGCGACGTAGATCGCCACCTCGTCGCCGCAGAGCGGGTTCATGCCCTCCGCATGGGCGTCGGCGTCCTCGATCACCCCGTGACCGCGCGGGTTCTTGTAGTGGTCGAGGATGACCTCTCTATACAGGTCCTCCATGGGCCTGAGGCTAGCCGAAGACTTTTCGCGCGCGGAGGAGCCCGTCGTGGAGCCGGTCGACGTCCTCCTCGACGGTGTACAGGTAGAAGCTCGCGCGGTTCGTCGCGGCGACCCCGAGCCGGGCCATCAGCGGCTGGCAGCAGTGGTGGCCCGCACGGATCGCGACACCCTCCCAGTCCAGCACCTGTGCGACGTCGTGGGGATGGATTCCGTCCATGTTGAAGGAGACGATGCCGGCGCGCCGCTCGGGCGCCGGACCGTACAGCTGGATACCCGGCACGTCGCCCAGCCGCTCGAGCGCGTACCTGACGAGATCGTGTTCGTGCTGCTCGATCGCCTCGAGGCCGATCTCGTTCAGGTAGTCGACTGCCGCGCCGAAGCCCACGGCCTCGGCGATCGGCGCCGTGCCCGCCTCGAACTTGTGCGGCAGGTCGCCCCAGGTCGTCTCCTCGAACTGCACCTTCCGGATCATGTGGCCGCCGAGGTTGAACGGCTCCATGGACTCGAGCAGCTCGCGGCGGCCCCAGAGCGCGCCCGCGCCGCTCGGGCCGCACATCTTGTGGGCCGAGAACGCGAGGAAGTCGCAGCCGAGCGCCTGGACGTCGATCGGCCGGTGCGGGGCCGCCTGCGCCGCGTCCACGACCGAGACCGCGCCGTGCTCGTGCGCCCATGCGGTCAGCTTCTCGACCGGATTGACGGTGCCGAGGGCGTTCGAGACGAGATTGGCGGCGACGACCCTCAGCTCGCCGTCACGCGCAAGGTCGTCGAGCCCGTCGAGGTCGAGCTCGCCGCTGTCGGTCAGGCGAACCATGCGGAACGACGCGCCGGTCCGCTTCGCGACGTACTGCCAGGGGACGAAATTCGAGTGGTGCTCGAGCTCCGTGACGACCACGACGTCGCCCGGCCCCAGGCTCGCGAGCCCGTACGCGTACGCGACGAGGTTCAGCGCCTCGGTCGCGTTCCGCGTGAAGATCAGCTCCCGGGTGGATGGCGCGTTCACGAACTTCGCGATCCGGTCGCGGGCGCTCTCGAACGCCTCCGTCGAACGCTCCGCGAGCGCGTAGACCCCACGGTGGACGTTGCCGTACGACGTCTCGTAGAAGCGCGTCATCGCGTCGAGGACCTGGCGCGGCTTCTGCGCGGTCACCGCGGAGTCGAGGTACGCCAGCGGCTTCCCGTTGATCTCCTGCTGGAGGATCGGGAAGTCGGCGCGCAGCTTGCGCGCGTCGAGCTGCGGACGGGCGCCGACGGCCATACGGCCATGGTATCCCCGCGAGGGGTGGCTCAGGACTCGCGTTCGAAGCCGGCGGTCTGCCAGAGCGCGCCGTGGTGCTCGTACGCGAGCCGCAGGCCGTTGCCCTCGGCAGCTGCGATCAGCCGCGCGGGCGGATGCACGAACGACCGGTACTCCATCCTGCGCAGCCGGAACACGGTGTTGAGGAGAACCGCACCCGCGCGGGTCCACCAGGTCCTGCGGGGGAAGGTAAGAGCCAGCAGTCGCCCCGCTCGTCCGGCCGCGGCCTCGACGAGCGCCTCGCCTTCGGGGTAGCAGCAGACGACCCGGTGCATGACGACGGCGTCCGCGCCCGGGAGCCCGCCGGCCGCGTCGGCGAAGTCGACGACCCGGCGCTCCATCCGATCCTCGTAGCCGGCCTCTCGCGCCAGCTCCGCCGCCGTGGCGTCGTAGGATGACGAGAGCTCGACGGTGGTCGCCCGCTCGGCACCCGCCTTCAGGAGCTCGAGCCCGAGCGTCCCGTTCCCGCCTCCGACGTCGAGTACCGTCGCTCCACGGACGCCCCGGCGGACGGCGAAGCCGACGATCCGGCGGGCGTTCTCGTCCAGACCTCGGCGCCGGTACGAGCGGGCGTCACGAGTCGCGATCTTCTCCGTGAAGAAGTCGTCATAACCCTGCCGCGAGCAGCAACCGGCCATCGTGTCCGTCAGGGTATCCCCACTACCCTTGGACGGATGCGCAGGCTTGCCGCCGTGATCATCCTCGGCTCCGTCGCGCTCGTGGCCGGCTGCGGCGGCGGCGACTCGGGCACGGAGTCGGGTCATCCCGGCGACAAGGTCTTCGCCGATTCCGGCTGCGGCGGCTGCCACACGCTCGACGCCGCCGGGTCGGACGGGACGCTGGGGCCCAACCTCGACGACGCCGACCCGTCGTTCGACGCGGTCGTCTCGAAGGTGAAGACCGGCGGCGGGGCGATGCCGTCGTTCGAGGGCAAGCTGAGCGAGCAGGAGATCCGCGACGTCGCTGCTTTCGTCTCCGGAGAGGAGGCGGGCTCGGCCGCCGAGGGCATCGCGGCGATCAAGCCGTTCACGCCCAACACGCAGCGGCTCGAGGGGTGCCTCGACGCCGACTGTCGGCGGCAGGCGTTCGGCAACGTCGCCTTTCGCGAGGGCCCGAAGCCGGCGCTCCGGCTCTTTGCGGAGAAGCTCTCCGAGGACGCGGTCGAGGCGGACTGCCACCGGATCGCGCACACCATCGGCGCGGCCTCGCTCCAGCACTACGAGGGCGACGTCGGCAAGGCGCTCGCCGAAGGCAACGGGATCTGCGCCTCGGGCTACTACCACGGCCTGCTCGAGTGGAAGCTCGCCGGTGTCCCGAAGGATCAGGTCGCCTCGGTCGCACGGACCGTCTGCGACCAGACGAAGAGCACGGCGAGCTCGTTCGTCTACTACCAGTGCGTCCACGGGCTCGGCCACGGGTTGATGCTCTACACGCTCTACGACCTGCCGGCCGCGTTACGGCTCTGCCACAAGCTGGTGACAAGCTTTGACAGAGTCTCCTGCAGCGGCGGCGTCTTCATGGAGAACCAGCAGTCCTCGTACGGGATCACGTCGAAGTGGCTGAAACAGGACGACCTGATCTACCCGTGCCAGATCGTCGGCCGGGAGGACAAGACGTACTGCTACCTGCTCGTGACCTCCCAGATCCTCCCGCGCGTCGGCTGGGACTGGAAGAAGGCCGCGGACTGGTGCCGGCGAAGCGAGCCGGACTTCGTGCACCTGTGCTTCCAGTCCTACGGCCGGGACGCGTCGGGGAACTCGCGCCAGGATCCGGCGAAGACACGCGACCTGTGCGCGAACGCCGGTAGCGGCGAGGAGGAGTGCATCTTCGGGGCAGTGCGCGACATCCTCAACACCGATCCGTCCGATCTCGGCGCCACGAGGCTCTGCGAGCTCGCGAAGCCGGCGCACCGGGCGCACTGTGCGTACGGGATCGGCTCGATCGTCGCCGTGAAGCACACGGACGCCGAGGCGAAGCGGGCCGACTGCCGTCGCTTCCTGCCGGGCCGGTACTTCGCGGACTGCCTGCGCGGCGCGAACGCCTAGCGGCGCGCAACCTGAACCGGCGACATGACGTCGCCGTTCGCGATTCGTACAGGTTCTAGGCCTGCGGGATGCGGGCCTCGAGGGCCTCGCCGAGCGCTTCGCGCACCGGCTCGAGCTCGACCCGGTCGAGCACGTCCGTGAAGAAGCCGCGAACGATCAGCCGCTCGGCCTCGCCCCGCGGGAGCCCGCGGGCCATCAGGTAGAAGAGCTGGTCGCGATCGACCTGCCCGACGGTGGCGCCGTGCGTGCAGCGGACGTCGTTCGCCAGGATCTCCAGGCCCGGGATCGGGACCGCGTGCGTCGTCGGCGACAGCATCAGGTTCCGGTTCTCCTGGTACGCGTTCGTCCGCTGGGCGTCCTTCTCGACGCGGATCATCCCCCGCCAGACCGCGGTCGCCTTGTCGCGCAGCGCGCCCTTGAAGGCGAAGTCGGAGGTCGTGCTCGGCGCCGAGTGGAGCTGATAGGTGTCGTAGTCGAGGTGCTGGTCGCCGTCCGCGAAGTAGGCGCCCGTCACGCGCGAGGTCGCGCCCGGCCCGGTCAGGTCGTTCTGGATCCAGACCTTGCCGCGGCGCGAGCCGAACCCGCCCGCGACCCAGTCCAGCTCGGCGTCCCGCTCGACGCGCGCGTGGTGCGAGGCGAAGTGCCAGGTCTCCTGCGAGAGGTTCTGGATCGAGACGTACTCGAGCTTGGCCGCCTGCTCGACGAAGATCTCCGTCACCGCGTTCGTGTACCCCTTCAGCTCCGGAGACGCCGACGCGTACTCCTCGATCAGGGAGAAGCGGCTCTCCGGTTCGGCGATCACGAGCAGGCGGAAGAAGAGCGCGCCGCCCTCGGCCGAGTTGACGACGCGGACGGCGAGCGGCTGCTCGAGCTCGACGCCCTTCGGCACGACGACGAGGAGCCCGTGCTCCCAGACGGCGGCGTTGTGCGCGGCGAACTTCTCGTCCGTCCCGACCAGCGTGCCCAGGCGCTCGTGCTCGGTGAACGACTCGAAGGTGATGCGCGGATCGGGCGATCGGACGATCGAGATGCCGGCCTCCCGCACCACGGCCAGCCCGGCCACGTCCACGTCCAGCATCGTCTCCGGCAGGCCCGTCTCAGTGACTGTCACTGGGCCGTGGCCGTTGCGGACGAACGACTCGGGATCGAAGCCGCGGAGGTCGGTGAAGCGCCAGTGCTCGTCCGTCGTGGACGGCATCGGCAGCTCCGCGTACCGGGTGGCTGCGGCGGCCCTATCCACGGGGCTTGTACCTCCGATGGAGGATCAGGACGTTGCCGTCGGGGTCCTTCACGAAACCCATGTGGCAGACGCCGCTGTCCTCGCTGCCGATGACCTCGGCGCCGTGTCCGCGGAGTTCCTCGACCGCAGCTTCGACGTCGGCGACGCGCAAGGCGATCCCGTTCTCGTTCGGCACGAACTTCTCGCCCTGCTCCTCGGGATTCCAGAACGAGAGCGTGACGTTCGGCGTTTCGACCTCGGCGTCGGTGAACTCGCTCACCGGAAGACCCAGCACGTCGCGATACCAGGCGACGGCGCGCGCGCTGTCGCGCGTCGGCACCGACACGAAGTCCACCTGCTCGACGTCCATTACGGAAGCGAGCCGTCGGCGAACGGTGCGTACCGGCGGTGGAGCTGGATCGCGTTGCCGTCGGGGTCGCGGAAGGTCGCGAGTCGGCAGACGCCCGAGTCGATCGTCCCGTGCATGAACTCCACGCCCTGCGCCTCGAGCTTCTCGCGCGCCTCGTCGACGTCGGGCACGCGCAGCGCGATCGGCATTTGGTGGCCCCTCGCCTCGAAGTCCGGGCCCATCGCCTCGGGCGAGACGAGCGCCAACGTCACGTTCCCGAGCTCGTACTCGACCCAGCGGTCGCCCGAGTTCGGATTCCGCAGCAGCCCGAGCGTCCTGCCGTAGAACTCGTCGGCGCGCTTCAGATCCTGGACGGGAACGGCGACGAAGTCGGCGCGCTCCACACCGAGATCAGCCAACCGACCCTTCCATCTGCAGCTGGATCAGCCGGTTCATCTCGACTGCGTACTCCAGTGGAAGTTCCTTCGTGATCGGCTCGATGAACCCGTTCACGATCATCGCCGAAGCCTCGGCCTCCGAGAGCCCGCGGCTCATCAGGTAGAAGAGCTGCTCGTCGCCGATCTTCGACACCGTCGCCTCGTGGCCGATGTCGACGTTGTCCTCGTCGATCTTCATGTACGGGTAGGTGTCCGAACGCGACGCCTCGTCGAGGATCAGCGCGTCGCAGACGACCTTCGACTTCGCGCCGTGTGCGCCCTTGGCCACCTCGAGCAGCCCGCGGTAGCCGGCGCGGCCGCCGTTCTTCGAGATCGACTTCGACGTGATCACCGAGGTCGTGTTGGGCGCGACGTGGACCGCCTTGCCTCCTGCATCCTGGTGCTGGCCGGCTCCTCCAAAGGCAATCGACAGCACCTCGCCGTGGGCGCCCTCGCCCATCAGCCAGATCGCCGGATACTTCATCGTCAGCTTCGAGCCGAGGTTCCCGTCGACCCACTCCATCGTCGCGTTCTCGTAGGCGACGGCCCGCTTCGTGACCAGGTTGTAGACGTTCGTCGACCAGTTCTGGATCGTCGTGTACCGGCAGCGGCCGCCGGGCTTGACGATGATCTCGACGACCGCCGAGTGCAGCGAGTCGCTCGAGTAGATCGGCGCCGTGCAGCCCTCGACGTAATGCACGAACGCGCCCTCGTCGACGATGATCAGCGTGCGCTCGAACTGGCCCATGTTCTCCGCGTTGATCCGGAAGTAGGCCTGGAGCGGCATCTCGATCGAGACCCCGGGCGGGACGTAGATGAACGATCCGCCCGACCAGACGGCCGAGTTCAGCGCCGCAAACTTGTTGTCGTTCGCCGGGATGATCGTGCCGAAGTACTGCTTGACGAGCTCCTCGTGGTCCCGGAGGCCGGAGTCCATGTCGAGGAACAGGACGCCCTGCGCCTCGAGATCGTCCTTGAGCTTGTGGTAGACGACCTCGCTCTCGTACTGGGCGCCGACGCCGGCGAGGAACTTGCGCTCTGCCTCGGGGATCCCGAGCCGGTCCCACGTGTTCTTGATGTCCGGCGGGAGGTCTTCCCAGGACGTGGCCTGTTTCTCGGTCGGCCGGATGTAATAGAAGATGTTGTCGAAGTCGATCCCGGAGACGTCGCCGCCCCAGTCCGGCAGCGGGCGCGCCTCGAAGTACTCGAGCGAGCGCAGCCGGTAGTCGCGCATCCACTGCGGCTCGTTCTTGTGCTCTGAGATCGCCGCGACGAGCTCGCGCGAGAGGCCGCGGCCGGACTTGAAGAAGTAGTCCTCGGGATCGTGGAAGCCGTACTTGTAGTCGCTGCCGATCTCGGCGACGACCTGGGTCTCGGTCTGCGTGGCCGCCATCTAACTCACCTTCTCCGGCATGAACGCTTCATAACCCTCTGCTTCCAGTGTATGCGCCAGCTCCGGTCCGCCCTCGGCGACGATTCTCCCGTCGACGAAGACGTGGACGAAGTCGGGCTCGATGTAGTTGAGGATTCGCTGGTAGTGGGTGATCACGAGCGCGCCCATCTCGGGGCCGACGAGCTCGCGGACGCCGCCGGCGACGATGCGCAGGGCGTCGATGTCGAGCCCGGAGTCGGTCTCGTCGAGGACGGCGATGCGTGGCTTCAGCATCGCCATCTGGAGGATCTCGACCCGCTTCTTCTCCCCGCCCGAGAAGCCGTCGTTGACGTATCGCTGGGCCAGCTCGCGGGGGATGCTCAGCCGCTCCATCGCGCCGAGCATCTCCTTCCGGAACTCGGGGATCGGGATTGGGTCGTCCTCGCCCTTCCTCGCCTTGCGGATCGCGTTGATCGCCGAGCGCAGGAAGCTCGTGACGGTGACGCCGGGGATCGCGTGGGGGTACTGGAACGCGAGGAAGAGGCCGCGCTGAGCGCGCTGGTCGGCCGCCAGCTCGGTGACGTCCTCGCCGTCGAAGACGATCCGGCCCTGGGTGATCTCGTAGCCGGGGTGGCCCATCACCGCGTAGGCGAGCGTCGACTTCCCGGAGCCGTTCGGGCCCATGACCGCGTGGATCTGGTCGGTGTCGACCTCCAGGTCGACGCCCTTGACGATCTCGGTCCCGTCCTCGAGCGAGACGTGCAGATTCTTCAGCTCCAGTAGTGCCATCTGTCCTTTCGCAAATCGGGCGGGCACCAAGCCCGCCTCGATGCCTCATGGTACCAGCGGGCCTTCAGGCTTCGAGGGACTCCGAACCCGCTGCTATCGTGCGGATATGCCCTTCGGCATCGGGCCTACCGAGCTCATCATCCTTCTGATCGTCGTCCTGCTCCTCTTCGGCGCGAAGCGCGTTCCCGAGATCGGCCGGTCGGTCGGGAAGGGGATGCGCGAGTTCAAGGACGCGGTGACCGGTCGCGAGGACGAGCGGCCGCCGCGGCTGCCGGAGGCTCCGGAGGACGAGGAGCGCGTCGCCTCGCCGCCGCGCGAGCGCGACACCGTCTCCTAGCGACCCTTGCGCCGGCTGCCGCGCCGCCTCTCCTACGGCGAGGAGGCCACGCTCGTCGAGCATCTCGAGGAGCTTCGCTCACGCCTGATCGTCTGCGTGCTGGCGCTGGCGGTCGCCTTCCCGATCGCCTACATCTTCCACGAGCAGCTGATCGAAGCCCTGATCCGACTGCTTCCCGAGGACCGCGAGCTCGTGACGCTCGGCGTGGCCGAGCCCTTCACGACGGCGCTCAAGGTCAGCTTCTACGCCTCGCTCGCGCTGGCGTTCCCGGTTCTCGTCTGGCAGGCGTGGAGCTTCTTCGCGCCGGCCGTGCAGGAGCGGAGCCAGCGGATCGTCGCCCGCTTCGTCGCGCTCGCGACGGTGCTCTTCGTCGGCGGGATGGCGTTCGCGTACTTCATCATCCTGCCGCGGGCGCTGGACTTCCTGACGAACTACGACGAGGAGCTCTACCGCGTCGACATCCGGGCGAGCTACTTCCTCTCGTTCGTCGCGCTGATGATCTTCGCGACCGGCCTCGTCTTCCAGCTGCCGATCTTCGTCCTCGCGCTGGTGCGGCTCGGCGTCCTGAGCTCGGCCCAGCTCCGGGCGAACCGGCGGGTCGGGATCGTCGTCCTCCTGAGCCTCGCGATCCTGCTCCCGACCGTCGACCCGGTCTCGCTCGCGCTCGAGGTCGTCCCGCTGCTCGTGCTCTTCGAGCTCTCGATCTGGCTCTCGGTGATCTTCGAGCGGCGCTGGCACGCTGCCGAAGCGCGCCTCGCGCCCGAGTGAGCTACCCGAAGATCGAGCTGCACGTTCACCTGGAGGGGACCGTGCGGCCGGAGACGCTGCTCGAGATCGCGCGCCGCAACGACTACGCCCTACCGACGGACACCGTGGAGGGCCTCACCCAGCTCTACGAGTACCGCGACTTCGCGCATTTCATCGAGGTGTGGATCGTGACGACGAACGCGCTCCGGACGCCTGCCGACTTCCGCCAGGTGGTCGTCGACTACGCAGAGGAGGCCGCCGGTCACGGCGCCGTCTACCTCGAGGCGATCTTCTCGCCGGCCGAGCGGGCGCGGCGCGGGGTCGGCTGGGACGAGATGTTCAGCGGCTACTGCGACGGCGCGCAGGCCGCGCGCGAGGAGCACGGCGTCGAGGTGCACCTGACCCCGGACATCTTCCGCGGGGCGACGGCCGAGGAGGCCGAGCAGGTCGTCCGCTTCTCCGCGAAGTACCGCGACCGCGGCGTCGTCGCCGTCGGGCTCGGCGGGCTCGAGGCCGACTTTCCGCCCGAGGAGTACGCAGCGGCCTTCGCGCTCGCACGCGAGCAGGGGCTCGCGTCCGTCCCCCATGCCGGCGAAGTCGCCGGCCCGCCGTCGATTCGCGGCGCGCTCGACGCGCTCGGGGCGGACCGGATCCGCCACGGGATCCGCGCCGTCGAGGACCCGGCACTCGTCGAGGAGCTGAGGGACCGGGAGATCGTGCTCGACGTCTGCCCGATCTCGAACGTGAGGACCGGCGCGGTGGCCTCACTCGACGCGCATCCGCTGCGCGAGCTGACCGCCGCAGGGGTGCGCTGCTCGATCTCGACGGACGATCCGGCGATGTTCGACACCGACCTCGAGCGGGAGCACGAGGCGGCGGCCGCGCTCGGCGTCGACCCGAGGCGCGCGTACGAGAACGCCCTCGC
>DASSSO010000211.1:0-4330 GCA_035776735.1 Gaiellaceae bacterium | reverse complement strand
GCGACGACGAGCGCGGCGAGCAGCCACGACTCGTTCGGCCAGGGAAGCAGGGCCGTGACGACCGCACCGGCGAGCACCGCCCGCCGCATCGGCGTGAAGCGGCCGATCCGGTCGGAGATCCGCCCGACCCACGGGTTGGCGATCGCCTCCAGCCCGGCGGTACAGAGCCAGAGCGTCCCGATCGCGACGGCGGTGAAGCCCAGCTCCTCGAGCCGCAGCGGGGCGAGCACCGAGAGCGTGCCGAAGAAGATCCCCGGCAGGACGACGAACCAGACGCCGAGCAGGATCCTTCGTCCCCGTAGCGCGCCCAGCAGGATGCGGACCGGCTGCGGCGTCTCCGTGGGCGGCGCGTGGGTCACGGCCGCCCAGACCGCGAGCCCGACGGCGGCAAGCCCGGCCGCGCCGAAGGCGGCGACGTCGCCGACGACGGCCGCGACGCCGCCGAGGACCGGCCCGAAGAGCGCGCCGACGATCGCCGCGGCCATCGCGCTGCCGATCGTGCGGCCGCGCCGCTCAGAGGGCGTCTCGCTGATCAGCCAGGTGAGCCCGGCCGTCCAGGCGAACGCGCTGCCGAAGCCCTGCACGAACCGCGAGACGTCGAGGACGACGATCGAGTCGCCGGTCGCGAACACGAATGTGCTGACCGCGATCGCCAGCAGCCCCATGATCGCCGTCGGGCGGGCCCCGAGCCGGGCGGCGGCGATCCCGCCGGGGATCCCCCCGAGCAAGGCGCCGGCCGGATACGCGGCCGACAGGACGCCTGCCCCCGCCTTCGAGAGCTCGAACTCCTCCGCGTAGTCGGGCAGCAGCGGCGTCAGCGCCGCGAAGAACATCGTGTCGACGAAGACGATGCCGCCGACGAGCAGCAGGAGCCGCCGCACGGCGGCTAGGACGCGCTAGCGCTTGTCGGAATCGCGCGTGCCGCCGGTCTCGGGTGCGTACATCCCCGGGGGGATGGGGGGAATGCTCTCCGGACGCTCCGGGCTCTCGGCTTCGGCGCCGCCGGCCTCGGGCGCATAGAGGCCCGGCGGAGGCGACGGCGGCACGGGAGGCTTCGGCACGATGCGGCTCACTGTAGCGCCAGCCCCACGGACCACACGACCACGGCCGCGGCGAGGGCGAAGCAGGCCCACCGAAAGGACGTGAGCATCCGGTCGATCACCCGCTGGTTGTCGTCCCAGACCTCGCGGTTCCAGTACGCAAGGATTCGCTGCGCCTCGCCGACGTCCGATCCCTGCCCGATGAAGTACTCGTACGTCTCCCAGCCGTGCGGGTTGAACGAGAAGCGTCCTCTTGGAGCGAGCACGTACACGCTCAGGAAGAAGCTGACGGTCCCGAGGCCGACGCCCGTGAGGTCGAGGATAGTGCGCGCGCCGTCGTCGAGGGCCCGGCCGCCGAGGAGCGAGATCGCGATCGCGGTCGCCGCGAGCAGGACGCCGGTCCGGGCGCGGACCTCGTTCAGTAACGCCTCTTGCTGGGTGAGCGACCGAAGCGAGAGGTCGTACGCGAACTCTTCGAGCGTTGTTGCCATCTCTGGCTACAGCATGCCAGAGGGCCCGGACATCACTCGAGCCAGGCTGCCTTCCGCCGCTCCAGGAACGCATGCAGCCCGTCCTGGCCCTCGTCGCTCGCGCGCATGCGGGCCGCCCATTGCGCCGTCTCCTCGCCCTGCGGCCGGGTCCGGATCAGCCGCTTCGCCTCGCGGACGGCCAGCGGGCCGGACGTGAGCAGCTCGCCCACGACCCGGTCGACGGCGCCGTCGAGATTCGTGGCGACCTCGTGGACGAGGCCGATCCGCAACGCCGTCTCCGCGCCGAAGCGCTCGCCGGTGAGGAAGTACCGCCGCGCCGCGCTCTCGCCGATCTTCGGCAGCACGAACGGGGAGATGACGGCCGGGATGATCCCGAGCTTGACCTCGGAGAAGCCGAACACCGCGTCCTCCGCCGCGATCCCGATGTCAACGGCTGCGGCGACGCCCGACCCCCCGCCGAGCGCGTAGCCCTGGATCCTTGCGACGACCGGGGCGGGGCAGTCGTCGATCGTCTTCATCATCGCGAACAGGCGCATGGCATCCTCGACGTTCTCGTCGAAGGAGAGGTCGATCGCCGAGCGCTGCCACTCGATGTCGGCGCCGGCGCAGAAGCTCTCGCCCTCGCCGGCGAGGAGCACGAGCCTCGCGTCGCCGACGTCGGAGAACGCCTCGCGCAGCTCACCGATCAGCTCGGCGTCGAACGCGTTGCGCCGCTCCGGCCTCGCGAGCGTCACCCGCAGGACCGGTCCGTCCCTCTCCACCCGCAGCCCGCTCATCGGCGGGACTCTAAAGTCGGGCCATGCTGAGAGGAGCGCTCGCCGCGGCCGTGACGCCGCTCCGCGACGGCGGAGCCGCGCTCGACGAGGCGGCGTTCGCGCCGTACGTCGACTTCCTCGCCGCCCCCGGGCGGTTGGACGGGATGCTCGTGCTCGGGACGACCGGCGAGGGGATCCTGCTCTCCGTGGACGAGCGGAGGCGGGCGGCCGAGCTCTTCCTCGAGGCTGCCGGTGGACGGCTCCAGACGGCGATCCACTGCGGTGCGCAGACGACCGCTGACACGGTCGCGCTCGCGGAGCACGCCGCCCGCATCGGCGCCAACGCGGTCGCCGTCATCGGCCCGCCGTACTTCTCCTACGACGACGAAGCGCTCTACAGGCACTTCGCCGCGGCGGCGGAGGCGTGCGACGGGCTGCCCTTCTACCTCTACGAGTTCAAGGGCCGGGCCGGGTACTCGATCCCGATCTCGGTCGTCGAGCGGCTCGGAGAGCGGGTGGCGGGCCTGAAGGTCTCGAACCAGCCGTTCGAGGCCGTCGAGCCCTACCTCCTGAAGGGCCTCGACGTCTTCATCGGCGCCGAGTCCCTCGTGGACGAGGGGCTCGCGCGGGGAGCGGCGGGCAGCGTCTCCGGCCTCGCAGCGGCTTTCCCGGAAGGCGCGGCACCGTCCGGGAGGGCGTTCCTCGAGCGTTTCCCGTTCCACGCCGCCCTGAAGGCGGTGATCGGGATGCGAGGCGTTCCCGTACGCGAAGACGTGCGTCCTCCGTTACGGGGTCTGACCCCGCAGGAGCGCGCCGAGGTGGAGCAGTGGCTCGAATCGTCGTAGCCGGCGCGGGCGCGATCGGCGCCAGCATCGCCTACCACCTGGCGGAGCGGAGGACGGACGACGAGATCGTCCTCTGCGACCGTGCGGAGGTCGCCTCGGGCGCGACCGGCAAGGCCATGGGCGGCGTCCGGCAGCAGTTCACGACGGAGCCGGAGGTGCGCCTCGCCCAGGCGAGCGCCCGCTTCTTCGCCGAGCTCGGGCCGCCGCTGTTCGAGCAGGTGGGCTACCTCTTCGTGGCCACGACGGACGGGGGCGCGGCCGACCTCGGCGGCCGCGCCCGGCGGCAGCGGGAGCTGGGCGTGCCGGTGGAGGACGTGGATCCGGAGCTCGTCGAGGGCCTGTACGTCGACGACGTCCGCGCGGCGGTCATCTGTCGGGAGGACGGCATCGCCGACCCGACGGCCGTGACGAGGCATCTCGTCGAGGAGGCCCGAGACCGCGGCGCGGATCTTCACGAGCACACGGACGCGGCGGAGCTCGACCGGGACGTCCTCGTCGTCGCCTGCGGCGCGGCCTCACCCGAGCTGATCGACGTGCCGATCAGGCCGCTCGTCCGCCAGCTGACGGACACGGAGCCGGTGGACGGCCTCCCGGCCGACCTGCCGATGGTCATCGAGGCCGAGACGGGCTTCCACTTCCGGCAGGTGGGAGGTGGGCTGCGCCTCGCCATGTCCGAGCCGTCGCTCCGCTGGGGCGACGAGCCCGAGGTGGACGAGACGCTCGTCGCCGACTGGCTCGAGCGCCTCGGCCGCCGGTACCCGTCCGCCGCGGGCGTCCCGGTCAGGCGGTCGTGGGCCGGCCTCTACGACATGACGCCCGACGCCCATCCGATCATCGGTTGGGTGCGGGAGGGCGTCTACGCCGCCTGCGGGTTCTCCGGCCACGGGTTCATGCAGGCCCCGGCCGTGGGGAAGGCGGTGGCGGAGGAGCTGCTCGACGGCGAGTCGTCGTTCGACCTCTCGCCGTACCGGCTCGACCGGTTCGAGGCGGGCGCTGTCTTCCCGGAGACTCTCGTCCTCTAGCGCGAGGTCCGAGTGACTGTCACTGGGACGTGGCGCGGACGGCCGCGTCCGGGCGCATGCCTACGGCGCCTCATGCCTCGAACCTGACCGCAGGGGCGATGTCCCAGTGACAGTCACTAGGACCTGTCTGCGCGCGTCCGCCGGCTGCGCGGCGATCTGCGCCTCGGTCAGCCCTCG
>DASSSO010000176.1:0-8517 GCA_035776735.1 Gaiellaceae bacterium | reverse complement strand
CTCGACGAGCTCGGTGAGCTCCTCCTGTGGCTCCTTGACGTCGATGTACGGATACCGCGCGTTGTGGAAGACGCGGAAGTAGCGGTCGACGCGGACGTCCACGCTGGACGGCTGGAGCAGCGAGGGGTCGTACGGGTCGATCCCGATGCGACCCTCGTCCAGCAGCCGGCGGATCGTGCGGTCGGAGAGGACCATCAGTGCTCCTTCCAGTGACGCCGTCCAGCTTCTCGGTCGCGAGCACCAAGCGAGAGGTGGGCGTGTGTTGCTGGGAGGAGCACTAGAGTGCGGACTCCGCGGCGCGGCTCAGGTCGGCGAACTCCGCCTCCGTGAGCTGCAGCTCGGCTGCTGCGATGTCCTCCTCCAGGTGCTCGACCGACGAGGTGCCCGGAATCGGGGCCATCACCGGCGAGCGGCGCAGCAGCCACGCGAGCGCCACCTGCGCCGCCGTCGCGCCGCGCCCCCGTCCGACCTCGGCGAGACGGCCCTGCGAGCGCGCGAGCTGCCCGAGGCCGAGCGGGAACCACGGAAGGAAGGCCAGCCCGGCGCGCTCGCACGCGTCGAGCGCCCGCTCGTGGTAACGGTCGGCGACGCTGTAGCGGTTCTGAACCGAGACGATCGGGACGATCTCCTGGGCGTCCGCGAGCTGCCGGGCGTCGACGTTGGAGAGCCCGACGTGCCGGATCTTCCCTTCGGCCCGTAGCTCCGCGAGCGCCCCGACGGACTCCGCGAACGGGACGCGGGCGTCGACCGAGTGCAGCTGGTAGAGGTCGACGCGCTCGACGCGCAGGCGGCGGAGGCTGCCCTCGAGCGATTCGCGGAGCGTCTCGGGGCGGCCGTCGGGCTCCCACCGGCCGGGGCCGGGGCGCGTCAGGCCTCCCTTCGTTGCGATCACGAGCTCCTCGGGATACGGGTGCAGCGCGTCGGCGACCAGGGTCTCGTTCGTCTCCGGGCCGTACGAGGCGGCCGTGTCGATCAGGTTGACCCCGAGCTCGACGGCGCGGCGCAACACGCCTTTCGCCGCCTCGCGGTCAGGTGGGTCGCCCCACACTCCCCCGCCCGTGAGCCGCATGGCGCCGAAGCCCATGCGGTTCACCGTGAGGTCGCCGAGGGCGACGGTGCCCCCGGCCTCTGCCGGCTTCGTCGTGGCTGCCATCGGCCGGAACCTAGCGTAGAGTCAGCCGGTCAAGCGACCCAAGGAGGCCGACTGCATGGATGCGCTGCGGACGATCTATCGCTACTGGCTCTGGTTGATGGCCCTCGCGATCGTCATCCAGATCGGGTTTGCGGGAATCGGGGCATTCGGCGCCCTCGATCAGGCCACAGCCGGCTCGGTCGACGAGGACGCGTACTACGACGAGTTCACGCTGCACGCGATCCTCGGCTCGCTGCTCGTGCTCGGGGGACTGCTCACCTTCCTGCTTGCGCTGGCGGCGCGGGTCGGCCGGCAGCGGGTGCTGCACGCGGTCGGGCTGTTCGTCCTCCTCGTCGTGCAGATGGTGCTCGGCTGGACGGGCGCGGAGCTGCCGGAGGTCCTGGGCTTCCTGCATCCCATCAACGCGCTGCTGATCCTGGGAGCGATCTTCTCGCTCGCGGGGCGGGAATGGCGCGCGGACCGGATGACGGCCCGCCGCGTCCCGGAGACCGTGGCGCCGCCTCCCTCACCGGCTTCCTAGCGCTACTCGGGGTGGTTCTCGCCGTCTCCGCCGACGCGGAACGGCGTGGATACCCCTTCGTACATGAGGTGCATCGTCAGCCCGTCGGCGGCGTGCGGCAGGTTGTGGCAGTGGTCCATCCACAGCCCCGGGTTGTCCGCCCGGAACGCGACCTCGTACTCCTCGTCGGGCCCGACGTTCAACGTGTCCACCCACCACGGGCTCCCCGTGGCCGGCTTCCCGTTGCGGGAGAGGACGAGCAGGTGGTGGCCGTGCAGGTGCATCGGGTGGACGGCGCCGCTCTCGTTGTCGATCCGCATCTTCACGAGGTCGCCCTCCCGGACGACGTACATCGGCGTGTCCGGGAAGATCTCGCCGTTCACCGTCCAGTGGCGGCCGGGGCGGCCGTCGAAGAACCCGAACTTCTTCCCGATCCGCATCTCGAAGGTCCGGTCGAAGCGGGCGGCGTCGAGGACCGTCGCCCGCGCCTCGCCGTAGGCCGATGGGTCGAAGACCGGGAGCTCGGGCGCCGACTGCAAGTCGGTGGTGCCGTCGGGGCTGAACGAGTAGCCTGCGGAGCTGTCCAGAAGATCGAGCCGGACCGCGGTCTCGGGCATGAGGAAGGCGAGGTCGTAGCGGGCGCCCCCGCCGACCTCGATCGTCCTCCCCTCGATCGGCTCCGGCCGGTTGACCTCCGAGCCGTCAATGCCCACGACGCGAAACGGGACCCCGGTCAGCGCCAGCCGTTCGGGCGCGTTGTTCGAGTTCACGAGCCGTAGGCGCACCGGGATGCCGGGCTCGACCTTTCGCCGGACGAGGCCGTCTTGGTCATTCAACGACGGCTTTCCGTCGATGTCGTGGACGATCAGCGTCTCGTCGACCGGCTCGAGCGCCGCCGGCCGCCGCGACTCGATCACGAACGCGCCGTAGAGCCCGCGCCGGACCTGCTTCGAGGAGACCTGGTGCGAGTGGTACCAGAAGGTCCCCAGCTGCTCGGCGCGGAAGCGGTACGTGTAGCGCTCGCCGGGCATCACTGCGTCCTGCGTCACTCCCGCGACGCCGTCCTCGGCGTTCGGCACGTCGACACCGTGCCAGTGGATCGTCACGCCGTCGTCGATGTCCCTGTTCACGAGCGTGACCTCGACGAGGTCGCCCTGGCGGACGCGGAGCTCGGGGCCCGGGACGCGGCCGTTGAACGCCCAGGTGTCGCCGTCCTCCGCCGCCGTCAACGTCGTCCGGAAGTCCGACTCGCCGTTCTCCGGGCCGGTGAGCCGGTCGACGGCGAGGTGCGGGTGCTGCGCGTGGTCCTGCGGCGGGCCGCCGCCGTAGTCGAGGACGCCCATGTCCATGGCGCTGAAGGAGCTCGGCAGCCGGCTGTTCCACCACGCCTTGCCGATCAGGCCGGCAAGGCCGAGGAGGACGACGACGCCGAGGATCGTGAGAGCCCTGACGAGGAGCCGCATTCGCCGCCACGGTAGCGCGCTAGACGATGCTCAGCTGCCGGTGCTCCTCGAGGCCGGACACGCCGACGCCGACGAGGCGGAGCGCGCCGGGCCGGTCGGCGAGCGCGCGGTCGAGGAGCGCGCAGGCGAGCTCGCCGATCCGCTCGCCGTCGTCGGTTCCGACCGGAAGGCTGGTCGAGCGGCTGCGAATCGCGAAGTCGGGATAGCGCACCTTCGTCGTCACCGTGCGGGCCGTCTCGCCCTTGCGCTGGAGGTGATCGGCGAGACGGGCGGACATCCGGCGGAGCTCGGCCCGCAGCTGCTCGACGTCCGCGATGTCGCGCTCGAAGGTCTCCTCCTGGCTGATCGAGACCCGCTGCGTCTGCGTCTCGAGCCCCCGCGGGTCGATCCCGCGGGCGCGGTCACGGAGGAGCGGGCCGACCTTGCCCGGAAGGAGCCGGCGCAGCCCGTCGTCGTCGAGCGTCGCGAGCGCTCCGATCGTCTCGATGCCGGCCGCCTTCAGTCGGGCCTCGGCCCGGGGCCCGACCCCTGGCAGCCGGCGGATGTCGAACGGCGCGAGGAAGCTCTGCTCGCGGCCCGGCGGGACGACGACGATCCCGCCCGGCTTGCGGTGGTCGCTCGCGATCTTGGCGACGACCTTGCTCGTCGCGACGCCGAGCGAGCAGGTGAGGCTCGTCGCCCCGCGGACCGCGGTCTGCACCGCCTCGGCGAGCGCCCGCGCCTGGTTGAAGTCGCCGGCCACCTCTCCGAGGTCGAGGTAGCCCTCGTCCAGGCCGGTGCGCTCGACGGTCGGGACGACCTGGCGCACCGCGTCCCAGACCTCCCGCGAGTACCCGGCGTACGTCGCGTGGCGCGGGCGGACGAAGACTGCGTGCGGGCAGCGGCGGAGCGCCTCGGCGCAGCTCATCGCCGAGTGGATGCCGAACTGTCGGGCGACGTAGTTCGCCGTTGCGACGACGCCTCGCCCGCGCGGGTCGCCGCCGACGACGAGCGGCTTCGAGCGCAGCTCGGGGTTCTCGAGCTCCTCGACGGCGGCGAAGAACGCGTCGAGGTCGAGGTGCGCGACGATTAGAGGCTTCAACATGACGACGCTTCCCCGACCGGGGCCGTCCCAGCGGCGCCCGGCGGGACAAGGCTCATCGTGTTGGAGCCTCTTAGGGGGCGAGCCGCTCGATCGTCCATCCCCCACCATCTTGGCGGGAGTAGCGGAAGCGATCGTGGAGGCGGCTGTCTCGATGCTGCCAGAACTCCCACACCTCGGGCTCGAGGCGGTAGCCGCCCCAGTGCGGCGGGAGCGGGACGTCGCGGCCCTCGAACTCCCGCTCGAAGTCGCGGACGCGGGCCTCCAGCTCGTCGCGGGAGCCGATCACCTCGCTCTGCGACGAGGCCCACGCCGCGACCTGCCCGCCGCGCGGCCGCGTGCGGAAGTACTCCTCGGACTCGGCGTCGGAGACGCGCTCGACCGGGCCCTCGATCCGCACCTGCCGCCCCAGCGGCTGCCAGTAGAAGAGCAGCGCGCCGCGGCCGCCGGCGGCCAGCTCCCGCGCCTTGCGGCTCCCGTGGCCGGTGTGGAACTTGAAGCCGCGGTCGTCGAGCGCCTTCGCCAGCACCATGCGCACGGAGGGCCGTCCCTGCGGATCCGCCGTGGCGAGCGCGACCGCCTCCGGAATCGGCACGACCGCCTCCGCCTCGGCGTACCAGCGCCGGAACTGCACGGCCGGATCGGCGTCGAGATCGGCCCGGCGCAGCGTCCCGTCAGGCCCGCCCATGAATACGGAGTATTCACTATGCAGAGCGACCGACGGCTGCGCTATCGTCGGCCGCATGGCGACGACCAAGGCAATCGAGCTGCGCACCGAGATTCCCGGTCCCCGCTCCCGCGAGATCCTCGAGCGGAAGGAGCGCGTGGTGGCCGACCCACTCACCGTCTACCTCCCCGTCGTGATCGAGAGCGCCCAGGGCGCGACGCTCACCGACGTGGACGAGAACACCTTCCTCGACTTCACGGGCGGCGTCGGCTGCCTGAACGTCGGGCACGCGCACCCGCGGGTCGTCGAGGCGGCGCAGGAGCAGCTCGACCGGTTCAGCCACACCGACTTCACGATCATCCCGTACGAGGTCTACATCCGGCTCGCCGAGCGTCTCTGCGACTTGGCGCCGATCCCGAACGCGAAAGCCGCGTTCTTCAACGCGGGCACGGAGGCGGTCGAGAACGCGATCAAGTTCGCCCGCGTCCACACGGGCCGCCCGGCGGTGATCGCCCTCGAGGGCGGCTTCCACGGCCGGACGCTGCTCAGCCTCTCGCTCACCTCGAAGACGCATCCCTACAAGGCGGGGCTCGGGCCGTTCGCGCCGGAGGTCTACCGCGCGCCGTTCCCGAACGTGTACCGCGGGATCGACGCGAAGGCGGCGCTCGCGGCGCTCGAACGCGCGCTCATCACGCAGGTCGCCGCCGAGACGGTCGCGGCGATCGTGATCGAGGTCGTCCAGGGCGAGGGCGGCTTCGTCGTCGCGCCCGGGGAGTACCTGGAGGGCGTCCGACGGATCTGCGACGAGCACGGGATCGTCATGGTCGTGGACGAGGTGCAGACGGGCTTCGCGCGCACCGGCAAGCTCTTCGCGATCGAGCACTTCGGCGTCGAGCCGGACCTGATCACGGTCGCCAAGTCGATCGCGATGGGGCTTCCGCTCTCCGGCGTGATCGGGCGGGCGGAGATCATGGACGCACCGGGCGACTCCGCGATCGGCGGCACCTACGTCGGCAACCCGGTCGCCCAGGCCGCGGCGCTCGCCGTCCTGGACGTGATCGAGGAGGAGAACCTCTGCGCCCGCGCATCGGTCCTCGGCGACACCATGCGGGCCCGGATGGAGTCCTGGCAGCAGCGCTTCCCGCAGATCGGCGACGTCAGAGGGCTCGGGGCGATGCTCGCGGTGGAGCTCGTCCGCGACCCCGCGACGAAGGAGCCCGCCGCGGACACGGCGACCGCGATCGTGGAGGAGGCGTCGCGGAACGGCCTGCTCCTCCTCAAGTCCGGGATCTACTCCAACTGCATCAGGGTGCTCTCGCCGCTGACGCTCTCGGACGCGGAGCTCGACGAGGCTCTCGGCGTCTGGGAGCAGGCGCTGGACGCCGTGCTGGGCGCGTAGCTCCCGAGCGGCGACAGTAACCTCCATTCCGTGACCAAGGGCGAGCTGATCGCCGGTCGCTACGAGCTGCTCGAGCTGATCGGAAAAGGGGGCATGTCGAGCGTCTGGAAGGCGCACGACCGGCTGCTGGACCGGCAGATCGCGATCAAGGTCCTCCACCCGCACTACACCGCCGACGAGGAGTACGTCGAGCGCTTC
The DNA here is from genome assembly GCA_035776735.1 of Gaiellaceae bacterium. Classification (GTDB taxonomy): domain Bacteria; phylum Actinomycetota; class Thermoleophilia; order Gaiellales; family Gaiellaceae; genus JACDAN01. Next base: position 2,057 of record DASSSO010000176.1, on the reverse strand, counting down.
CGCCGGGAGGCGCGCTCGGTGGCGCAGCTGAGCCACCCGAACATCGTCACCGTCATCGACCGGGGCGAGGACCAGGGGCGGCAGTTCATCGTCTTCGAGTACGTCGACGGCCAGAGCCTGAAGCAGCTACTCGAGCGGACCGGGCCCATGCCGGTGCACGACGCGCTCGCGCTCGCGCTGCAGATGGCGCGCGCGCTCTCGTTCGCGCACGGCCGCGGGCTCGTCCACCGGGACGTGAAGCCGCAGAACGTCCTGCTGAACGCGGACGGCCAGGCGAAGATGACCGACTTCGGGATCGCACGGGAGGTGGACGTCCAGGGGGTCACGATCACCGGCACCGTCCTCGGGACGAGCGAGTACATCGCGCCCGAGCAGGCGCGCGGGCAGCACGTCGACGCGCAGACGGACGTCTACTCGCTCGGCGTCGTCCTCTACGAACTGCTGACGGGCGCCGTCCCCTACGAGGGCGAGACGTTCGTGACCGTGGCGCTGAAGCACGTGAACGAGCCGCTTCCGAGCGTGCTCGAGCGGCGGCCGGACGTTCCGGCGCGGGTGGCGATGGCCGTCGAGCGCGCGATGGCGAAGTCGCCGGGCGACCGCTTCGAGTCGATGGAGGACTTCTGCCACGAGCTGGAGGCGTGCCTCGCCGAGCTCGATCCCGGTTCCGAGGAGGCGACGATGATCGCGCGCCGGCCGGTCGTGCCGGCGGCGCGGCGCGCGCAGCCGCGGCGGCGGCGGAGACGGCGGCTCGGCATCCTGTGGCCGGTCGCCGCAGTGCTGGCGGTGCTCGGCGTCGCCGCGCTCGCCGCATTCGGCGCGCTGTCGCTGCGGGACGACGGGGACGGCGGGCCGCAGGCGGCGACGGGCCAGCCGATCCGCCTCACCGGCGTCGCCTCGTACGACCCCGAGGGTGACAACAAGGAGGAGCACGAGGAGGCTGTCGCCCGTGCGACGGACCGCGACGAGACGACGTACTGGCTGACGGAGAGCTACGGCGACTTCACGAAGTCAGGCGTCGGGCTCGTGCTGGACGCGGGCCGCGAGGTCCAGCCAAAGACGCTGACGATCACGACGGACACGCCCGGGTTCACGGCCGAGATCCACGCCGGCGCGAGCCCCCAGGGGCCGTTCGAGGCGGTGTCCGCCTCGGGGACGATCGAGAACCGGCGCCGCTACAACCTCAGGGACGCGAAGGCACGCTATTTCGTCGTCTGGATCACCGACGTCTCGGGATCGGCGCACGTGAACGAAGTCACGGCCCGCTAGGCCACGTCCTGGGTCTGACCCCTCGACGCGGCTCGAAGGGACAGTCGACCTCCCGGACTCCGGCTCGGGAACCGCGTAGCGAAGCCAGACCCTGTCGGTTTCCGCCACGTCCTGGGGTCTGGCCCCAGGCCGTGGCTCGAGCGGTCAGAACTCCGCGTCCTGGTGCCAGGCACGAAGCCGTGGCCGCGCCGGCCGTGGCTTCGACGCTCCGAACGGACTTCCGGGCTCGGAGCTGCCACTTCGGGCCGTGTCCAGGTGCCTGGCACCACGACACGGCCCGAGGGGCGCTGCCTGTCAATACTCGAGCCTGCCGCGGCGCTCGTGGCGCTCGAGGGCGAGCTCGACGAGGCGGTCGAGCAGCTCCGGGTACGGGATCCCGGAGGCCTCGAAGAGCTTCGCGTAGACACTCGTCGCCGTGAAGCCCGGAATGGTGTTCAGCTCGTTCACGAGCACCTCGCCGTCCTCGCGGACGAAGCAGTCCGCCCGCGCCATCCCCTCGCAGTCGGTCGCGACGAACGCGTCGACCGAGAGCTGCTGCACCCGCTCGATCGTTATGTCCGGGATCTCCGGCGGGATCACGAGGTCCATGCCGCCCTCGTCGTACTTCGCCGAATAGTCGTACCAGTCGACCCCGGAGAACCCGTGCGCCCGGATCTCGCCCGGCAGCGACGCGATCGGCTCCTTGTTGCCGAGCACGCTGCACTCCACCGCGACTCCGCGCACGAACTCCTCGACGAGCACCTTCTCGTCGGGCTCGACCGCGAGCTCGAGGGCCGCACGGAGCTCTTCTT
>DASSSO010000094.1:0-7381 GCA_035776735.1 Gaiellaceae bacterium | reverse complement strand
AGACGCTGGAGCTGGCGGTCGAGCTCCGCAGGGCCGGGTACGGCGAGAACGGGGAGCGGCTCGGGTTCGACCTCTATCCCTACACGGAGGACGCGATCGAGGCCGTGCGGCGGAGCGTCCTCCACTGGCGGTTCATCGACGGCGTCGCGGCACGGATCGACGACGAGGCGCTGCGCGAGGCGCAGCGGCGGAAAGACGCCGTCCGTGCCTACGAGCTCGTCTACGCGGCGCTCGGCGCATGAGGCTCGAACAGGCGCAGGCGGTCGTCGACTTCGTGGTGCGCGAGGCGTCAGGGCCCGTCTCGGTGTTCGTCGCCGACGACCACGGCGAGCTCGTCGCGGCGGCGACGATGGACGGCGCCGCGGCGGACACGCGCCTGAACGCGCAGCGGAAGGCGTACACGGCGGCGCGGAGCGACGTTCCGTCCACTGGCGAGCTCGCGGCGAAGGTGCGGAACGAGCCCGCCGAGCTGGCGAGCTTCGATCCGCACTTCACGTTCTTCCGCGGCGGTGTCGCGGCTTTCGAGAACGGCCGGCGGGTGGGTGCGGTCGGCGTCAGCGGGCTTCCCGGCGAGGAGGACGAGGCGCTCGCGCTGCGGGGGCTCGAGGCGGCGGGGCTCTCGAATTCGTGACCTCGCTCGTCGGGCTCGACGTCGGGACGACGGGCGTGAAGGCGCTCGCGCTCTCGCCGGACGGCGAGGTGGTCGGGCGGGCGGAGGAGGAGTACGAGCTCTCCATCCCGCGCCCGGGCTGGGCAGAGCAGGATCCCGAGGACTGGGTGCTCGCCGCGGAGCGCGCGCTCCGGCGGCTGGGCGCGGTCAGTGAGGGCGTCGGGCTGTCCGGCCAGATGCACGGGCTCGTCGCGCTGGACTCCGAGCGGCGGGTGCTGCGCCCGGCGATCCTCTGGAACGACCAGCGGACGGCCGCCGAGTGCGCCGAGATCGAGGAGCGGATCGGCCTCGAGCGGCTGATCGAGCTCACCGGAAACCGCGCCCTGCCCGGGTTCACCGCGCCGAAGCTCCTCTGGCTGAGGCGCCACGAGCCCGAGGTCTACGGGCGAATCGCCCACGTGCTGCTCCCGAAGGACTACGTCCGGTTCAGGCTCACCGGCGAGCTGGCGACCGATGTCGCGGACGCGTCCGGGACCCTGCTCTTCGACGTGGCCGGTCGGCGCTGGAGCGACGAGGTCTTGTCCGCGCTGGAGATCCCGCCGGAGTGGCTGCCGCCGGCGCTCGAGTCCACGGAGGTCGCGGGTGCCGGCGACCAGGCGGCGGGCGCGATCGGCGTCGGCGTCCACGAGCCGGGCCTCGTCTCGGTCGTGATCGGCACCTCGGGGGTGGTCTTCGCGCCGCTTGCCGAGTACGCGCCGGACCCGCGCGGCAGCGCGCACGTCTTCTGTCACGCAGCGCCGGGGGTCTGGCACGCCATGGGGGTGATGCTGTCCGCGGCCGGCTCGCTCCAGTGGCTGCGGAACGCGCTGGCGCCGGGGGAGCCCTACGAGCGGCTCGACGAGGAGGCGGGCCGGTGGGATCCGGGCGCGGAGGGCCTCACGTTCCTTCCCTACCTGGCCGGCGAGCGGACGCCCCATGCTGATCCGGACGCGCGGGGCGCGTTCGTCGGGCTCTCCCTCCGGCACGACCGGGGCGCGCTCGTCCGGGCGCTGCTGGAGGGCGTCGCCTACGGGCTTCGCGACTGCCTGGAGGTCCTGCGCGGGCTCGGCTGCGCCGTCGAGCTCGGCCGGGTCTCCGGCGGCGGTGCGCGCAGCGGGCTCTGGCTGCGGATCGTCGCGTCGGTGCTCGGGCTGCCGCTCCAGCGGACCGTGGCCGAGGAAGGCGCGGCGTACGGCGCCGCCCTCCTCGCGGGCGTCTCGTCGGGTGCGTTCCGGGACGTTCGCGAGGCGGTCGACCGGTGCGTCCGCGTCCGTGACGTGACCGAGCCGGATCCGGCGTGGCGGAGCGCCTACGCCGAGGGGTACGAGCGCTTCCGCGCCCTGTACCCGGCCCTGCGACCCCTGGAGGTGCGATGAGCGTCCGCTTCGGAATCCTGTCCACTGCCCGGATCAACAGGCTCGTGCTGGCCGGGGCGCGCGAGTCCGACCGGGTGGAGATCGCGGCAGTGGCCAGCCGCGACTTCGGCCGCGCCGAGGCCTACGCGCGCGAGCAGGGGATCGAGCGCGCGTACGGGAGCTACGAGGAGCTCCTCGCGGATCCCGACGTGGACGCCGTCTACAACCCGCTGCCGAACTCGATGCACGTCGATTGGTCGATCCGCGCGCTCGAGGCCGGCAAGCACGTCCTCTGCGAGAAGCCGCTGAGTCGGCGACCCGAGGACGTGGAGCGTGCGTTCGACGCGGCCGACGGCGCGGGCCTCCTGCTGACCGAGGCGTTCATGTACCGGCACAACCCACAGACGGCGAGGCTGAAGGAGCTCGTCGAGGGCGGGGCGATCGGCGAGCCACGTGTCGTCCGGGCGGCGTTCAGCTTCACGATCAGCGACGACTCGAACATCCGGCTCGCCGCCGACCTCGACGGCGGCGCGCTCATGGACGTCGGTTGCTACTGCGTGAGCGGCTCGCGGCTCCTCGCGGGAGAGCCCGAGCGCGTGTACGGGATCGGCGTCGTCGAGGCCGGGGTCGACACCGTCTTCGCCGGAACGCTCGAGTTCGCCGGCGGCGTGCTCGGGCAGTTCGACTGCGGGTTCCGGCTCCCGATGCGGGACGAGCTCGAGGTCGTCGGCTCGGAGGGCTCGCTCTTCCTCGACGATCCCTGGCACTGCCGCCGGCCGGTGATCGAGCTCCGCCCGGACGGCGGCGAGGTCGAGGAGATCGCGCTCGAGCCCGTGGACTCGTACCGGCGGGAGCTCGAGAACCTGGCCGGGGCGATCCGCGGCGAGGCGGAGCTCCTGCTCGGCAGGGAGGACGGCCTCGGCCAGGCGCGCGCGATCGACGCCCTCTACCGTTCGGCCGAGACCGGCCAGCCCGTCTCGCCCTAGGCGCGTGGGACAGGTCCCAGTGACTGTCACTGGGACGCGTCTCGGTAGGCCACGGCCGAGTGACTGTCACTGGGACGCGTCTCGAAGAGCTACGGCTCGACGCGGGCCGGCGCGCCGAACTCGCGCAGCACCTCCGGCACCTCGCCCTGGAAGTTCTCGAGGATCGCGAGCGCCCAGCGGTCGGTGACCGCCGTGCCGTTGAGCGTGTGCACGAACTCGGTGCCGCCGTCCGCCCGGTACCGGATCCCGAGCCGTCGAGCCTGGTAGTCGGTCGTGTTCGAGGCGGAGGTGATCTCGCGATACCGCTCCTGCGACGGGAACCACGCCTCGACGTCGATCCGCTTGGCGGCCGCCGCGCTCAGCTGCCCGGCCGCGATGTTGACCACGCGGTACGGCAAGTCGAGCTCCTGCACGAGCGACTCCTCGATCCCGACGAGCCGCTCGTACTCGCTCCAGGACTCGTCGGGCAGCGTGTACGCGAACATCTCGACCTTGTTGAACTGATGGACGCGGAACATGCCGCGGGTGTCGCGGCCGGCTGCGCCCGCCTCGCGGCGGAAGTTGGCGGAGAACGCCGTGTACTCGAGCGGCAGCTGCTCACGCTCGAGGATCTCGCCCATGTGCAGGCCGGCCAGCGCCACCTCGGAGGTGCCGGTCAGGAAGAGCCCCTCGTCGGCCACCTCGTAGATCTCGAAACGCTCCGCCGGGAAGAACCCTGTGCCGTACATCGCCTCCTCGCGGACGAGCACGGGCGGGATCACCGGCGTGAACCCCTCGGCGACAAGCCGCTCGAGCGCCCAGCGGTAGAGCGCCAGCGACAGCCGCGCCGCGTCGCCGACGATGTACCCGAAGCGGGAGCCCGAGAGCCGCGCGCCCCGCTCCATGTCGTACCCGCCGAGCTCGAGGTGCTCCTTGGCCTCGGCCAGCGACGGCGGCTCGCCCACGCGCCGCACGATCTCGCCCTCCGCGTCGTCTGTCTCCTCGTCCGGGACCGACTCGTGCGCCGGGTTCGGGACCTGTTGCAGGAGCTCGTCCCTCCGCGACTCGGCCTCCGCGAGCTCGCCTTCGAGGCGCCGGAGCTCCTCCTTCACGCCCTTCAGCTCCTCGACCTGCTCGGGCGTCGGCTTGCCCTTGAGCTTCTGGCGGCCGCGAAGCTCGTCGACCTGCGGGACGAGCTCCCGCCAGCGCGCGTCCGCGGCCAGCAGCTCGTCGAACGAGGCGGCGCCTCCCTTGCGGGCGATGCCGGTCCGCACCCGGTCCGGGTCGCTGCGAGCAGCCCGGAGGTCGATCATCGCGCCTAGGTCTGGGTCAGGAAGGCGACGAGGTTGTTCAGGTCGTCCTCGCTCAGCTGGTCGTAGCCCGGCATCACGCCGTCGGGAAAGCCCTCCTCGACGTAGGCGCCCGGGTTCGCGATCGACTCGCGCGTGAACTCCGCGAGCGGCTGGTTGGCCTTCTCGGCCAGGTCGGGCAGCTCGTCCAGGTTGGGCCCCGTCGTCCCGCTCGAGCCGGCCGGGCCGAACACGTGACAGCTGCCGCACCCGTTGGCGGCATAGACCTGCTGTCCGGCCTCCGGATCCCCCTCGACGGCTCCGCCGGTCTCGGTCTCGGTCGCCGTGGTCTCCGTCTCCGTGGTCCCGGTCTCGCCGGTCTCCGTCTGCGTCGCGGTCGTATCGACCGTCTCTGCCGTGGCGGCCGTTTCCTCCCCTCCGCCGCACCCGGCGAGGAGCGCGGCGAGGACGGCGATCAGGGCGGCTCGGCGCACGGGCGCGATCTTACCCCGGGCGAGCCGTCAGACTAACGGGGCATGACCGCCGCCGTCTCCCGGCTCATCGCCCCCCGGCGAGAGATCCTGCTCGCGGGCGGGCTCGCCTTCCTCGGCGCCGCGCTGCTCGTTGCGCTGGCACCGCAGACCGGGGATGCGCCTGCGCATCTCTACCGGACGCTCCTCGTGGAAGAGGGCGTGTACGTTTGGGACAACCTCTGGTACGGCGGGCACTACCCGCTGGCCTCCTACAGCCTCCTCTACTACCTGCCCGCCGCGCTCGTCGGCAACGTGCCGCTCGTCTTCGGGGCGGTCGTCGTGTCGGCCGCGCTCTTCGCGTCGATCGTCGAGCGGGAGTGGGGCGCCGCCGGGCGCTGGCCGGCGCGTGCGTTCGCGGTCCTCGCCGCGGGACCGCTCTTCGTCGGCACCTACAGCTACGCCCTCGGCCTGGCGGCGGGGCTGGGCGCGCTTCGCTCGCTCCAGGGCGGCCGGCGGTGGCTCGCGGCCGGAGCCGCAGCGCTCACGCTCGGCTTCAGCCCGCTCGCGTTCGTGTTCCTCTGCCTCGTGCTGCTCGCCCTCGTCCTCGTCCGCCGGGTCGGGACGCACACGCTGGCGTTCGTCGGCGCGCTCGGCGCAATCGCCGCGATTCAGGTGGCCGCGCTCGTGTTCTTCCCGAGCAGCGGCCCGTATCCGTTCCGGGCGCTCGAGCTCGCTGCCGTCCTGACGGTGAGCGTCCTAGGCGCCGAGCTCGCGCGCAGGTCCCGCCGCGGCGCGATCCTCGGGGCGTTCTTCCTCGTCTGGGGAGGGGCGAGCCTCGCGATGTTCGTCGTCTCGACGCCGGTCGGGGAGAACCTGACACGCCTACGCTCGGTCGTGTTCCCGGTCATGCTCATGACCGCGTTCGTCGCCCGGTTCAGGCCGCGCTGGCTCGCGACGCTCGCGCTTTCGGCGGCCCTGATCTACAACGTGGCGCCCTACGCCGGCGCGGCGCTCGACCGGACCGACGTACGCGCGGCGCACCGCGCGTTCTGGGCGCCGGCCGTCACCTTCCTCGCCGAGCACTCGACGCCGAACTACCGGGTCGAGGTGGTCCCGACCTTCGACCACTGGGAGGCTTACTGGCTGCCGCGCGCCGGGATCCCGCTGGCACGCGGCTGGTACCGGCAGATCGACATCGCGCGCAACGAGCTCTTCTACGAGCAGGCGCTCGGGCCGTACGCCTACCGCGGGTGGCTGCGGCGGATGGGCGTGCGGTTCGTCATCCTCCCCGAGACCCGGCTCGGCCAGAAGGGCGAGGAGCGGGAGGCTCGGCTGCTCCGGTCGGGCAGGTCCGGCCTGCGGGAGGTCTTCCGGAGCCCGCAGTTGACGATTTTCGAGGTGCCGCGGCCCGAGCCGATCCTCACCGGCCCCGGCAAGCCCGTCCTCACCCGGCTCGACCATGCTGGTGTCGCCGGCCGGCTCCCGGCGGCCGGCTCGTACCGCTTGAAGATCCGGTACACGCGCTACTGGCGAGTCCGCGCCGGCGCGGTCTGCGCCAGGCGCTCGGCAGAGGGCATGACGATCATCACGGCGACGCGGCCTGGGCCGTTCGCTCTGGCCGTGCCCGAGGGGCCGGGCTCGCTGGTTCGCGCGCTGGTCGGGCGAGCTCCGGCGCACTGCTGAGCACGAGGTAGCAGGCCAACCCAGCGATCACGACGTCGGTCGGCGAGTCGTTCACGACCAGCGAGACGCCGAGGGCAGCCAGCAGCGAGATCAACAACGGGCGCCGCTCGCGGAGCGCGAGCACGACGAGCGCCGCGATGCCGCCGAAGACGAGCAGCGCGACGCCCGGCCCGGCCGTCGCGCGCTCGAACGAGAGCTGCACGCGCCGTCCAAGGTCCTCGGCGAGGCCGGCGGGCCCGTCCGACAGCCCGTCTGCGACGTGGCTCGACCCTCCGACGGCGAGCGCGACGGCGAGGACGACCGCGACGACGGCGCCGCCGATCGCCAGCCTTCGGTCGAGCCCGTGCTCCAGCACGGCGAGCACGAGGAAGGCGACGAGGAGGACGACCGCGCCGCCGCCGTCGGCGCCGAACGAGCTCCCGCCGACCGTGATCAGCGAGAGCGCCGCCACGCCGAGGAACGCCCACATCCCGAAGCGGCGCCCGAGCAGGACGGCGCCGGCGAGCGCCGGCACGAGCAGCAGGGTGGCGAGCAGGTTGGAGAGCCCGTAGAAGCGGGCGTTCTGCGTCGGCCCGAGCGGCGAGAGCGCGACCCACCGCTCGTCCGCCGCCATCGCGACGAGATAGGCGCCCAGCACCGCCACCATTAGCAGCCCGTGCGTGACCGGTCCGGTCCTCGCCAGCGGCAGCGACGTGGCCACCGCCAGGACGACGACGAGCGCGTTCGCCCATACCTCCGTCGTGCCGACCACGCCGAGCGCGAGGTTGGCGAGGAGCACCGCGGCGAAGGCGGGGAGGATCCCCGCCGGAAAGAACACGGCCACGGCGACCATCAGCGCGAGCGAGAGCAGGAGGACGGCCGCCTCGGCGTCCCGGTTCGCGTCGATCCGCCGGTCGAGGTCGTCCAGCGTCCCTAGCGGGTCGTCGTCCGCCGTCGACCCGAGCGCGCCTTCCTCGTCCAGCGCGGT
>DASSSO010000131.1:0-22688 GCA_035776735.1 Gaiellaceae bacterium | reverse complement strand
GCCCCCTACGTATTACCGCGGCTGCTGGCACGTAGTTAGCCGGGGCTTCTTCTGGAGGTACCGTCACCCTCTGGGCTATTAACCCGAGTGGCTTCGTCCCTCCTGAAAGCGGTTTACAACCCGAAGGCCTTCTTCCCGCACGCGGCGTCGCTGCGTCAGGCTTTCGCCCATTGCGCAAGATTCCCTACTGCTGCCTCCCGTAGGAGTCTGGGCCGTGTCTCAGTCCCAGTGTGGCTGATCGTCCTCTCAGACCAGCTACGGATCGGAGCCTTGGTGAGCCATTACCCCACCAACAAGCTAATCCGCCGCGGGCTCATCCTCAGCCGGAAGCCGAAGCCACCTTTTCTGACGAGCCCGAAGGCTCGAAAGGCTATCCGGTATTAATCCGGGTTTCCCCGGGCTATCCCAGTGCCGAGGGCAGATTACCCACGTGTTACTCACCCGTTCGCCGCTTTCCCCGGACCCGAAGGTCCGGTTCTCGCTCGACTTGCATGTATTAAGCGCGCCGCCAGCGTTCGTCCTGAGCCAGGATCAAACTCTCCGTGAAGGAACTTGTGTCAATCCGCTGAAGCGGCCGCCCGGCAAAGCCGGTCGACCTCTTAACGGCATCGCAAGCGATGCCTCAGCCGGCTGAACAACTCGTTCACTTTGAGCTTGAGCTCAAAGGTCCATCTTCTGAGCTCGCCGAGCCAGACTGAAGTCCGACACGGCACAACCCGTGAAGACAGACGGGTTAACTTGAGCCCGACCTCTCAGGCAAGCCTGAGCGGTCAGGTCTCGGCGTTTCACGCACGCTGTTGAGTTTTCAAAGACCGTCGCCGTCCGACGGCGCAAAAAAGCCTCCGACTCGCGCCAGAGGCCCCAGGGAGATGCGAACTTGCGGTTCGTATCCTTCCTTCTCGGGGCGCTCCAGTCGTCGAGGACAGGGTCTTTTCAACGCCGCCCGTTCGGGCAGCCCGCGTATGGTAGCAACGCCTAGGGCGCTGTCAAGCGGGCGTACCGGCGCTTTCCGGCCTGGAGGAGAGCCCCTTCCAGAGCCGATCGAGGCAGGTCCAGCTCCGTCAAGGCGTCGCCGTTCAGGCGCACACCGCCCTGGGCGATCATGCGCCTCGCCTCGCTGGTCGTCAGACCGAAGGCGGCGGCGAGCAGGGCCGGCACGTGCACGGGGTCGCCGTCGGGGAGCCCCATCTCTGGGACCTCTTCGGGCGCCTGGCCCTCCCGCACCACGCGGGTGAAGTGCTCCTCCGCCGCCCGCGCAGCCTCCTCGCCGTGGGCGCGGGCGACGATGAACCTCGCGAGCCGGAGCTTCGCGGCCATGGGATCGCCGGCGAGCGGATCCTCGTCGCTCTGCATCACCAGCCTGTAGTAGGCGGGGAGCAGCTCGTCCGGAAGCCGCATCGTCTTCCCGAACTGCTCCTCGGGCTCCTCGAGCAGGGCGATGTAGTTCCCGCGGGACGCGCTCATCTTCAGCCGGTCCCAGCTCTCGATCAGCGGCGTCGTGAGCACGACCTGCGGATCGAGCCCGTAGGCGGCCATCACCTCGCGGCCGGCGAGGAGGTTGTAGAGCTGGTCGGTCCCGCCGAGCTCGACGTCCGCCTTCACGGCCACGGAGTCGTAGGCCTGCATCAGCGGGTACAGCAGCTCGGAGATCGAGATCGGCTCCTGCGCGGCGAACCGCTTCGCGAAGTCGTCGCGCTCGAGGATGCGGGCGACGGTGATCGTCCGGCCGAGCTGGACCACGTCGGCGTACGAGAGCTTCGAGAGCCACTCGCCGTTGAAGCGCACCTCGGTGCGCTCCGGCACGAGGATCGTGTACGCGGACTCGAAGAAGCGCTCCGCCATGCGGTCGATCTCGGCGTCGTCGATCACGGGCCGCTCCGCCGAGCGGCCCGACGGGTCTCCGATCCGGGTCGTGTAGTCGCCCACGATCAGGACGCCCGTGTGCCCCTCGTCCTGGAAGGCCCGCATGCGCTGGAGCGGGATGCCGTTGCCGATCGTGATGTGCGGTGCGGTGACGTCGATGCCGAGCTTGACGCGTAGCGGCCTGCCCTCGGCGAGCTTCTTCTCGAGCGCGCCCTCCGGCAGCAGGTCGACCGCGTTTCTCGTGAGCTCGGCGACTCCCATGTCCGGCCAGCGAGTCTAGACTTCGGCGGTCTTGCGTTCGCTTCGCCGCAACAACTCCGCGGCGCCGGCCAAGAGGCGCAGGATCAGGAAGCTCCGCCTACTGGTCCTCACATTCGCCCTCTTCGTGTTGGCGTTGTCGTCGTTCACCTTCGGCCTCGTCACCGCCGTGGCGAGCGAGGCGCCGAAGTGCGACCCCGCACGGCAGCCGCACCAGGTGAACACGCGGATCTACGACTCGACGGGGAACAAGATCCTCGCCGTCCTCCGCGGCTCCGAGAACCGCGTCCTCGTCGAGTACGACGACATCTCGCCGCTGATGAAGCAGGCGATCGTCGCGGTCGAGGACCGCCGCTACTTCGAGCACCGCGGCGTCGACATGCGCGCGATCGCGCGTGCGCTCTGGGCGGACATCCGGAAGCAGGGCGTCGTCCAGGGAGGCTCGACGATCACGCAGCAGTTCATCAAGAACTCCTGCAGCGACACCAGCCGGTCGATCGGACGGAAGGTCCGTGAGGCGACGCTCGCCTGGGGGCTGGAGCAGCGCTGGTCGAAGAAGAAGATCCTCACCTCGTACCTCAACACCGTGTACTTCGGGAACGGCGCGTACGGGATCGACCAGGCGGCACGCACGTACTTCGGCCACCGCGCGAAGAAGATGGCGCTCTGGGAGGTCGCGCTCCTCGCGGGCATCCCGGCCGACCCGAGCCGGTTCGACCCGGTCGCGAACCCGCGGGCCGCGCGGCAGCGGCGCCGCACGGTGCTCCAGCTCATGCTCCGCTCCGGGACGATCACGCCGGAGCAGTTCCGGCGGGCCGACCGCGAGCCGCTGCCGAAGGACGTGCGGCCGCCGGACACCCGCGGGCCGGGCGGCTACTTCGCGAACTATGTCACCCAGCAGCTGGTCGACAAGTACAAGACGAGAGGCGTGTTCGGCGGCGGGCTCGTCGTCCACACGACGCTCGACCTCGGCCTGCAGAAGATCGGCCACCGCGCCATCGCCCGCTGGCTCAAGGACGAGGACGGCCCTGCCGCCGCCCTCGTCGCCGTCGATCCGAGGGACGGCGCGATCAAGGCGATGATCGGCGGCTCGAACTTCCGCGAGAGCCAGTTCAACCTCGCCGTCCAGGGCGAGCGGCAGGCGGGCTCGTCCTTCAAGCCGTTCGTGCTCGCCGCCGCCCTCCAGCAGGGCATCTCGCCCGAGACACAGTTCGTCTCCAAGCCGACCACGATCTTCCTCGGCGACAAGGGCTGGCCGGTCTCGAACTACGAGGATGCCTACCTCGGCCCGATCGACCTGGAGACGGCGACCGTGCACTCCGACAACGCCGTCTACGCCCAGCTGACCGCGCTCGTCGGCCCGAGGGCGGTGCGCCGCGCCGCCAAGCAACTCGGAGTGACGAGCCGACTGAACGACTACTTCGCGATCGGCCTCGGCGCCGAGGCCGTCAACCCGCTCGAGATGGCCCGCGCGTTCTCGTCCTTCGCGAACCGCGGGCGCCGGGTCGACGGCTCGATCTTCGGCAACCGCCCGCGAGCGATCTCCTGGGTCCATCACGTCGGCGAGAAACGCCGCCCTAACGCCCCCGTACAGCGCCAGGTGATCGATCCGGAGAAGGCCGACCTGATCAACGACATCCTTCAGAAGGTCGTGCGCCAGGGGACGGGACGGAAAGCGGCGCTCTCGGACCGCCCCGCGGCGGGCAAGACGGGCACGACCGAGAACTACGGCGACGCCTGGTTCGTCGGGTACACCCCCCAGCTCGCGGTCGCCGTCTGGGTCGGCTATCCGAACAACCTGACGCCGATGCTGACCGAGTACGAGGGCGAGGCTGTCGCCGGCGGGACCTATCCGGCGCTGATCTGGAAGTCCTTCATGGACTCCGCGCTGAAGTACCTCGAGGAGGAGCCCGCGTACTTCGACCCGCCGAGCCTGCCGTACGCGGTGCCGCTCGGCGTCGCACAGCGGGGCGGGCGGATCATGGTCGACAACGGCCTCTGCCGCGGGGTGAAGAACGTCTGGTACTTCTCCGGGCAGGCGCCCGAACGGGAGGCGGACTGCAAGCGGAACGAGGTCGAGGTTCCGCGTGTCGTCGGCACCACGATCGCCGCAGCCAAGGAACGGCTGGCCGCGCAGCCGCTCGAGTACGACCTCATCTACAAGCCGGCGAAGCCGGGCCAGCGGCTCGACCTCGTGCTCGGCCAGATCCCCGCGCGCGGGACGCTGTCCGCCTACGACGAGGTGACCCTCATCCTCGCCAGGCCGAGGTACGGCGTCGTGCCGAGCGTGGTCGGGCTGCCGGTCCCGAACGCGATCCAACGGCTGGAGAAGCTCAAGCTCCAGCCGGCCGTCGAGGGCGACTCGTCCGTCGGCCGCGTCATCCGCCAGGAGCCTCGCGGCGGACGGGTCGCGGCCGCTCCTGGGTTGCCCATCAGGCTCGTCGTATCGGGCGGCTGAGGAACTTCGAGCCCGCCAGGCCGTAGCGCCACGGGTGGTCCGCGGCCTTCGTGATCCCGATGCGCGGGCCGACCGCGATCTCCGGCGCCCGCTCGCGCGGGAGGAGCTCGAACGGCGGCGCGTCCAGGGCGAGGCCGTCGTGCTCCCTCGTGATCCCGAGCGCCTGGCAGAGGCGGCCCGGACCCGCGCAGAGCAGCCCCAAGTCGTCCAGCCCTCGGCGCTCGCGCATGCGGTCGAGCCCCTCCGTCGGCTCGAGCGCCCGGATCAGCACGGCACTCGCGACGCCGACCGCCTCGCAGACGAAGTTGAGGCACCAGTGGACGCCGTACGAGCGGTAGACGTACGCGTGGCCCGGGGGGCCGAACATCGAGGCGTTCCGCTCGGTCTTGCCTGCGTAGCCGTGCGCCGCCGGGTCCTCGTGGTCGTAGGCCTCGACCTCGACGATCGGGCCGCCGACCCCGTCGACCAGCAGGGTGACGCCGACGAGGTCGGGAGCGACCTCGTGGACGGAGCGCGCGAAGAAAGCCTCGAGCCTCATTCGTCCTGCGCCCGCCGGGCGTCATAGCGGACGAGCGTCGGGATCGCGGCGGCGATCACGACCGTCCCGACGACGCTCAGGATCCCGCCGGAGACGATCGAGGCGCGGACACCCGCGAGCTCGGCGACGATGCCGGCCTCCACGTTCCCGATCTCCGGCGCGCCCGCGACCTGCGCGAGCTCGATGCCGGAGACGCGGCCGCGCATCGAGTCGGGGGTGACGGTGAGGAGGATGTTCGACCGGAGCACGGCGCTGACGAAGTCGGCGGCGCCGGCGAGCGCGAGGAAGAGGAGCGCGAACCAGACGGCCTCGGCGAAGCCGACGATCGCGATCGCGACCCCCCACGCCGCCGCGGCGATGCAGACCGCGAGGCCTTGTCGCCTGACGGCCATCATCCAGCCCGAGGTGAGCGAGGCGAGGAACGCGCCGGCCGAGGTGGCGGCGTAGAAGAGCCCGAGCACGCCCGGTCCGCCGCCGAGCTTCTCGGCGAAGGCGGGGAAGAGCGCTCGGGGCATGCCGAAGATCATCACGTTCGTGTCGACCAGGAAGATGCCGAGGAGCACCTTCTTGCTCACGACGTACCGGAACCCGTCGGCGATCGACCGGAGGCTGGGGCGGTCGGCGTCCGGCGCCGGCGGCACCGCCGGCAGCAGCCAGATCGCGAGCAGCGAGGCGGCGAAGGTCGCGAGGTCGACCGCGTAGGCACCGGCCAGGCCGACGGCCGCGATCAGCCCGCCGCCCATCACCGGCCCGGCCACCCGCGCGAGCGTGAAGACCACGTCCTCGACTGCGATCGCCGCCAGCAGCTGGTCGTCGCGGACGAGCCGCGGCGTGAGCGCGTTCCGCGCCGGGCGCTGGAAGCCGTATGCCGCCGTGCTGAGCGCCTCGGCGACGAACAGGAACCACACGGCCGGGTCCGGCATGAGCGCGTTTACGATCAGCCCGCCGGTCACGAGCAGCAAGGCCACGTCGGAGAGGAGCAGCATCCGCCGCCTGTCGACCGCGTCCGCCACGGCACCGCCGTAGATCGGGACGATCAGGAGCGGGACGAGCGCCGCGACGCCGAGCAGGCCGACGAGCAGCGTCGAGCCGGTCTCCTGGTAGACCTGGTACGGAATCGCGACCGTCGTGATCTGGCTCCCGATCGCCGAGATCCCGGTGCCGAACCAGAGGCGGCGGAAGTCGCGCGACTCCTGCAGCGGCCGGATGTCGACGGCGATGCGGGCGAGCAGGCCGCGCTCGGGCGGCTCCGGCCCGCCGAGGTCCGTCAAGGCCGGCTAGAAGAGCTGGTCGGGGTCGGTCGGCTTGGCCGTCGCCTCGAGCAGGCGGCGCGCCCGCCGGCCCAGGTCGGCGAGGTCGACGCGACCGCTCTCCACCCCACTCGCGATCCGCTCGGCGAGGTCGACCGCGCTTTCGACGATCTGCGTGTTCGCGGCCGCCTCCTGCCCCATCTCGTGCAGGATCGTCCGCTCCGTGCGGCCGGCGACGATCGGATCGGGTACGCCCTCGATCCAGACGCGCGTGCGGCGGCCGCCGCCCCGCTCATCCCCGGTCAGCGGCTCGAGCGCGTAGATCTTGTCGGCGCGGGCGTACTTGCCGAAGCCGAGGAACACCATCCGGTTCGCGCCGTTCGCCATGACGCGATTATCGCGGTGTCAGATCGCCGAGCGAAGCGCCTCGACCACGTGCTCCTGGTCGCGCGCCTCGATTTGCGGGAAGAACGGTAGGGCGAGCGTGCGGCTCGAGATCCCCTCGGCCACGGGGCACAGGCCCTCGGCGAAGCCGAACTGCTCGCGCATGTACCTCTGGAGGTGGATGCACGGGACGTACTCGGCGACGTCCACCCCTCGCTCGCGGAGGTCCGCCATCACCCGCGCCCGGTCGATCGCCGGCGCGAACGCCACGACGTAGACGAACCAAGAGCGCCGGTGATCGGCGTCGTCGGGCGGCGCGAGCTCGACGCCGTCCACATCCGCCAGCAGCTCCGCGTAGCGGGCGGCCGCCTCCGAGCGAAGCGCGAGCGCGCGGTCGAGCTTCTCGAGCTGTGCGATACCGATCGCAGCCTGCACGTCCGTCCAGCGGTAGTTGAACCCGAGCCGGACGTGGTCGAACCAGCTCGCGCTCTCGTACGATCGGCCCTGGTTGCGGAGGCTGCGCACGAGCTTCCAGGTCTCCTCGTCGTGGGTGATGACGACGCCGCCCTCGCCGGTCGCGAGCTGCTTGTTCGGGTAGAAGCCGAAGACGGCCGGCGGGCCGTGCGAGCCGATCGGCCTGCCCCGGTACTCGGCGCCGAGCGCCTCCGCGGAGTCCTCGATCAGCGCCAGGCCGTGCCGATCGGCGATCTCGACGAGCGCGTCGAGCTCGCAGGGGTATCCGAACATGTCGACGGCGACGATGCCCTTCGTCCGTTCGGTGATCGCCGCCTCGACCTCGGCGGGATCCAGGTTCCAGGTGCGCGGGTCGACGTCGACGAAGACGGGCGTCGCGCCCTCGAAGAGGAAGCAGTTCGCGGTCGCCGCGAAGGAGAGCGGCGACGTGATCACCTCGTCGCCCTCGCCGATCCCGGCTGCGCGAACCAGGAGGTGCAGCCCGGCCGTCCCGCTCGAGACGGCGGCCGCGTACGGCGCGCCCACCTGCTCGGCGAACAGCTCCTCGAACCGGTCGATCGTCGGCCCGAGCGAGAGCCGGCCCGAGCGCAGGACCTCGAGCACGAGCTCCTCCTCGCGCCCGTCGATCCAGGGCCGCGCCAGAGGGATCCGCTCGATCGCGGAGCGGGCTATGCCCGCTCCGCTCACCACGGCACTCGGTGAAGGAATCTACGCCTCGCTTCTGTGCCGCGCATCGCGCAGCGATGCTCGGCTTCATACGGTCGCTCGAAGTCGTGAGACTTCGAGCGAAAGCGAGCGGCGCTCACGCCGCAGGCGTCGGCGCCCGCGAGGGGATCGTCGCGTACTCGAGCCAGTGCGACCAGCGCTCGCTGCCGCCGCGCACCGTGTCGAGGTAGGCCTTCTGGAGCTTCAGCGTGATCTCACCCGGCGGCCCGATGTCCTGGTCGTCCACCGACCGGATCGGCGTGACCTCGGCGGCGGTCCCCGTCATGAACATCTCGTCCGCGAGGTAGAGGTCGGTCCGGATCAGATGCGTCTCCTCGACCGTGTAGCCGAGATCCTGGGCGATCTGGATCACGGAGTTGCGCGTGATGCCGGGCAGGATCGAGGTCGAGAGCGGCGGCGTCGTGATCTTCCCGTCCCTGACGACGAAGACGTTCTCACCCGAGCCGTCCGCGATGTAGCCGTCGTCCGTGAGCAGGATTGCCTCGTCGTAGCCGGCCCGCTGCGCTTCCACGACCGCGAGCATCGAGTTGAGGTAGATGCCCGTCGCCTTGGCGGCATGCGGGATCGTGTTCGCGCCGACGCGCTTCCAGCTCGAGATCTTCGCGCGGATGCCGTTCTTCATGCCCTCGTCGCCGAGATAGGCGCCCCACGGCCAGCTCATGACCACGACCTCGATGGGATTCCCCTTCGTCGAGACGCCGAGCTCGCCGTAGCCGTAGAACGCGAACGGGCGGAGGTAGCACTCCGGCAGGCCGTTGACGCCGATCACTGCGAGGCACGCTTCGCGGATCTCCTCGACCGAGTACGGGAGATCCATGTAGAGCAGCTTGGCGGAGGCGTCGAGCCGCTTGATGTGATCGGTCAGGCGGAAGACGGCGGGCCCCTTCGGCGTCTCGTAGCACCGGATCCCCTCGAACACGCCGGTGCCGTAGTGCAGGCCGTGGGCTCCAACGTGGATCTTGGCGTCCGCCCAGTCCACGAGCTCGCCGTTCATCCAGATCTTCTCGGTTGCGATCATGCGCCTCCTCCGGTTTTCGTGGGTCGAATGTTAGGTGGCCTCCGAGACGGCGTCCATGGGCTCTGCCTTCGCGAGCCGGACGAGATCGACCGGGGCAAGGGTCGCCATGTGGCTCGGCGAGCCCGCCCCGATCCAGACGCGATCGTGGACGAGGAGCTGGCGGTCGACGAGCACCCTCGTGATCTTCGGAAGCGGGAACGGCGCGACGGCGCCCGGCTCGAAGCCCGTTGCGGTGCGTACCTGCTCCGGCCCGCCGATCCTTGCCCGCCGGCAGCCGACGGCCTGCGCGATCTTCGCCGAATCGGCCCGGCGGTCGCCGGGAACGAGCACGACGACCGGGGCGCCGTCGCAGTCGAAGACGAGCGACTTCACGATCTGGCCGAGCTTGCACCCGACCGCCCGCGCTGCATCCTCGGCGGTCGGCGTCCCCGAGTCGAACTCCTCGACCCTGCCCTCCACACCGCTCTTGCGGAGAAACGAGGCGACCCGCTCGACGGGCTCTGGCCAGCGCTCCTCCACTTCGGCAGCCTAACCGGCACAACCAGCCTGCCGGTGAGCCGCATTCGACCTAGTAACAGACTGTTGCTTGCTCCTGAACGCCCGGAGCGATGCGGCCTCGAACGGTTCGTAACAGTCTGTTACTTGCCTAGAAGCGGGTGGCGCGCCGATACTCGGCGTAGCCGGGGAAGCGCTCTTCGAGCAGGCGCTCCTCGTGCCTCGCCTTGAACACCCAGAGGACGGCGAGACCTGCCGTCAGCAGCAATCCGACCGCGGAGAACGCAAGCGAGAAGCCGAGCAGCACGAGGATCCCGCCGACGTACATCGGATGTCGCACGAACCGATAGGGGCCGCGGACGACGAGCTCGGCGCCCGGCCGGGGCGTCGGAAAGGCCGAAAAGGACCGACCCATCGCCCGGCGCGCCCAGACCACCAGGACAACTCCGCCCAGCGCGATCAGCAGCCCGAGCCAGGTCAGCGTCCGGCCGCCGATCTCGGGACCGAGAAAGGACACGACGATCGCGACGATCAGGATCGTCTGTCCGACGACCCAGGCGCTATCCGAGCGAGATGAACCTGGCGTCGTCGAACCCTTCCGCGCGCACTCGCTCGATCAGCTCGGGCGGCGCCTCCGAGTCGATCGAGAGCACCATCAGGGCCTTGCCGCCGCGCCGCGTCCGGGAGACGGCCATGTTCGCGATGTTCACGCCGGCGGCGCCGAAGAGCGTCCCCACCCGGCCGATCACGCCGGGCACGTCGTCGTAGCGGAACAGCATGAGCAGCGGCGCGAGCTCCATCTCGAGATCGAAGCCGAGCGCGCTCACGAGCCACATCCGGTCGTCGCGCCCGATCGTCGTGCCGGCGACGCGGACCGGGTCGCCGTCCGCGGCAACCGCGACGCGGACGAGGTTCGTGAAGTCCCGGCTTGTGCGCCGGCGCTGCTCGACGACCTCGATCCCGCGTTCCTCGGCGAGCAGCGGCGCGTTCACGTAGTTCACGGGCTGCTCGAACCGCCCCTGGAAGGCCCCGTTCAGCGCCGCCGCCGTCAGGAGCCGCGTGTCGAAGTCGGCGAGGTGGCCGTAGAACGTCAGCTCGATCCGCTCTGCGCGCCCGCCCGCGAGCTCCATCGCGAGCCGGCCGAGCTTCGCGGACAGCGGGACGAAGGGGCCGAGGATCTCGAGGTCCTCCCGGCCGATCGCCGGGATGTTCACCGCGTTCGCGACGAGCCCGCCCTCGAGTGCGGCTGCCACCTGCTCGGCGACGATCATGCCCGCCCGGTCCTGCGCCTCCTCCGTCGAGGCGGCGAGGTGCGGCGTCACGACGACGTTGTCGAGCTCGAGGAGCGGTCCGGCGTACGGCTCGGCGGAGAACACGTCGAGGGCGGCGCCGGCCAGGCGACCCGAGCGCAGGGCGTCGAGCAGCGCGTCCTCGTCGACGAGTTCGCCGCGCGCCGCGTTGACCAGGTAGGCGCCCGGCCGCAGCTTGGCGAGGGCCTCGGCGTCGATGGCGCCGCTCGTCTCCTCCGACAGGGGCATATGGAGCGTCAGGAAGTCGGCGGCGGTCAACACGTCGTCGGCGCTCTCGGCCCTCGTGACCCCGAGCTCGCGGTACCGGTCCTTCGCCACGAACGGGTCGTGCGCGATCACGTCCATCCCGAGCCCGACCGCGCGCCGGGCGACCTGCTGCCCGATCCGCCCGAAGCCCAGGACGCCGAGGGTCTTGCCCTCCAGCTCGATCCCGCCGTAGCTCGAGCGCTCCCACCGTCCCTGTTTCAGCGAGGCGTGGGCCTGGGGGATGTTGCGGGCCAAGGCCACGAGCAGTCCGACGGCGTGCTCGGCCGCGGAGACGACCGTGGACTCCGGCGCGTTCGCGACGACGATGCCGCGACGCGTCGCCGCCTCGACGTCGACGTTGTCCACCCCTACGCCGGCGCGGCCGATCACCTTCAGACGGTCGGCGCGCTCGAGGAGCTCCGCCGTCAGCTTCGTCGCCGAGCGGATGATGATCGCGTCGTAGTCGCCGATCTGCTCCTCGAGCGGGCTGTCGCCGTTCACGTCAACGTCGAAGCGCTCCTCGAGGAGGCGGATCCCGGCTTCCGCGATCGGCTCGCGGACGAGAACCCGCGGCCGGTCGCTCACACTGGTGTGTGCTCGAAGGCTTCGAGCGCCGCGGTCACCGCGGCTCCGCGCTCGATGTCCGCGCCCTGCTCGGCGAGGACGAGCTCCACGCCGGCAAGCGCCGTCGTGATGTCGAAGATGTCGTAGTAGCCGATGTGGCCGATGCGGAAGATGCGGCCCTTGAGCGGCCCCTGCCCAGGCGCGAGGACGACGCCGAGGCGGTCGCGCAGGGTCTGCACGATCTCGGTGGAGTCGATGCCGTCGGGCGCGTTGATCGCGGTCACCACGGCGGAGCGGTCGTCGTCCGGCGAGAAGAGCTCCAGCCCCATCGCCTTTACACCCTCGCGGCAGGCGCGGCCCAGGCGCGTGTGGCGCTCGAACGCCTGCTCCAGCCCTTCCTCGAGGAGCAGCCCGAGGGCGACGTCGAGGCCGACGACGATCGAGACCGCCGGCGTGAAGGCCGGGTCGAACTGATCCTGGCGCTCCTTCGTCTGCTGCCAGTCGAAGTAGTACCGCGAGGCGGCGCCCGGCTCGACCGCGCTCCATGCGTCGCGCGAGACCGAGACGGTCGAGAGGCCGGGAGGCGTCATCAGGGCCTTCTGCGACCCGGAGATCACCGAGTCGATGCCCCAGGCGTCGGTCTCGAGCGGGACGGCGCCGAGGCTCGAGACGGCGTCGACGACGACCAGCGCGCCCGCCTCCTTCGCGACCGCAGCCAGCGCCTGCACGTCGGCCACGACTCCCGTCGAGGTCTCGGAATGCGTCAGGAAGACGACCTTGGCGCCGCCGAGCTCCCCGAGCCGGCCGGCGAGGTCGTCGGCGGACGGCGATTCGCCCCACTCGTAGGCGAGCGTGTCGACCTCGCAGCCGAAGTTCTTCGTCATCGCCTCCCAGCGCTCGCCGAAGTGCCCGGCCGAGACGACGACCACCCGCTCGCCCGGCCTCGTGAGGTTCGAGACGGCTGACTCCATCCCGCCCGTGCCCGACGACGTGTACAGCAGCACGTCGCTCCCTGTGCGGTACACCTCGGCGAGCCGGTCGAGGCAGCGTCCGAGGATCTCGCGGAAGTCCGAGCTCCGGTGGTGGATGATCGGCCGGCTCATCGCCTCCAGTACCGGCGGAGGGACCGGCGTGGGGCCCGGCGTGAAGAGGTAGCGCTTCTCGGCCACTGCCCTGGAGGCTAGCGGGGGCGGTGGCCCTTGAACGACATGACCTGCTGGAACGTCGGGCGGTTGGCCCACCGCATCGTCCGCGGCAGCGGGCTGTAGTTGATCCGCTCCCGGTTCGCGTCGGCGCGCCAGGACTGCGGGTCGGGCCCCTTCGTCGCCGCGAGGTCGGCGCCCGCCGCCTCCAGCGCAGC
This sequence comes from Gaiellaceae bacterium, assembly GCA_035776735.1. Lineage (GTDB taxonomy): Bacteria > Actinomycetota > Thermoleophilia > Gaiellales > Gaiellaceae > JACDAN01. Next base: position 9,744 of record DASSSO010000131.1, on the reverse strand, counting down.
CCAGAGCGAGGCGCGGCAGGCGGCGAGGTCGCCCCCGCCGCAGAAGCGCGTGGCGTAGGGGCCGCGGACCGGCCGGCCGAGCAGCGTCCGGAGGTCCTTGTCGATCCAGCCGAACCAGCCGAAACCGTATGCGGATCCGTCGCCGCTCGCGTTGTCGCTCCAGGCTTGAAGGGTGCCCAGCCGCTCCGTCAGCGACCCGACGACGGGCGCCATCACGGCGTCGGCGAGGCGGCGCCAGGCCGCGTCCATGATCGCGGCGCCCGGATGGTCGACGGACCCGTCGAGGTCGCGATCCAGGCGGCTGCTGCCGGCGAGCTGCCACGAGGAGAGCGCCTCGGCCATCGCAGCGGCGCGCGCGCTCGGCGGCTGCGATCCCCGCAGTACGTCCGCGATCACCGGCCACACCCGGACGACCCGAAGGTCCTGCGTCGCCGCGCGGTTCATGACGCCGACGACGGTCGCGAGGCTGTGCCTGCGCCGGGCCGCGATCCCGGGCCTCAGCAGGTCGACCCGGTGGACGGAGCCGAACGACCAGTTGTCGTCCGACGCCGCGAACCCGGCGGCCGGCTTGTTGTTCCACTGCAGGATCGCGCCGCTCGGCGGGTTCACGACCTGCGGATGCGATCGCGCCGGCGCGAATCCGCGCCACTCGTACTCTCCCGTGCCGACCGTCGGCAGCGAGCCGTCCGCCCCCGGGGCACGAACCGGCAGACGGCCGGTCGAGAACATCGCGATGTCACGGTTGTCCGCGTAGAGGACGTTGAACGTGAACTCGAGCTTCGCCGCCGCGCGCAGGAAGGTCTTCGAGGACCGCACGGCGCCCGTGTTGAGCTCCTGGAACATGAGCGCGGAGAGGAGCTCGCGTCCCCTCGACGACCGCCTGCTCGAGATCGCCACCCTGCGCCCGTCGACGGTCGCATAGCCGAGCACCGGGCCGTGGACCGTCGTCCTGTAGATCAGGCGCCGGTCGGGCTGGCCCGGGCCCTGCTGCAGCGTGCCCGCGTCGACCGTGCCCATCTCGCGGCACGAGCCCCGGAACCGGTAGTGGGAGTCGTCGCCGCAGAGCTCCTCGACGAAGTGGTCGACCACGTCGGAGTTGGACGACGTCGCGCTCCACGCATAGTCGCTTCCCCGCCCGAGCAGGACGTACAACGAGAGCCCGGGGAAGGACGCGCCCCGCGCGTGGATTCCACCGCCGTGCAGGTCGAGCTCCATGAGCAGCTGCGGATAGGCGTGGCCGACCTGGGGGCCCGCGACGAACAGCGGGCGGCCGCTCGTCGACCTCTTCGCCGAGAGGAGCAGCGCGTTGCTCGCCTTCGCCGGCCACGCCGAGGTCGCGGCCTGCGCGGACGCGCCTCCGGAGGGCACGAAGCTGCCGTCGTCGAGGACGACGCTGCCGGTGCCGATCCCCGACTCGCCGCCGTAGGCGAACCGGCGCGCGATCGAGACCGGCGTCTCAGGATCCTGCTTCTCGCGGAGGTCGGACCAGACAGCACGCGCCCGTGTCGGCCCGAGCTGCTGCTCGAGGGCGTCGAGGAAAAGCGAGCGGCGGGTCTCGTCTCCGCCGCCGAGCCCGAGGTTCGCGCCCATCAGCGCAGCGACCGCGATCACGTCCACCCGCCGCCAGGAGTCGCCGGACAGACCGATCGATCGGTTGTAGGCGTTGATTCCGGCCACGAAGGCGTCCACGTCCCGGAGGAGCTGCCGCGCCTGCCTGCCGTGCCCTGCGACGAGTCGCTCCTGCTGTCGCAAGATCGCCTCCGCCTGCGGGCTCGGCGTGAAGCGTCGGCCCGAGAGGGCGACGGCGAACGGGTTCACGCCGGGCACGTCGAGCGCCGCGATCCGGCCGGCCCAGCGCAGGAGGTGGAGGAGGAGGCCGCGATCCTTCGCGGTCACCCAGCCGGCGCCGAAGTGCACGTCGGCCCGCCGCGTTCCGTACACGTGCGGCACCCCCCAGCGGTCCCAGAGGATGCGGACGCCGGCGCGCGGGCGGTCCGTGCGCACGGGCTTCTTGCCCTCGAGCCCGAAGCGCGCCGACTTGAAGTAGCGCCGCAGGCTCCGCGGGGCGACGTTGGCGCCGAGCGGCGTCAGGCCGTCGTAGAGCGTCAGCTGGTCGGACGCGTTGCGCCCGAAGGTGAGGCTCCCGGACTGGCCCGGTGGCAGGACGTTGAGCGCCACCTCGGCGTAATCCCGGGCCACGGTCGCCGTGCTTGCGGCCCCGCCCAGCGAGAGTGCGAGCCCGGCTGCGAGCGCCACGAGAGCCAGACTCCGCATCGCCGCCAGCCTACTACCCTCGTGCGGGTGGAGCCCCTGCTCTCCTTCGCGGCCGCCCTGCTCGCCCTGCGCCTCGCCGGACGCCTGGCCGCACGGTGGCGGGCCCGGAGGGCGCCGGAGCTGCTCGCCTGGTCTGCGTCCCTCGCCGCCTTCGCGGTCGCGGCGGCGGTGCTCGCCTGGGGATCGGCCGCCGGCTGGAGCGAGGCCTCGTTCCGGCTCTACTACCTCTTCGGCGGACTGCTGACGGCGCCGCTCCTGGGCGCCGGGTCCCTGCTCCTGCTCGGCCGCCGTTGGGTGATCCCGGTCGTGCTCCTCTACGCCGGCATCGCAACGGGCGCCGCGATCGCCGAACCGCTCTCCGCGCCGGTCTCCGGGGACGAGATCCCGGAGGCGCAGGCGCACCTGGACTACGTCCCGCTCCGTATCCTCGCGATCGTCGGAAACGTGGCGGGAACGGCCGCCGTCGTCGGCGTCGCCCTCGCCTCGATCCGGCGCCGTCCGGCCGCGATGAGCCTGATTCTCGCCGGGGTCTCCGTTGCCGCGGTCGGCAGCGCGGTCGCAGGGCTCGGTGTGGCGCAAACTGCGGCTTTTTTCGCCGTTTCATCCCTCCTTCTTTACGGAGGTTTTACGATTAGCAGCAGAAAACGGCAGCCTTCGTTGCCTGGCTAGGCCACGGTCTTCTGCTAACAATGCCCGCCGTCCGGCAGTCGAACCTGCCGGGAACCACGAAATCGGCGGAGCAGACCTAGCTCTGGACGCGCACTGCGGCCCAGTCGCGCGCGGGGCCGGCGTTCCGCCACGAAACGGGGGTTAACGCGTGCGGAGACAACTCGTCGGCCTGCCTGTGCTTCTTGCGGCCCTCTCCGGCCTGAGCGCCGCCGAGGTCCCGGCGGGCCGAGCGTCCGAGCAGGCGCGTGCGATGCCGGACGGCCGCGTGGTCGTCCGCAAGATCACCCGCTACCAGCGGGCGACGTGGCGCTGGCAGCGCCTGATGGGCGTCGCCCGGACGCCGAATCGCCGCCGCTACCTCCGGACGCGCGACGTCGTCTACCGGGTGCACGTGATGCAGCAGTGGCGCCGCCGGGCGATCCGGGCCAGGGTCAGGGCCCACAACCCGCCCCACGAACGGCAGTGGCGCTGCCTCCAGCGTCACGAGGGGCCGTGGAACGACAGCGTGGACCCGTACTGGGGCGGTCTCCAGATGGATCGGACCTTCATGCGGCAATACGCGCCGCGGCACCTCCTCCGCCGCGGGTGGGCGAATACGTGGAGCCCTGTCGAGCAGATGTGGGTCGCCGAGCGGGCGCTCCGCGCCGGCCGGGGCTTCTACCCGTGGCCGAACGCGGCCCGGATCTGCGGCCTCATCTAGAGCTCGGCGCGGCGCAGCGACGGCAGCGGGCCGGGCTCGGCGAACGCCGCGTCGCGGAGGCGGCCCGTCACTGGACGAAAACCATCGCAGGGGCAGCGCGCGGCGGTCAGGGCCTGGAAGTCTCGGACGATCCGATCGCAGCCGGCCGCAACACCACGGGACGTAGACGCCTCGGCGACGTTGTCTCGGATGTCCGCATGCGTCACAGAGCGGCGAGTTGGCGCACGCCTAACAGACGGCGAACGGCCGCGGGGCGGATCTCCGAACGCCGCAGTATCGACAGCCCGCCATCGAAGCGCCCATCGGCATCGCGCCCCGGGTGCCCGAACCGCCTGAGCGTCTGGCCGCCTATGCTCCCACCGATGGGACGCGGAAGCAGGCCGAGGGTGCGCTGGGCGCACGACCGTCAGCGGAAGAAGAAGGCGCGGGAGAAGGCGAAGACCGCGCCACCGGCCGCAGCCGCTACGCCGCGCCGGCGCCGCTCGACGTCGAGCTAGGCCCGAAGCTTCTCGCGCAGCAGCTCGTTAACGACCTTGGGGTCGGCCTTTCCCTGCGTCTCGCGCATGACCTGGCCGACGAAGAACCCGAGCAGGCCCTGCTTGCCGCCGCGGTAGGACTCGACCTGGCCGGGGTTCGCCTCGAGGATCCGGTCGACGATCGGCCCGAGCTCCGCCGTGTCCGCCACGAGGCCGTCGCCGAGGTACGTCTGCGCCGAGAACCCCGCGTCGCCGCTCTTCGCGAGGGCCTCGGTGAACCGGTCGCGCGGGATCCGTGAGCGCGCCTCGATCAGCTTGCCGAGCTCCTCCGCGTTCGCCGCCGCCGGATCGACCCCCGAGGCCGCGAACTGGTTCATCAGGACGTTGGCGACGGCGCGCCGGTCGCCGGGGACGCGCTCGTAGAGCCCGTCCCGCCCGCTCGTGACCAGGTCGAGCGCGGTCGCGTGGTCGAGCTCGGCGGCGAGGCGGCGGATCCTGGCGCCGGGAAGCTCCGGAAGCTCGGCCCGAACGCGCTCCACCAGCTCGGCGGGCGGCTCGATCGGCACGAGGTCGGGCTCCGGGAAGTAGCGGTAGTCCTGCGCCTCCTCCTTCGACCGCAGTGGCGGCGCCGACTCCTTTCCCGGATCGAAGTGGAGCGTCTCCTGCTCGACGTCGCCGCCGGCCTCGTAGATGGCGATCTGGCGCTCGACCTCGCGCTCGATCGCGCGGGCTGCGAAGGCGAACGAGTTCAGGTTCTTCAGCTCGGTGCGCGTGCGGAGCTCGTCCGTGCCCTCGGGCCGAACGGAGACGTTGACGTCGAACCGGAGCGAGCCCTTCTCCATCTCCGCGTCGGAGATCCCGAGCTCGACGACCGTCTGGCGGAGCAGCTGGAGGAAGCGGCGCGCCTCCTCGGCCGAGCAGAGATCCGGCCGTGTGACGATCTCGACCAGCGGGGTCCCCGCCCGGTTGAAGTCGACGAGCGTGGCGCTCGCTCCGGCGATGCGCCCCTCGGCCGTGCCGAGGTGGACGTTCTTGGCCGCGTCCTCCTCGAGGTGGGCACGGACGATGCCGACCTCGGCGTCGCCGCCCTCGCCGGGGACGACGATGCGGCCGTCCACGCAGAGCGGCTCGTCGTACTGGGAGATCTGGTAGCCCTTCGGATTGTCCGGATAGAAGTAGTTCTTGCGGTGGAAGACGGCGTGCTCCGCGATCCGGCAGTCGAGGGCGAGGCCGAGCTTGATCGTCCACTCGATCGCCTTCTCGTTCGGCACCGGCAGCGAGCCGGGCTGCGCGAGACAGACCGGGCATGTGCGTGTGTTCTCCGGCTCCGAGTACGCCACCTCGCAGCGGCAGAACATCTTCGTCCGCGTCTTCAGGTGGATGTGGATCTCCAGGCCGATGACCGGCTGCCAGTTCACCTGAGCCGCTCCGGGACGTGGTCGAAGCCGATCGCCCGCTCGAGGGCGTGGCCGGCGCGGAAGAGCAGGTTCTCGGAGAACTGCGGGCCGATCAGCTGGAAGCCGACGGGCAGGCCGTCGGACAGGCCGCACGGGATCGAGAGCCCGGGGAGGCCGGCCATGTTCGACGGGATCGTCAGGACGTCCGAGAGGTACATCGCGAGCGGGTTCTCGGCCTTCTCGCCCAGCTTGAAGGCGACCGTCGGCGAGGTCGGACTGACGAGCACGTCGAAGCGCTCGAAGGCGGCCGCGTGCTCCTGTGCGATCACCGTCCGCACCTTTTGCGCCTGTCCGTAGTAGGCCTCGTAGTAGCCGGCGGAGAGCGCGTAGGCGCCGAGCATGATCCGGCGCTTCGGCTCGTCGCCGAACCCGGCGTCGCGCGTCTTCTCGTACATCTCGCGGACGTCGGCGCCGTTCACCCGCAGCCCGTAGCGGACGCCGTCGTACCGGGCCAGGTTCGAGGAGGCCTCGGCCGGGGCGACGAGGTAGTAGCAGGCGAGGCCGTAGTCCACCGAGCGCGGGAGGCTCGTCTCCCCCACCTCGGCGCCGAGCTCGCGGCAGAGCTCGATCGTCCGGTCGACGGCCTCCTTCACGCCGGGCTCGATGCCGTGGGCCTCGTTCAGCTCGTGCGGGACGCCGACCCGGACGTCCTTCAGGTCCTCGGCCTCGGGGATCTGCACCGGCTCCGGCAGCTCGACGGTGGTCGTGTCGCTCGGATCGCGTCCGGCGATGATCCGGTAGAGCAGCGCGTTGTCGCGGACCGTCTTCGTCATCGGGCCGATCTGGTCGAGGCTCGACGCGAAGGCGACGATCCCGTAGCGGGAGACCGTTCCGTAGGTGGGCCGCAGACCGACGATCCCGCAAAGCGACGCCGGCTGCTTGACCGAGCCGCCCGTGTCGGAGCCGAGCGCCCAGGGCGCGAGGCCCGCTGCGACCGCAGCCGCGGAGCCGCCCGACGAGCCGCCCGGCACCCGCTCCGGGTCCCAGGGGTTCAGCGTCGGCCCGAAGGCCGAGTTCTCGGTCGACGAGCCCATCGCGAACTCGTCCATGTTCGTCTTGCCGAGGACCGGAAGCCCGGCCTCGCGGCAGCGGGCCGCGACCGTCGAGTCGTACACCGGGACGTACCCGGCAAGGATCTTCGATGCGGCCGTGGTCTCGACGCCCCTGGTCGAGATCAGGTCCTTGAGGGCGATCGGAACGCTGGTCCCGTCGGCTTCGTCGACCGTCCGCAGGTACGCGTTCAGCTCGCCGTCGCGTTCGGCGATCGCCCCGAGATAGGCCGCGTGGAGCTCGGCACTCGAGACCTCGCCGCGCTCGACGAGCCCCCTCGCCTCCTCGGCGGTGAGCCTGAGCGTGTCGATCGTCACGCCGGCGGCACCTTGAAGAAGCCGTCCTCGCGGTCGGGGGCGTTGGCGAGCGCCTTCTCGACCGGCAGCGACGGACGAGGCTCGTCGTCGGCCCAGACGTTGACGACGTCCAGCGGATGGGCGGTCGGCTCGACGTCGGAGAGGTCGAGCTCGGACACCTTCGCGACCGCCTCGAGGATCGCGCTCAGCTGCTCGGTGAAGCGCTCGACCTCGTCGTCGGTGAGCTCGAGGCGCGCCAGCCGCGCCACGTGCAGGACCTCATCCCTGGTGATCGCCATCGAGAAGCAGTCTCCCAAAAAGAAACGCGGGCCTCTCGGCCCGCGTTTGAGTACGAAACGAGAGGGTGCCTAGACCGGCTGGACGTTGGAGGCCTGGAGCCCCTTGTCGCCCTGCACGACCTCGAACTGCACGCGCTGACCCTCGGTCAGCGAGCGGTAGCCCTCCGACTGGATCGCCGAGTGATGGACGAAGACGTCGTCGCCGTCCTCACGCTCGATGAATCCGTAGCCCTTCTCGTTCGAAAACCACTTGACGGTGCCCTCAGGCAATCGTTCCTCCTTCAAAAACCGAACGACGGCCCGGGCACCCCGCGCCGCCGAACAACTGCAACAACGGGCGGAACCTTAGCAGCGCCGGAGGCGGGCGGCTTGAAGCGTGTTTCGAAGCAGCGACGCGATCGTCATCGGCCCGACGCCGCCGGGTACGGGCGTGATCAGCCCGGCCACCTCTGCGGCTGCGGGATCGACGTCGCCGCGGAGCCCCTCGTCGGTGCGGTTCATCCCGACGTCCACGACGGCCGCGCCCAGCTTGACCATGTCGGCCGTGACTACGTCGAGCCGGCCGACGGCGACGACGAGGACGTCGGCCTCGCGCGTGTGCGCGGCGAGGTCGCGCGTCCGCGAATGGCAGATCGTGACCGTCGCGTTCGCCCCGAGGAGCAGCAGGGAAACGGGCTTGCCGACGATCATGCTGCGGCCCACGACGACCGCGCGCGCGCCCTCGAGCGGGACCTCGTACTCCTCGAGCAGGCGCATGATCCCGAGCGGCGTCGCGGGCACGAACCGCGGCTCGCCCATGTACAGGCGCGCGGTGTTCTCCGGATGGAAGCTGTCGACGTCCTTGGCGGGATCGAGATGCCGGACTGCCGCCTCCTCGTCGAGGTGCTCCGGCAGCGGCGACTGGATCAGGATCCCGTCGATCTCCTCGTCGGCGTTCAGCTCACCGACGAGCCGCTCGAGCTCCTCCTGGGTCGTGTCCGCCGGGAGCCGGCTGTCCACCGACCGGATGCCGACCTCCTTCGCGGCCTCGTGCTTGCGGCGGATGTAGATGTCGGAGGCGGGGTCGTCGCCGACGAGGATCGTCGCGAGGCCGACGTCGCCGAATCGGCCCACTTCCTCGGCGATCTCGGCACGAAGCCGCTCCGCGAGCCCCTTCCCGTCCATCAGGCGTGCCGCCATGTCGGCGAGGTTAACCTGCGGCCGTGGAGCTTCGCCGGTGGCCGCGCAAGAACGACCCGGCCTCGATCAAGGCGCGACAGGACGCGCTGGACGGCCGCGTCGACCCCGAGGTGTTCGATCGCGACCTGTCTCCGTGGGCCAAGGCCCAGGAGGCCCTGACCGGTGTCTCGGTGATCCCCACCGCGGTGATCGGCCCGCTGCCGATCTCGCTCGGGGACTACGAGCTGACCGAGCCGGACGGTGCGGTGGTCGCCCGCGGGCGCGCCACGGAGGAGGTCTTCGTCCCCCTCGCGCACACCGAGGGCTCGATGTCCGACTCGATGTTCCGCGGCGCGCGGGCGGCGGCCGAGTCCGGCGGGTTCCGAACGTATGTGCTCCAGGACAGGATCACCAGAGCATCCTGCTTCGTCTGCAAGTCGACGGGCGAGGCGATCACGCTCGCCGTCTGGATCGAGGGCGAGGTCGAGGGGATGCGCGCCTGGATCGCCGAGCAGGACGATCCGTCCGTCTCGCGGAACGCGAAGCTCCGCGAGGTCAAGACCCACGTCGTGGGGCCGATGTGCCACGTCCTCTGGCGCTGGACGACCGGCGACGCGGTCGGAGCGAACATGATGACGCGCAACTCGTACTTCCTGAACATGGGCTACGTGATGGAGCGGGCGCCCGTGACGCCGGAACGCGCGCTGCTCGAGGCCAACATGGGCGGCGACAAGAAGTCGTCGTACGAGTACTTCCAGAGCGGCCACGGTAAGACGGTCATCGCCGAGACGACGCTCACCGAGGACGCCGTCCGCCGGGTGTTGCGGACGACGGTCGACGACCTCCTCGAGCTCTCCTGGGCGGGGACGCACGGCGCCGTCGCCTCCGGCATGCAGTCGGTCGCCTTCACCCCGGCGACCGTGATCGCCGCGATCTTCGCCGCGACGGGACAGGACCTCGGCATGGTCGGGACGAGCTCGATGGCACACGGGACCGGGCACCGGACCGAGGACGGCGGGCTGCATGCCGCGATCCGCTTCCCCGGCCTCGAGGTCGGCACGGTCGGCGGCGGCACCACGCTCCCCTACGCCCGCTCCTGGCTCGCGCTGCTCGACTGCGCCGGCTCCGGCAAGGTGCACCGCTTCGCCCAGATCGTGGCCGCGGCTGCCCTCGCGCTCGAGATCTCCGCCTCCGCGGCGATGGCGACGGCCGGCTCGGAGAACTTCTTCCGGGCACACCACGACTACGGCGGGCTCCGCTGACACGGAGATAAGCTAGGCGACGTGATCGAGGAACCGATCGACGAGCCGATCAACGCCGACCCGACGTACGCGCCGCTGATCGAGGCCGAGCGGCAGGCGGCGG
>DASSSO010000077.1:0-18794 GCA_035776735.1 Gaiellaceae bacterium | reverse complement strand
GCTCACGCGGGCCTGCGCGTCACGTTCCGTTGCCCGCGCTCAGACTGCCTTCCGCGCAACCCAGATCTCCTCCGCCGGCCAGCGGCGGGCCCACTCGGCCGGCACGAACTCGTAGTACTCGTGATCCGTCGCCGACGCCGGCGCGAGCGGCTCGTGCAGCGCCTCGACCTCGAAGCCGTTCGCGCGGAGCACCCGGATCCACTCGCCGTGCGCGAGGTGGTAGTTCACGCCCTCGTCCTGCCCGGGCCACTCGATCCGGCCGAGGTCGGCGTGCGAGCGCTGGAGCCGCTCCACGACCTTTCCCTCGTCGGGCGAGCAGAGGATCGAGAGCGTCGAGTTGCAGAGGAAGACGAGCCGGCCGCCGGGGCGCAGCAGGCGCGCGGCCTCGGCGATCCAGCGCTCGGGGTCGCACCAGATGGAGGCGCCGTACTCGGACACGGCGAGGTCGAAGCTCGCATCCGGCAGCGGCACGTCCTCGGCGCTCGCCTCGACCAGCGGGAAGTGGAGATCGAACTCCTCCTGCATACGTCGGGCGGTATCGAGCTGCGCCGGCGTGACGTCGACGCCCGTGACCCGCGCGCCGCGCCTGGCGAGCCATGCGCCGAAGTAGGCCGTGCCGCAGCCGAGCTCGACGACGTCCTTGCCCTCGACCTCGCCGAGAGCGCCGATCTCGGACTCCGGGCCGGCGAACATGCCCCAGTCGATCTCGTCCTTGGCCCAGGCGCCGCGCGCCTGGCGATCCGTGTAATCCGCGTTTGCCTTCGTCCAGACCGCGCGATTTTTCAGCGCATCTTCAGCGTGGCTCATCGGGGAACCACAGCGCGATCTCACGCTCCGCCGACTCTGGCGAGTCGGAGCCGTGGACGAGGTTGTCCGGCATCGAGAGCGAGAGGTCGCCGCGGATCGTCCCCGGCACGGCGTCCGCGGGATTCGTCGCGCCCATCGTTGTCCGGACGGAGGTGATCGCACCCTCGCCTTCGAGGACGAGGGCCAGGGTGGGACCCGAGGTGATGAACTCCACGAGCTCGCCGAAGAACGGCTTCTCGGCGTGCTCGGCGTAGTGCTCCTCGGCGAGCGGGCGGTCGACGGTGATGAGTCGCGCGGCGCGGAGTTCGAGGCCGCGCCGCTCGAAACGAGCGACGATCTCGCCGGCGAGCGCGCGGCGCATCGCGTCCGGCTTCACGAGTACGAGTGTCCGCTCGACCGCCATCGAGCGAAGGAGCTTATCGGCCTCCAGGGCAGAGCCCTGGCGACCTCTCTTGGCGGCATCGCAAGCGACGCCTCGGCTCTAACCGCCGGGGCGCTCCCGACGTGGCGCGGGTGGGAACTCGATCGTCGTCGGCGTCTCGACCGGCGTCTCGCAGTACGGACAGACCTGCCAGAGGGTCTCGAGCGGCGCCTTGCAGTTGACGCACGCCTGGCGAAGCTTCGTCGTGCAGACGGGACAGACGAGGAAGGAATCCTCGACGTGGGCGCGGCAGACCGGACAATGGAGCTCCCTGCGCGCCAGACGCTCTTCCATCGCCTTGATCTCGAGTTCGCGCTCGCGGACGTCCTCGAGGTACTCGGGCGGACGGAAGAGCATGTAGATCAGCGCGCCGACGAAGGGCGGGACGAGGCCGAGGATCGTCGCCATCGCGATCAGCCACGGATCCTCGATGCGGCGACGGGCGTCCTTGAACACCCAGTAGGCGACCGCGAGCCAGAACACCAAGACGAAGAAGATCGAGAGGTTGCGCGCGACGTCCCAGGCGCCCGAGCCGAAGAAGTCCCTGAGGCTCCCGAAGAAATCGTTCTCGTCCGTCACCAGCTCACCTCACAACAGCAACTGCCCGACGACGTACCCGACCGCAAACGCGAGCCCGACGATCGTCAGCAAGACAGCGGCTGCGACCGCGAACACGCTGAGCCGCTCACCGAGCTTCGTCATCGTACGCTGTGTTCCTCCGCCTCGGCCAGGTTCGCGAGCAAGTACAGCGACCCGGTCACGAGGACGAGCCCCTCGCTCGTTCGGCGGGCGCGGTCGAGGGCACGGAGCGGATCCGGCTCGGTCTCGACGCTCGCGAAGTGGGCGCGAGCCCGCTCGGCGAGCTCGTGAGCGGGCAGCGCGCGCGGATTGGCCGACCTGGTGGCGACGAAGCGGCTCGAGAGGGATGCCAGGTGGAGGAGCATCCCGTCCACGTCCTTGTCGGCGAGAACGGAGGCGACGATCACGTCCACCGGCTCGTCGATCTGCTCGCAGAGCCACGCGGCCCCGGCGGGGGTGTGGGCGCCGTCCCGAAGCTCGCGCCCGCGCCGCTCGAGCCGTCCTGCGAGCGCGACCTCCGGCCGCACGTCGATCGAACGCCCGAGGAGCATTTCGGCCGCCTTTCTCGCCTCTCCCGTGACGATGTCGGCCGTGTTCGGTACGAATTCGGCGTACTGGTTGTCCGGCAGGACAACTACTCTCGCCGCATGCGCCACCGCAAGCTTCTCCTTCGCGATCTCCTGCATCGTGTCGCCCAGCACCTCGGTGTGCTCGAGCGAGACGTTCGTCAGCAGGACGACTTCGGCGTCGACGACATTCGTGGCGTCGAGCCGGCCGCCGAGACCCGCTTCGACGACGGCCACGTCGACCCCCCGATGGGCGAACTCGACCAGGGCGGCCGCCGTGAGCGCCTCGAACTGCGTCGCGCCGACCGTTTCCGCGTCGGGACGGATCCGCGCGACGGCGCGCTCGAAGTCCGCCTCCTTCCCCTCGACCCAGATGCGCTCGGCCCAGCCGCTCACGTGCGGCGAGATGTACGCGCCCGCTCGCCTCCCCTCCGCCTGCAAGAGAGCGGCGATCGTCCGCGTCGCGGTCGACTTACCGTTCGTCCCCACAACATGAACCGCCGGATACCGCCGCTCGGGATGGGCAAGACGCTCCAGGAGGGCACGCATCCGGTCGAGGCCGAACTCCTCCGGCCAGGGACTGAGCGACGCGACCCAGTCCGTCGCCGGATGGGTGCTAGCCGCCGAGAGCCTCGAGCTCACGGCGGTAGCGGGCGAGCTTCTCGCGCTCGGCCTCGACGACGTCCTCGGGCGCCCGCTCGACGAATCGCTCGTTGGCGAGCATGCCCTCGGCGCGCGCGATCTCCTTGCGGAGTCGCTCGATCTCGACCGCGGCGTCGCCGTCCGCCCGCACCCGCTCGGGCCTGACGACGGCGTCGAAGATCCTCCGTTCGTGTCCGTCGAGCTCGACCGTCACCCCGCTGCGTCGGAACAGCGCGGCAGCCTCCTGGACATGATCGAGCGCGTGGAGGTCGGCGGCGGACCCTTCGTCCGGCTCGGGCCACGGCGCGACGATCAGCCGCGAGTCCCGGTCGGGAAGCTGCGACCAGATCTCCTCGGTCACGTGAGGCATCACGGGGTGGAGCAGCTTCAGCAGCCGCTCGAGCCCCGCGAGCGCGGTGGAGCGGACGTCCGTGTCGCCGTCCTCCTGGAACCGCGGCTTGATCGCCTCTGCGTACCAATCGCAGAAGTCGTCGAACGTCAGGCGGTAGAGGGCGTTCGCGCCGGCGGCGAACTCGAAGCGTCCCCAGTGCACCTCGAGCTGCTCCCGCGTGGCCTCGAGCCGCGCAAGGATCCAGCGCTCTTCGAGATCGCGCGGCCTAACCTCCGGCCTGGCCTCGCCGGCGTTCATGAGGATCAGCCGCGACACGTTCCAGAGCTTGTTCGCGAGCTTCCTGCCCTCCTCGATGAACCCGATCGAGAAGCGCACGTCCTGCGTCGAGGACATCTTCAGCAGGCCGTAGCGGGTGGCGTCCGCGCCGTACTGCGCGATCACGTCGTCGGGCTCGGTCCCGGTGCCGAGGCTCTTCGACATCCGCCGACCGTCGGGCGCGAGGACGAGCGAGTGGATGATCACGTCGTGGAACGGCAGCTCGCCGGTGAGCTCGTGCCCGGCCATCATCATCCGGACGACCCAGAGGAAGATGATGTCGCGGGCGGTCGAGAGGACGTCGGTCGGGTAGTACACCTCGAGCTCGCGGGTCTGCTCGGGCCAGCCCAGCGTGGCGAACGGCCAGAGCGCCGACGAGAACCACGTGTCGAAGACGTCCTCGTCCTGGCGCAACTCGGTGCTACCGCAGTCCGCGCACGCGGAAGGCTCCGTCTCGTCGATCGTCACGTGCCCGTCCGGGCAGTGCCAGGCCGGGATCCGCTGTCCCCACCAGAGCTGGCGGGAGACGTTCCATGGCCGGATGTTCTCGAGCCAGTCCAGGGCGACCGCCGCCTGGTTCTCGGGCGTGAATTCGACTCGCCGCTCGCGGATCGCCGCGATCGCCGGTGCAGCCAGCTCGTTCATGTCCACGTACCACTGCTCGGTGATCAGGGGCTCGATCCGATCCTTGGACCGGTCGCAGTGTCCCACCGAGTGGCGATAGGACTCGCGCTGCTCGAGCTGGCCCCGCTCGCGGAGCCAGGCGAGGATCCGCTCCTCGGCCTCCTGCTGGGTCATGCCGGCCAGGTCGCCGGCGTGCTCGTTCATCAGCCCGTCGAGCCCGATAACCGTCAGCTCCGGGAGACCGTGGTCGCGCCCGATCTCGAAGTCCAGGGCGTCGTGGCCGGGGGTGACCTTCAGCGCGCCGGTGCCGAACTCCGGGTCGACGCGCTTGTCCGCGATGATCGGCACGCGCCGCTCGACGTAGGGAACGACCGCCTCCTTCCCCACGAGGCCCCTATAGCGCTCGTCCTCGGGATGCACCGCGACCGCCACGTCGGCGAGGACCGTCGGCGGGCGGACGGTGGCGATCGAGATCGATCCCGACCCGTCCTCGAACGGATAGCGCACCGTCGTCAACGCGTCGTCCACGTCGCGGTAGGCGACCTCGAGGTCGGAGATCGACGTGTGGCAGCCCGGGCACCAGTTGACGATCCGGTTGTCGCGGTACACGAACCCGCGCTCGTGGAGCCGCACGAAGAAGCGGTAGACCGCGCGAATGTACGCGTCGTCCATCGTGAAGCGCTCGCGCGAGTAGTCGAGCGACGCGCCGAGCTTCCGGAGCTGGCCCATGATGATCCCGCCGTACTCCTCGAGCCAGCGCCAGGTGCGCTCGACGAACGCCTTCCGGCCGAGCTCGAAGCGGTTCGTCCCCTCGGCCATCAGCTGCCGCTCGATCACGGCATGCACCGAGATCGAGGCATGGTCGTAGCCGGGCTGCCAGAGCACGTTGAAGCCGCGCATCCGGTGCCAGCGGACGAGGACGTCCTGGGTGGACGCGTTCAACGCGTGACCCATGTGCAAGTTGCCGGTCACGTTCGGCGGCGGGAGCGCGATCGTGAACGGCTCGCCGGACGCCTCCGGGTCGGCGCGGTAGCCCCCTTCTGCCTCCCAGGTCTGCTGCCAGCGCTCCTCGACGCCCGTGGGGTTGTAGAGGGTCTCCATCTCGAGCGGTGAGTCTTGCGGATCGTCGCGCGTCGCACCGGCGCCGACTGTCGGGTCGCGCGAAGAGAGCCGGGTGTGATCAGGCAGCGACTATGCGCTGAGTATACGCAGGCCCGCTAGGCGGACTCGGCGGCGCGCTCTTCTTCGTCCTCGACCTCGGCCCCCGCGCTCGTCACGAGCGTCGGCTTGAGGCCCCGGTCGATCGTCTCCTTCGTGATCACGCACTTGGAGACGTCCTTGCGCGACGGCAGCTCGAACATCACGTCGAGCAGCGCATTCTCGATGATCGAGCGCAACCCGCGGGCGCCGGTCTCGCGCTCGAGGGCGCGATCCGCGATCGACCACAGCGCGTCGTCGGTGAAGACGAGCTCGATCGAGTCGTAGCCGAAGAAGCGCTGGTACTGCTTCACGAGCGCGTTCTTGGGCTCGACGAGGATCTGCACGAGGTCCTCCCGCTGCAGCTGGTGCACGGCGGAGACGACTGGCAGCCGGCCGATGAACTCCGGGATCAGCCCGTACGAGAGGAGGTCCTCCGGCATGACGTCGGCGAGCAGCTCGGACACCTCGGAGTCGCGCCGCGAGCGGATGTCGGCGCCGAACCCGACCGCGTTCTTGCCGATCCGCCGGCCGATGATCTTCTCCAGGCCGGCGAACGCGCCGCCGCAGATGAAGAGGATGTTCGTTGTGTCGATCGAGAGGAACTCCTGGTGCGGGTGCTTGCGCCCGCCCTGCGGCGGCACCGAGGCCACCGTCCCCTCGAGGATCTTCAGCAGCGCCTGCTGGACGCCCTCGCCCGACACGTCGCGCGTGATCGACGGGTTGTCCGCCTTCCGCGCGATCTTGTCGACCTCGTCGATGTAGATGATCCCGGTCTCGGCCTTCTTGATGTCGAAGTCCGCCGCCTGGATCAGCTTGAGGAGGATGTTCTCCACGTCTTCGCCGACGTAGCCGGCCTCGGTCAGCGCGGTCGCGTCGGCGATCGCGAAGGGGACGTTGAGGATCCGCGCGAGCGTCTGCGCCAGCAGCGTCTTCCCGCAACCCGTCGGGCCGAGCAGGAGGATGTTGGACTTCTGGAGTTCGACGTCGGAGTCCTCCGCCCCCATCTGCACCCGCTTGTAATGGTTGTAGACGGCGACGGCGAGCGTCCGCTTCGCCTCTTCCTGCGAGACGACGTAGTCGTTGAGGACGCTGTAGATGTCGGTCGGCCGCGGGAGGTTGTCGAGGTCGAGCGAGGACGGAGTCGTGAGCTCCTCGTCGATGATCTCGTTGCAGAGATCGATGCACTCGTCGCAGATGTAGACGCCCGGACCGGCGATCAGCTTCTTGACCTGCCGCTGTGACTTCCCGCAGAAGCTGCAGAGAAGCTGCTCGTTGCCGTCGCTCGCCCTCGCCACCCTAGATCTCCTTGTACCCCGAAATGGCCGCGGGTGCTAGCCCTTAACTCCGTCGCGGCTGACGATCACTGTGTCGATGATGCCGTATTCCTTGGCCTCTTGCGTCGACATGAAGTAGTCGCGGTCGGTGTCCCTCGACACCTTCTCCAGGTCCTGTCCGGTGTGCTCGGAGAGGATCTCCTCGAGCCGGCGCTTGAGGTTGAGCGTCTCGCGCGCGCGGATCTCGATGTCCGCCGCCTGGCCGCCTGGGCCGGACGGAGTCCACACCTGGTGGATGAGGACCTTGGCGTTCGGCAGCGCCATGCGCTTGCCCTTCGCGCCGCCGGCGAGGAGGAGCGCGCCCATCGACATCGCGATCCCGACGCAGATCGTCTGCACGTCGGGCTTGATGAACTGCATCGTGTCGTAGACGGCGAGGCCCGAGTAGACGTCGCCGCCCGGCGAGTTGATGTACAGGGCGATGTCCTTGTCGGGGTCCTCGGACTCGAGGTGCAGCAGCTGGGCGATGATCAGGTTCGCGATCTGATCGTCGATCGGCGTGCCGAGGAAGACGATTCGCTCGTTGAGCAGGCGCGAGTAGATGTCGAAGGCGCGCTCGCCGCGCGACGTCTGCTCGATGACCATGGGGACAAGCGGGCTCATGCAGGCTCCTTGCTACCGGGGGTCCACAACTTCGTAGCGGTCTCGGGTTTTTCCTTCTCGGGGGTCCAAAGCTTCTCGCGGGCCTCCGCGAGCTCCATCGGGATGCGCTTCACCTCGGCGGCGATCCGGTCGAGGGCGGCGCGCAGCCGCAGGTCGGCGCGGAGCGCCTCGTAACGTCCGGCGTCGCGAACCTGCGCGATCACCTCGTCGGCGTCCTCGCCGAGCTCCTCGGACTGCTCGCGGATGAGGGCGTCGACGTCCTCGTCGGAGACCTCGAGCCCGAGCTTGTCGGCGGCCGCCTCGAGCACGATCTCTCGCGCGAGCGCCTGCCGTGCCTCCGCCTCGATGTCGGCCTGGATCTGCTGCGGCGTCCGGCCGCTCAGCTGAACGTAGACCTCGGGGCTGATCCCGCGGCGCTCGAGCGAGCGGACGAGCGCGTTCCAGAGCTCCACCGTACGCGTCTCGACGAGGCCCGCCGCGACCTCGAGCTCGGTGGCGTCGACGAGCGCGTCGAGTGCCGCGGTGCGGAACTGGCTCTCGAGCTGCTCTTCGACCTGGCCGCCGAGGCGAGTCTCGATCTCCTCCCGCAGCTCGGCGATCGAGTCGAACTCGCTCGCCGCCTTCGCCAGGTCGTCGTCGACGGGCGGGAGCACCTTCTCGTAGACCTCCTTGACCGAGGCGGTGATCCTCGCCTCGCCTCCGTCGGGGAGGCGGTACTCGATCTCCTTCTCGCCGCCCGCCGCTCGGCCGACGAGGCCCTCCTCGATCTCAGGGAGCAGCCGCTGAGACCCGAGCTCGACGACGTAATCGCGCTGGGCCTCGCCGTCGGACGAGACGAGGTCGACGACGACGGTGTCGCCTTCGCGCGCCGGCCGCCCGTCCACGGGCGCGAGGTCGGCGACGGTCGAGCGAAGCACCTCGAGCTCTGCGTCGACGAGCTCCGCAGGCACCTCGGCATCCGCGGCCGGGACCTCGAGCGTGCTCCAGTCGGGGAGCTCGGGCGGCTCCTGCACGCCGACGGTCACGGTGAACTGGAAGGTCTCGCTCGGCGACCCGGGCAGCTCGTAGTCGTACTCGGGAGGCGTCGCCGGACGAACGGTCGTCCCGCGGAGAGCGGTCCGGAACCACCCGCCGATGTGGCTCTCCACCGCCTCGGTGTAGAGCCGCTCCTTGCCGACTCGAGCCAGCAGCACCGGCATCGGCACCTTGCCCTTCCGGAAGCCGGGGATCTTCAGGCTGCCGGCGAGATCCGAGGCGGCGTGGTCGATCGCGTGCCTGACGTCCCCGCTCGGGACCTCGACGGTCATTCGGACCTTGCTCTCGGGGAGCTCTTCGACGGTGGCCTTCACGGAGCGGCCATTGTGCCAGCCCTCTTCGAGGCTGGAGATTGGCCGCTCCGCTGGGCTAGAAGATCCAGACGAGCAGGATGATGAGAAGAATCAGCAGAAGAACGCCGCTTCCGATGTACATCCGTGCCTCCTTTTCAGTCGCTTGCAGACGGCTGGGAGTCGGATGCGGTGTACCCGCTTCGGCCGTTTCCGACACGTCGCGATGCGGGCGGGAGGACTCGAACCTCCAAAGGGGTTGCCCCCCAACGGGACCTAAACCCGCCGCGTCTGCCAGTTCCGCCACGCCCGCGCGGGCGCTTCAAGGATAGAGCGGGTAGGCTCGACCCATGGCAGACCAGGCAGATCGAGAGCGCGAGAGCCGCGAGAGCGACACGACGAAGTTCGAGGACATCCGGCTCGCGGACGAGGCGGAGCGCGTACGGGTTGCCGAGGAGCTTGCGCGCAAGCGGCTTCAGGACGAACAGCAACCCGAACAGAACGAGCCCTAGGCGCTCACACCAAAGCACACGCGGCTCCCGCAGGGCCGGCTGATCGAGGTGGCCCCGGGAGGAGTCGAACCTCCGCACGCAGATTCGAAGTCTGCCGCTCTATCCACTGAGCTACGGGGCCGCGTAGGTCAGAGTAGCGCCCGATGGATCCGGAATCCGCAGCCCGGCGCTGGCGCGATGTCTGGCAACGGGCCTGGCAGGAGAAGGACGCCGACGCGGTGGCGTCGCTCTACGCCGACGGCGCGGCGTTCCGTTCGCAGCCCTTCCGGGAGCTGGAGGCGCCTCGCTTCTACGCCGAGTGGGCCTTCTCCGAGCAGGACGAGGCCGAAGTCTGGTTCGGCGAGCCGATCGTGTCCGGCGACCGGGCGTCGTGCGAGTACTGGGGCGTGGTCTCGTTCGAGGGCCGGGACGAGACGATCGCCGGCGTGGCGGTGATCCGCTTCGACGCCGACGGCCTCGTCACCGAGCAGCGGGACTACTGGAACGCGCAGGAGGGCCGGCACGAGCCTCACGCGAGCTGGGGCCGCTAGACCGGGTTCGGCGGCTGCTCGCCGCGCTCGACGGCGAGCAAGTTGTCGACGAGCACCCGCGTCATCGCCTCCCGTGTCGCCGGCGTGGCGGTGCCGAGATGCGGCGTCGTGACGACGTTCTCGAGCTCGAACAGCTCGGGCGGCACCTCGGGCTCGTTGGCGAAGACGTCCAGCCCGGCGCGAAGGCGGCCCGAGACGAGCTCGGCCACGAGCGACGGCTCGTCCACGACCTGTCCGCGCGACGTGTTGACCAGGCAGGCGCCGTCGGGCATCAGGGCCAGCCGCCGGGCGTCGATGAACCCGCGCGTCTCGTCCGTCAGCGGGACGTGGAGCGAGACGACGTCGGACTCGCGCAGGAGGTCGTCCAGCGCCCGGTAGCCCGGCTCGCCGTCCAGCGTCCTCCGCGTGTGGAGCACCTGCATCTCGAAGCCGTGTGCCCTCTGGGCGACGGCCTTGCCGATCCGTCCGAAGCCGACGATCCCAAGGGTCGCGCCGGTGACCTCGTCGCCCCTCAGCGGCTCGTCCGCCCAGCCGCTCCCCCAGCGGCCGCTCCGGACGACGCGGTCGCCTGCGGCGATCCTGCGCCGCACGGCGAGGATCAGCCCGAGCGTCAGGTCGGCGGTCGCGGCGGCCGTCACGCCCGGCGTGTTCGTGACGACCACCCCTCGCTCGCGGCAGGCCTCGACGTCCACGAGGTCGTAGCCGGCGCCGTAGTTGGCGACGAGCCGCAGGCGCGGGAAGCGGTCGAGCGTCGCCCCGTCCACGAGCTCCGCGACGACGGCGAGCGCCTCGACGTCGTCGCGCGGTGTCCCCAGATCGCCGTACTCGACGTTCGCGAGCTCCTCCCACGCGGGCCCGGGGAAGCGGCGTGAGGCGAGAACTTTCAGCGTGAGGGGTGGCGGAGGGGACTCGAACCCCCGACCACCGGGACCACAACCCGGGGCTCTACCAACTGAGCTACCGCCACCGCGCTAGGAGAAGGATAGCGGCGCCCTCTCTCGGCTCAGGTGCCCACCGGCGCTGCGGCGAACTCCTCGACGAGCGCCCGGCAGAACGCCGGCAGGTCGCCGGGGTCCCGGCTCGAGATCAGCCCGTCGTCGACGGCGACCTCCTGATCCACCCAGTTTCCGCCCGCGTTTCGGATGTCGGTCTTGACGCTCGGGAACGAGGTGAGCGTCCGGTCGCGGACGACGTCTGCCTCGACGAGCGTCCACGGGCCGTGGCAGATCACGGCGACCGGCTTGCCGGCCTCGACGAACGCCCTGACGAAGCGCACCGCATCCTCGTCCGTGCGGAGCGTGTCCGGATTGCCGACGCCGCCCGGGAGGACGAGGCCGTCGTAGTCGTCGGCGCTCACCTCGCTCACCACGCGGTCGACCGGGAACGCGTCCGCCTTGTCGTAGTGGTCGAACCCCTGGATCTCGCCCTCCTCGAGCGAGACGAGCTCCGGGTGGCCGCCCGCCTGCTCGACCGCCTTCCACGGCTCCGTCAGCTCTACCTGCTCCACCATGTCGGTCGCCAGGAACGCAATTCTCTTCCCGTTCAGCTCGCTCATCTTCTCCCCTTCGTTGGTTTCGCCGGGGGAGGTACCCGAAAGGGCGCGCCGCTACGCTTTGACCCGGCGCCCGTAGCTCAGTGGAAGAGCAGCGGACTTCTAATCCGCGGGTCGGAGGTTCGAATCCTCCCGGGCGCGTCCCATGTAGCGGAGCCGTCTCGGGCGAAATTCCCCGCAAATCGGCCGATTTGAGGACTTGTTCCCGGCGAACCGTTGGAGGCCGTTGAAGACCCTTGTAGACCGCCTGGGACCGTAAAGGCACGATCCCCGCACGGTCCCCACAAGGTCGCGGGCAAGTCCGCTGCCCGTAGGGTCGTGGCAACTCCGAATCGGGGCGCTAGGCCGCGTCTGCTCGGCTCAACCATGCAGCCACCCTTATATGTAGGCGCGGGAGCACAGCCGCCGGGACGCCCAGGGTCCCTTATATATCGGTGCCCAGGGGTTCCCTTGCGTTGGTGTGTAGTTCGTACGGTCGGCGCGCGCAGCAGCTACAGCGGACGATCGCGCCAACGTGAGGCTGGCCTGTGCGTGGGCACTTGCCCCCCAGGGCGGCAGCAGATTGCCCGTAACGGCGGTTTGCGGCGTCGCGCCGGTGTACGAGGATGCGGCGGCGGGCCTCATCGGAGGCCCGCCGCCAGTCGGTCCCTACTTGTTCGCCGCCCGTCGGGCGCGGACAGCCGCCTTCAAGGCCGCCAGGTTGACGCTGGTCGGCGTAGTGCAGATCGCATCGACGACGAAGGTCGTCGCGGTAGTCGAATCAGCGTTGTTCATGCTGACGAACCAAACGTCCGGCACCGCCCCCGTTGCATCCCAGTCGGAGCTGTTGATGCTCACGTCCACGTCGGTCGACGGAGTGAAGGCGCCGCCGCCCGTCACGACCATTCCCGCCGGGCATACCGCTGCCGCGGTCGCCTGGCCGTTGGCCGGGAGCGGAGTCACAGCGGAGGAGGCGTAGGTGAGCGAGACCGGCCCCGGGGGACCCTGAGCTCCGGCCGCACCTGCCGGCCCGGCTGGCCCTGGAGCTCCTGCTGGTCCGGTGAGACCGGCGGGCCCGCGTGCGCCGACGGGTCCTCGGGCGCCTCGCGGAAGCTGTCCAGCCTTGAAGTCCTTCTTTAGCAGCGAGCCGTTGATGACTTGCGCTGTGCCGACGCTGTTTCTTGGCACGAGCGCGTTCGCCGCCGCAAACGACGTTCCGCCGAGGGCGACGAAGAGCGCGACGTAAGCGACGAAATGTTGCTGCAGATGTCTGAGGCTCTTGACGAGCATAAGACCCCCTTCCTGAATTGACGGCGGGCGAGACGATAACTCGTAATCCGAAATTGTCAACACCGAGCTGTCAGTTGGTGGCGCGCCCACTTGACCACTCGGCCCGCACGTCTGCGATCCGTCGCCCGGTGGCTAGCGCGTAGGCCGTGCACGATCTCCTCAACTTCCGAGTCGCTAGTCGTAAAGCCCTCGCCCTCTAGCTAGCGCATCGCGGCTTCTACTTCGATCCAACGGCCGCGGTACGGCCAGGCCGAGGGTTCGTTCGGCAACCCATCGCTTGGCGGGAAGGCATGAAGCAAGGCCTCCGCCCGCAACGGCTCGACCTCTGAGAGCTCCTCAATTAGAGGCAGCAGCTTGTAGGGCCGCTCAGCCGCCTCCGAGAGCATCCACTCGAACTCCGAGTCTGCGGCGTCAAAGCCCAGCAGCGCGTCAAAGCCCATCTTCCCGAGCACGCTGATATCGCGCGTGCTCTCGGCCGGTTGCGCTAGCTCTCTGTAGACCAGCGCGAGGACGGCGATGTTCGCGTACGGCTTCATCACGTCACTTCCAGGCCAGCCGGGAACGGGACCTCCTCCCGCTGTTCGGACGCGGTCCGCCGCAGAATCTGGCCGCCGGCAGGCATCCGGCGGACCGATCCTTGAAGCCCCTCGGCTCGCGCCGGTACCAACCGGCTTTGACCAAGCGGGGACGCTCCGGCTCAGGCTCAGTTCCGGGCAGCCGCAATTCGTGAAAGGCGTGGGAAGGAGTCATGGCATTGGTTGGAGCGCGGGACGACCACGCGCTACGACAGCGTCCTGCGCGTCTACCTCCTCCCCGAGTTCGGCAACGCGCCGGTGGGTCGCATCACGCACGAGATCGTCCAGCGCTACGTCAACCGGCTGGCGGCTGACCCCGAGATCTCCGCGGCCCAGGTGCGAGGCGTGTACGCGACGCTGCGGCCCCGTCACCTCGATGCGCTCCACTCCATAGTCGCTTCCGTGCGCGTTCGCTTCGCCCATGAACGGCAGAAGGAATTCCTCGGCGAACGTCTCGCCTTCGGAGTCCTCATAGAGGTCCGTCTGGATCACTAACGTATGGCCACTCACGTCATATCCAGTGACGAGACTGCACCACCGGGCTGCGATCTCGGCCGGGACTGTCGGCGGGCAAAACGAATCTCGCGTTGCCGTGTACAACCCCTCTCCGTCCGCGGATTCCTCGGTCGTGGTAGGAGCAGCGCTCTCGGGCGATGAACCGCTCTCGCTCTCGCCGCAACCGCCGAGTACGACCACGGCTACGACGAGAAGCATCGTCGCGCGCTTCATGCCTCAACACTCGGTTCTCCCGCGCTTGACCTGAACCGCGCCGCCGGTTCTTGATGATGTCACCGCGCGAGGTGTCCGTAGTTTTCCGCCGCGAAGGTCGGTCTTCTACCGATTACGCCCACACGCTGGGACGCGACTCTAGAACGTTCTGCGATCACCCCGCTGGTAGAGGGCGATCGGCTGGTTAACGAGCAGATAGGAGGATCTCGTGAGACCGGTCCGGATGTTTCTGCTGCTGGGCGTGGCTGTGCTGCCGTTCAGTTTGGCGGCGTGCGGTGGTGATGACGGCGACAACGCCACAAGAACGGTCACGGTGACCACAACGGCGGCCGGCGGTCCATCGACGAGCGCCGCTGACAAGGGCACGGTCGTCAAGGTTGAGCTGGGTGAGTCGGATTCGACCTATTTCGTCAAGCCCGATCGCACGACAGTGGAAGCCGGCAGGGTGACGTTCGCCGTCACCAACGTGGGTGAGCGCTACCACGAGTTCATCGTCTACTCCAATCTCGACGGTGTCGAGCCGGGCGATCTTCCGATCAATGAGGAAGAGGACGAAGCGGACCTCGTCGAGGAGAACATCGTCGGCGAAGCCGCCTACGCAACCCCACCGATCGTTCCCTCGGACAAGGAGCCCGGCGATGCAGACCACCGTATTCGGGGCGGGGGCTGGGGCGCCGAGATGACCGTGGACCTCGAGGCCGGGAAGTACATCTTGCTCTGCAACCTGACGGGCCACTACACGCAGTACAAGCAGTACGCCGCCTTCACCGCGGAATAGCCCGGCCAGCCCATCAACGTCTTGCAGCTGACGTTGGCGCTTGTTGCTTTTGCGCGCAGCCGGCCTTCTCACGGACGGGATCGGCACGTCCGCGAGCGCGGCCTCGCGGGAGCCACCGTGCAGCGCGGGATCGAAGGGTTCGGCGCCCACCCGCGCATCGACACGACCAGAATCCTGCGCCTCACCGAAGACCTGCCCGTGGTGATCGAGATCGTCGACCAGGCGGAGCGTGTCAATGCGGTGCTGCCGGCCCTCGACGAGATGATCGGCGAGGCCTGATCACGCTCGAGAAGGTGCAGGTGATCGCCTACCGAGGTCCCGGCGAGGCCGAAGCGAGGGCCTAGTCGACCGCGACCACGCGGCGGGGTCTCAGGTGTCGACGTCGGGGTCGAGCTCGTCTGCGCGCCGGGTTCGCACCTCGGCAGCCTCGCGGTCGTGGCGAGCGCGGTCGGCCGCCTCTTCCGCGAGCTTCTCACGTTCCTCGGCCTGGTGGGCCCGCTCGGCGGCCTCAGAGCGCAGCTCGTTCGCCTCGGTGCGGCGAGACTCGAGCTGCCGGTCTCGAGCGCGCCGTCCGCCCACGAGCAGGACCGCGAGTACCACGAGCACGGCGATCACGATCAGCACGATGATCCAAGTGTCCATGTCCGCTCCCTACCCCGTAGGGCCGGAAGCGAACCGTCTCAGCGACGGGAGCCGAAGTCGGCCGTCACGATCGTGACCGGCCGGCCGCTGTACTCGCCCGGGGCGTTCACGAAGTAGACGGCGCCGATCCCGACCTCGCGCCAGCCGCGCGAGAGGATGTTCTGCCGGTGCGGCGGGCTCGCCATCCACTCGCGGATCGCGAACGCGGCGCCGTAGGTGTCGCTGCCCCAGAGCAGGTTCTCGCCGACCGTCCAGGCGTCGAAGCCGCGCGAGGGATAGAAGCGCTCGATCCGGCGCCAGAACGGCGTCCCGCTGATCGAGTCGTGCTCGAAATAGCCGCGCCTGCCCATGTCCCGAGAGTGGAAGATCGCCGCCGCGCGCAGACGCGGATTGAGGCGAAGCGGCCGGAGGCCGTGGGCGCGCCGGAGGGCGTTCATCCGTCCGACCACCGCATCCTCGAGGGCCGCCATCGCCGACCGGGCGCGGCTCCGTCGCGGAGCGCTCGTACGCCCCGGCTCGGCCGCCGTGTCCGCCAGCCTGGCGTGAACGGTCCGGACGCCCTGCGAGACGGCGGCGTCACTCGTGCCCACCGCGAACGCGGATGCAAGCGCGACGGCGGCGAGCACGAGCGCCGAGCCCCTCCACATGTACTGGAGATCGGCCCGGATCGGAGGAACGAACCTCCCCCGTTTGGGGGATATGTCCGTTTGTAAGTGCTAAACGGGCGCGGGCTCGCGCGACCCGCGCTCACGCCGGCCACGGAGATAGGCGAGCAGCAGCACCTGGATCGTGCCGGCGACGGGGATGGCCGCGAGCGCGCCCAGCACCCCTGCGATCTTCGCCCCGATCAGCACCGAGACGAGAATCGCGAGCGGCGACAGCTGCACGGTGCGGCTGTACACGACCGGCTGGATCACGTGGTTCTCGATCTGCTGGTAGACGATGAAGAAGACGAGGACGACGATCCCGGCCGGGATCGACGTCAGGAACGCGACCGTGCTGACGATGATCGCGGCCAGCGTCGCGCCGGCCAGCGGGATCAGGTCGAGGATCGCGACGAGCAGCCCGAGCGCGACTGCGTAGGGCACGTCCATGACCAGCAGCACGATCGTCGAGGTGACGCCGGCGATCACGCTGATGAAGAGGTTGCCCGTGACGTACCCGCCGACCGTCCGGTAGATCTCGTAGCCGATCGCGCGCCACTTCTCCTGGGACTCCTCCGGCAGCAGCGCGTAGAAGCGCTCCATCCACTTCGGCCCCTCGAGGAGCATGAAGAAGGTGAGGAACGCGATCGTCACGACGGCGACGATGAACGTGAGCACGCTCTGCGTGACGGCGATCGCGGTGCCTGAGAGGCCGAGCACGCCGCTCGTCCCGCCCTCCTCGATCGCCTGGCGGACCCTGTCCTCGAGGTCGTAGCGCTCGGCCAGGTCGCCGACGAACCCCCGGCCCTCCGAGACGTCGCGGACGTAGTCGGGCACCGCCTCGACGAAGTCCGAGACCTCCCCGACGAGTGTCGGGACGAAGAGAGCCCCGCCCACCACGATGACACCGATCGCGAGCAGGAACGTGACGGCCGTCGCCGCTCCGCGCCGCCGCAGCCCTCTGCGCTGCAGCCCCTCGACGGCCGGGTTCAGCGCCAGCGTCAGGAAGACGGCGACGAGGATCCAGGTGAGCACCTGCCGCGAGATCCACGTGACGTAGAGCAGGAGCAGGAAGCCGAACGTGATCCCCAGGACGGCGAGAATCGTCGTCGGGCGGATGCGGACGATCCGCTCTTCGGCCGGCACCGGGCAAGCATCGCGGGACGGTCGGACGTCTCGCGGCGCCGCCGCATGGTGAAATGTCAGCCGCATGAGCCTGCGCGGACGCCCTGTGGAACAGGAAGCCTCGCTCCCCGACGGGCGGGTCTTCCTCGTGCGGGTGGGTCTGGCGGAGGACTCCTACATCCCCCGGCGCGAGGTCGACACGGTGACGATCGAGCTGCTCGAGGGCGGCGAGGTTGCCGCGTCGGTGAACACCGTGCTCGGCCCCGAGCACGAGACCGAGGCGCGCGCGCTCGTCCACCAAGTCGCCACGCGGCTCGAGACCGGGGAGCTGGAGCCGACGGCGGGGGCGCTCGAGCCGCTGGCGGACACGATCCCGTGAGCAGGGCGACGCTCCACACGGGTGAAGGCGCGATCGAGCTCGAGCTCTACCCCGACGACGCGCCGAAGACGGTCGAGAACTTCCTCCAGCTCTCGCGGGACGGCTTCTACGACGACGTGATCTTCCACCGCGTCATCCCCGACTTCATGATCCAGGGCGGCGACCCGACCGGAACCGGAATGGGCGGCCCGGGCTACGAGTTCGAGGACGAGATCAACGAGCACAAGGCCGTCCGCGGGTCGCTCGCCATGGCCAACGCAGGACCGAACACGAACGGCAGCCAGTTCTTCATCGTCACGGCCGAAGCGACGCCCTGGCTCGACGGCAAGCACACCGTCTTCGGACGGGTCACGTCGGGGATGGACGTCGTCGACCGGATCTGCGAGGCCGATCGGGACGACAACGACCGCCCGCACGAGCCGGTCGCGATCGAGCGGGTCGAGCTGGCGGACTAGCCGAGCCACTCGGGCCGGTCGAAGCCCGCGTACTCCTGGATCGCCCCGTAGATCGACTGGACGAGCGCCGTGTCGTTGACGACGAGACGACACGTGCCGTACGGGAGCTTGTTCTTTCGCTTCCTCTGGCTGTGCTTCGAATAGACGTTGACCGACGACTTGCGGAGGCTCGAGCGAGGAAGCTCGAGTGCGTCAAGCCAGAACTGCTCAACCTCCCGCTGGCGCTCGAGGTGGTCGGCGAAGAGGTTGCACGTCACGGCCACGCGATCGTTTCGAACGCCGTAGCACTGGCGGAGAAAGCGCATGAAGAACCGCATCATCTCCGGATCCGAGTTGGTGAAGACCACTGCATTCCGGGCGCGAGCCCCTTCCGCCCAGAACAGCATCGCCCCGGCCAAGTGCAAGGGATGACCCCGGCAGGCGAGCAGACGGCCGTGGTCCTGTTCGCCCTGCCGCCTCGCGCGCGCCCGCGCCGCGTTCAGCCGGGCTGAGACGGTTTGACCGTTGTGTGAGGTGCAGCGCGCTTGAAGCGCAGCGTGCTGGTCGTCGGTCAGCACGATGTCCCTTACCCACTGGCTCACGGACGACGGCGAAACGCCAAGCTTGCGAGCGATCGCCTTGATCGACTCACCCTCTTCCCGCCGCATGCGGCGAGCCTCCCGGCGCTCGGCCGTCTTCACATTCGACAACATAGCGCGGCGATCAGACGTTGTCAGAGCGGGCGACCGGACTCGAACCGGCGACGCACGGCTTGGAAGGCCGATGCTCTACCAACTGAGCTACGCCCGCGTTCGCGCTTAGCGTAGCGCCCATCAATCGCCCCGACCCGTACTCCT
>DASSSO010000007.1:0-6373 GCA_035776735.1 Gaiellaceae bacterium | reverse complement strand
CACTGGTCACCGGACGGCAGCGTGCTTGCGTTCAACGCCTGCCTGAACCCACCGGACTGCACCACTGCCGTGGCGCTGCTCGACCGCTCGACCGGCGACGTCCACGGACACTCGATGCCGGACCCAGAACTTTTCACCGCTTGCACCATTTGGGCGCCATCGGGCAAAAAGCTTGCCTGCGAAGGGGACAGCGAGGTCAATCCCAGGCGGAACGGTGTGTACACAATCCGCGCTTCCGACGGCAAAGGGTTGACGCGTATGACCAGCAATCCCGGCGGGATCGACAGTCCTCTGGCGTACTCTCCCGACGGGAGCCAACTGCTGCTCGCGCGGACGAAATCCGCCGGATCGGCAGACCAAGCCCTGTTCGTGACCCCGATCAGCGGTGGCCAGCCGCGCCGGATCACCCCGTGGGGCTACACAGACGATTACGCGAGCTGGTCCCCGGACGGTCGAATCATCGTCTTCGGCACGAACGGCGCGCTCTACCGCGTGAGCCCCGACGGGCACGGGCTGGCCGAGATCACCTTGAAGATGCCTGATGGGTCCACAGCACAGACCGCCTTCGACGTCTCCTTTTCTCCGGGCGGCGAGAGGATCGTCTTCTCCCTGGGCAGCCCAGACCCCGGCCTCTACACAGCCCGCGCCGACGGCGGGGACGTCATGAAGCTCACCGACGCGGAGGATCATCACGCGAACTGGGGTGCCGCGCCGGGCTCCTAGACCGCCAGCACGTCCGGAGATCGGCATGCTAAGCGTCGTATGTCGGGAGTCTTTCTGGCTCGCTGACCTCCGGCGCTGTGATGCAGCAGCCGCGCGGCGCGTCGTCGTCGAGCACTGCGATCTCAGAGAGCGACTCGAGCAAGCCGTCCAGGTTGAGGTCGCGGAGCTCGAAAAGCAGCTTCCGGAGGGAGCGACGATCGAACTCGCGGAAGTGTCGGCCTCGACTCGCTGAGGTTTCGACGCGTGTGCAAGGGGCGGGGGCTTCCGCCCGCCCCTTTCGCTCCCGGCTTTCGCCCTCCGTCTGGATCGGCAGCCATGCCTTGCCTTGAGACAACAGCGGCGGAGCGGGACGACATGGCTGGCCGTCCGCTTGCCTCCTCCGCTCGTGTTCAGGGTCACTCCGTTCTCGCATGCGCCTTCCCGGAAGCTCGCCCCGTATCTACGGCTTCTTCGCGAACGCGACGTCGTCGATCGCGTTCACAAAGATCGGCGAGTTCGGCGAATGGTCGGGCAAGAGTATGAAGCAGAGGAGGTCGTTCTGGTTCGCGTCGATCACCTCAACAACAGAAATGTCGCCGCCAAACTCGTCAACGAAGAACGAGAGTGGCTTGACCTCGAACGCTGCCGGGCACTCGGGCGGGGCCGCATTCGTCGCGCTCGCCACAAGGGCCAGCGCGGCGACCACGATCGCCACGAAACGTAAGGGCGAAACGCGTCATCGCGTCGTGAGGATGTTGCGCGACCACGATCTGCTCGTCGATCGGCTGGGGCGGTGTTGCGGAAGCGTCATCGCGGGCCGGAGCCGTTCGGCGGTGGTGAAGCCGTCTCCGGCAGCGAAGCTGAGGGAGGTCCAGCGACGACCTCAAGTGCGACGTCGGTCAGCCGCCTTGACCACACCTTGGTCTGGCGGGAGGATCGGGGCAGGACTCAAGCGACGGAAGGGGCCGTTATGACCACCATGGCTGACACGCGCACGCAAGCCGCGTCGTGGGAGCACTATGCGCCGCTTACGGGTGTGCTGGCCGTCGTGCTCTGGGTGATCGGAGTGATTGTTCTTGAGACAGCGGTTGAGATGAAGGATCCCGCCACACTGCTCGACTCGTATCGAACCGAAGAGAGCAGCATCTTCCTCGGCGGCTTCTTGTCGGTGCTGGGAACGTTCTTCTTCTTCTGGTTTCTCGGCAGCCTCCGGGCTCGCCTCGCGGCAGCCGAAGGTGGAGTCCGGCGGCTGACCGCGCTCGCGTTTGGCGGCGGCGTCGCCGCTGCGGTCTTCGGCTTCGCGATGCCAGGGCCGGATGTGGCGGCCGCGATTGCCGACGACGCCGATCTCTCAGACGCGGCTGCCGTGGCGATCCGCGTTATGAGCGACGTGTTCTTCCTCGGTGCTGAGATGTCCGCCGCGGTTCTCCTCGCGGCGACCGGAGTTCACGCGTTGCGAACGGGCTCGTTGCCCAGGTGGCTCGCGTGGGTCAGCCTCGTGGTCGCGCTCGCGCTGATCATCCTGCCGATCGGCTGGGCGGCGCTGCTCTTCGCGTTCCCGCTCTGGATGCTCGTCGTCAGCTTCCTGCTCTGGAGCGCATCTGCAGATACAACCGCAGCGCGCGCACCCGCTACCACGACACGCTGAGCGGCGCGATGCGGTACTGCGGCGGTCGGGCGGCGGAATCCCGGATGCCCTGCCGGCGACTGCGAATTGCGTGATGCCGCCGCGGGCTGAACTCCGGCGCGACTATGCGGCCGGCAGCGAGGTTCGGCACTTCGCCGACTTCTGCAAGACGCACCTGATTCAGTCCGAGGATCGCTGGGAGGGGAAGCCGCTTCTGCTCGAGCGGTGGCAGCGCCGCATGCTTGGGGAGGCGCTCGCCTACG
Source organism: Gaiellaceae bacterium (assembly GCA_035776735.1). Classification (GTDB taxonomy): domain Bacteria; phylum Actinomycetota; class Thermoleophilia; order Gaiellales; family Gaiellaceae; genus JACDAN01. The sequence continues at coordinate 3,781 of DASSSO010000007.1, read as the reverse complement.
ACTCGGCCGGCTGGCCGGTGTGGCGGTCGGTCGTCTTCATCGTCGCGCAGAAGAACGGGAAGACGCAACTGCTGGCGGCGCTCGGCCTCTACCGCTGCTGACTGACGAGGGGCGCCCGGAGATCCTGCTCGCCGCCTCTTCCGACCGACAGGCCGGACGCCTGTTCGACGTCTGCGCCCGCTTCGTCCGCCGCAACCCCGGGCTCTCCAACCTGCTCCGTGTCCGCGACCACGAGGGGCAGATCGTGCGCGAGGATGGGCTGGGCACGATCATCCGCCTGACGAGCGACCCCGGCCGGATCTACGGCTACAGCCCGACCGTCGTCGTCTGCGACGAGCTCGCCTGGTGGACGACCCCGAACTTGCGCAGGGCGTACGCGGCGCTCACGTCGGGTGGCGGTGCCCGCTCGGCGCCGCAGACGTGGACGATCACCACCGCGGGCGAGGCGGTGTACCGGCACGACTCGATCCTCGGGCAGATCCTCGACGCTGCCCTCGCCGCCGACGACGTGGAGCGTGAGCCGGGGGCTGACGATCGCCCGGATGCCCGAGTCGTCGACCCTGGTGTGGAGCTACGAGGCGCCCACGATCGATCCGCACGACACGAAGGCGCTGAAACTCGCCAACCCCGCCTCCTGGGTGACGAAGGACTACCTGCGGCGGCAAGCGGCCGACCCCGAGCTCACCGACGCCCAGGTGTTGCAGCTGCATCACCCCCGACGCCTGGATGGAGCGCGCCGACCGTGACCGCACGCTGCAAGACGGCGAACAGGTTGTTCTCGCCTTCGACGGGTCCTACCGAAGAGACGCGCCGCGCTCGTCATCTGCACCCTGGACGGGTTCATCAGCGCGGTCGTCTGGGAGCGGCCGGAGCGCGCCACTGCGTCATGAAGGACACCCCGCACGGGGTGATCATCACCAAAGACCATCCCGACAGCCCGCGGAAGATCGACGCGGCCGTCGCCGCCGTCGTCGCCTACGAGCGAGCCGCCTACCACGCCGCGGTAGGCGGCGGCGAGTTCGCGTTCGCGTGACCAAGAAGCTCTACTGGAAGACGGAGGCTGGCAGCGGGCCGACGCAGCACGACGGCGGGGCCGACTGGTTCTTCACCGGCCCCGACAGCGACGCCCGCGACGTGTCGAAGCCGGTCGCCTACGACGGGCATGGCCGGTCGCTGTATGCGCCGCGCGGGATCACAGTTAGGCCGGGCGCCGAGCACGCAATCATCGCTAGGGTGATTCTCGAGGCGCTGTTCTCACACATCGCGCTTAGACGGGCCGTCCTTGAGAGCACCGCCGCGTCTATGACTGCCGCCACACGTTCGCGTCGTGGGCGATCGCCGGCAGCGTCCAGCTCTTCTACCTGGCGCGAATCATGGGCACCTCGGTAGCGCAGATCGACCAGGTGTACGGGCACCTGTTGCCCGACAGCGAGGAGTACCTGCGCGGGCTCCTCGACGCCTACGACGACGTTTGTGGACCTAGCGTGGACTCAGCCGACGGCTAGCAGCCCGAAACCCCTGCAAAGACCAACTATGCGGATGAGAGGACTTGAACCTCCACGGGGTTGCCCCCACACGGACCTGAACCGTGCGCGTCTACCAATTCCGCCACATCCGCGCGGACGGCCATTGTAGCCGCCGCCTTTGGAGATTCCTTACGCGCGATGCGTACGATTCCGCGTCTGAGACGTGCGGTTTTCCTAGGGGTCTTGCTCTTGGCGGCGCTGCCCGCGCTCGCCTCCGCGCGCGGTCCCGCGCCGGCCGGCGACGCGCGCCTCGTGCAGGTGGTCGTCGAGCTCCGCTCGCCTTCCGCCGCGCGGTCGGGCCTCCCCCGCTCGCGCGCCAGGCTCGACCTCGGTTCCCGCGCGGCTCTCCGCCGCCTGACGCGCCTTCGCGTCGAGCAGGAGCTCGTCGCCGGCCGGATCGCCGACGCGGTGCCCGCCGCCCGGATCCGCTGGCGCTACCGGGTCGTCCTGAACGCGCTCGCCGTCGTCCTCCCCGCCGGCTCAGTGCAGAGGCTCGAGCGGGTCGACGGGGTCGCCGCCGTGCACCTGAGCTCGCGCTACCGCGCGCAGCTCGACCGGAGCCCGTCGGCGATCGGCGCGCCGACCGTCTGGGGCCCGGGACTGCCGACGGCAGGGCAGGGAATGAAGATCGCGATCATCGACGACGGCGTCGACCACCGGCACCCGTTCTTCGACCCGGCCGGTTACACGATGCCGCCCGGGTTCCCGAAGGGCCAGGCGTCGTACACGACGGCCAAGGTGATCGCGGCGCGCGCGTTCCCGCCGCCGTCCCCCCGCTCGAGGTACGCGGCGCTTCCACTCGATCCCGAGGCGTCGGAGCACGCGACGCACGTCGCCGGCATCGCGGCCGGCAACAACGGGACGCCCGTCGCTGTCGGCGGCGGCCGCGTCACCGTGTCCGGCGTCGCCCCGAAGGCGTACATCGGCAACTACCGCGTCCTGACCGTGCCGACGGCCTCGAACGTCGGGCTCAACGGCAACTCGCCGGAGATCGCCGCCGCGATCGAGGCGGCAGTGCAGGACGGGATGGACGTGATCAACATCTCCATCGGCCAGCACGAGATCGCGCCGAGCCGCGACCTGGTGGTGCGCGCGATCGAGGGGGCCGCGAGGGCAGGAGTCGTCACGGCTGTCTCGGCGGGGAACGACTTCGGGGCCTTCGGCCGCGGATCGGTCTCCTCCCCCGGCTCCGCCCCCTCGGCGATCACGGTCGGCGCGACGACCGTCGGCAGGCGGATGGCCGGGTTCTCCGCTGCCGGGCCCACCCCGCTCTCGCTGCGGCTCAAGCCCGAGATCTCGGCGCCGGGCGTCGACATCCTCTCCTCCTTCCCGGCGCGCCTCGGGCTGTGGGAGACGCTCAGCGGGACGAGCATGGCGGCGCCGCACGTCGCGGGCGCGGCCGCCGTCTTGCTCCAGCGGCACCCGACGTGGACTCCGGCGCAGGTCAAGTCCGCGCTGACGTCGACGGCGCGGCCGGCGATCGACGGATCGAGTGAAGCAGTCCCGAGCCGGCAGGGCGGCGGCTTCGTCGACCTCGTCGAGGCCGACCAGCCGCTGATCTTCGCCAGCCCGGCCGCCGTGTCGTTCGGGTTCGTGCCTCTCGGTGCGACGGTCGTCCGCCCCGTGGTCCTCGCGGATGCAGGAGGGGGCGCCGGCGAGTGGACGGTGAGCACGGCCCTTCGAGGCCGAGCGCCGGGACTCCGTGTGCGGGTGGCACCGCGGGTCCCGGTCCCCGGCGGCTTCGGGCTCACCGTCTCCACGCCCACGGCCGGCACAGGCACGGAGTTCACCGGGTACGTCGTCCTTCGTCGAGGAGCGGAGACGCGCCGGATCCCGTTCTGGGGCCGCGTCACCGCCCCGCGCCTGGCCCGGCATCCGGCGCGGCTTCTCCGCCGCACCGGCACGTACCGCGGGAACACCCGCGGGCGGCGCGCGCTCGTCTCGGTCTACCGCTACCCGGAGAACCCGACCGAGAGCGGGGTCGACCGCGTCCTCCGGGGGCCGGAGCAGGTGTTCCGCGTGCGGCTGCGCCGGCCGGCCGCCAACTTCGGGGTCGCGCTGCTCGAGCGGGGCCGCGGTGTCCGCGTCCAGCCGCGGATCGCGCTCGGCGCTGACGAGAACCGCCTGGCGGGGCCGACCGCGCTGCCGCTGAACACGAACCCCTACCTGCCCACGTTCTCCCAGTGGTCGCCCGTCGTGTCGGTGATCAGGCCGGCGGCGGGCACGTACCGCGTCGTCTTCGACAGCACGACCCG